>DASWBA010000137.1:0-52454 GCA_036390825.1 Candidatus Dormiibacterota bacterium
CCTTCACCAGGCCGCGCGCCGCTTCCGGAACGAGCGCGACGCGGCGCTCGCCGGCAAGGCTTTCCTTCGGAACGCCGATCTTCATGCGAGCAGCGACCGGGCCGCCGGCACCTGGCGGGCGAATTCGGCGACGTCGAAGTAGACCCGCTCGCCGGTGAACAGCCCATCGCGCACCGGGAAGAAGATGACGACCCGATAGCGGAGCTCGCGGCCGCTGGGCTCGACGCCGAAGAGCGGCCCGTCCATCCGGCCGTAGACCTCCGACTCCTCGACGATGCAGTCCTCGGCGTCGATTCGGTTCAGCAAGGTCAGCTTGACGTCTGGGATCCCGCGCCAGAGGCCGCGGTAGAACTCCCGGACCTCATCCTTGCCGCGCCAATGCTGACCGAGCGGCACCACCTCGTACTCGCAGTCTTCGTGCAGGGTCGCAACCAGCCGTTCCAGCTCGCGACGGTTCTCGGCGCGTGCGTGCTCGATCCAGAGCCTGTAGTTTGCCTGGGCGATCGGGCTCTGGGCCCGAGTCTCGAATGGGCTGCTTCGCAGCCCGGCCTGCGCCACATAAGTAAGGATAGCAATGGACCGCTGCTACGATGAGGAACGTTTTGGCTGTCCATCGCGTCACGATGATCCCGGGCGACGGGGTCGGTCCGGAAGTCAGCGAGGCAACCCGGCGGGTGCTAGAGGCGACCGGGGTCCAATTCGATTGGGACGTCCAGAACGCCGGCCTCGCCGTGATGGAGAAAGAGGGCACTCCGATGCCGGAACATGTCCTGGAGTCGATCCGCCGCAACAAGGTGGCGATCAAGGGGCCGCTGACGACGCCGATTGGCAAAGGCATCCGGTCGGTCAACGTCGCCCTGCGCAAGGATCTCGACCTCTACGCGCTGGTCCGGCCGTGCAAGACCTATCCGGGGGTGCGCTCCCGCTACGACAACATCGACCTGGTTATCGTTCGCGAGAACACCGAGGACATCTACACCGGGATCGAGTTCGAGGAAGGCAGGCCCGAGACGGAGCGAATGATCAAGGAGATCAGTGCCGCGACCGGCAAGCCGATCCGGCCCGACTCGGGCCTGAGCATCAAGCCGATCTCGATCACGGCCAGCGCGCGAATCGTCAAGTTCGCCTTCAACTACGCCCGCTCCCACGGACGGCGCAAGGTCACGGCCGTCCACAAGGCAAACATCATGAAGTTCACCGACGGCCTTTTTCTGCGGGTCGCCGCGGAGATCGCAAAGGAGAATCCCGACATCCAATTCAATGATCGGATCGTCGACAACATGTCGATGCAGCTGGTCCAAAACCCGCGCGAATACGACGTGATCGTGATGCCCAACCTCTACGGCGATATCCTCTCCGACCTCGCCGCCGGCCTGGTAGGGGGCCTCGGACTCGCCCCCGGGGCCAACCTGGGCGACGAGATCGCCCTCTTCGAGGCGACCCACGGTAGCGCGCCGAAGTATGCCGGCACAAACAAGATCAACCCGATGGCGATGATGCTGTCGGGTGTGATGATGCTGCACCACCTGGGCGAGACTGAGGCGGCCGATCGGCTGGAGGGCGCCATCGCCGAGACCATCCGGGAGGGACGCTACGTCACCTACGACATGAAGGCCGAGCGTAACGATCCGAGCGCCGTCGGGACCAGCCAGGTGGCCGACGCCATCGTGGCCCGGCTGGAGGCGACGCGCGCTGCGACCACCGCATAGGGAATGAATTCGGCCGACCGCGGGTAGACTAAGGAACAGCATGGCCAGTTATCGCGAGCTGCTGAAAAACGTCAAATCACGAATCCGCGAAGTCGATGTCCGAGAGCTTGAGGCTGCGACCGACGGCATCGTGAAGCCGGTGTTGATCGACGTGCGGGAGCAGGACGAGGTCGAGCAGGGGATCATCCCCGGCGCGATCCATATCCCCCGCGGCTATCTCGAGTCGCGGGTCGAGCAGTACGTCCCCGACTACGACACCCCGGTCGTCGCCTATTGCGCCGGCGGCAATCGCTCCGCGTTCGCGGCGGAGACGCTCCAGCAGATGGGATACAAAGATGTCACCTCGCTCAAGGGCGGCTTCGGCGCCTGGAAAGACGCTGGGCTCAAGTTCGTGGTGCCGCGCGACCTCACCCCAGCGCAACAGAAGCGGTACAGCCGGCACGTGTTGATCCCCGAGGTGGGGAAGGAGGGGCAGCTCAAGCTGCTCGACTCCAAGGTGCTGATCATCGGAGCCGGCGGGCTGGGGTCACCCGCAGCCTACTACCTGGCGGCAGCCGGCGTCGGCACGCTTGGCATCGTCGACTCAGACGTCGTCGACGAGAGCAACCTGCAGCGACAAATCCTGCACAACAGCAAGCGAATCGGCCAGCCGAAGGTTGATTCAGCCAAGCAGACGCTCGAGGACCTCAACCCGGATGTCAAGGTCATCCCGTACCAGACCCGGCTCACCCGCGACAACATCATCGACATCTTCAAGGACTACGACCTGATCGTCGACGGCAGCGACAATTTCCCGACCCGCTACCTGATCAATGACGCCAGCGTGTTGTTGAAGAAGACCGTCGTCCACGGCAGCATCTTCCGCTTCGACGGCCAGGTGAGCGTCTTCCAACCTTTCGTCGGTCCCTGCTACCGCTGTGTCTTCCCAGAGCCGCCACCGCCGGAGCTGGCGCCCAGCTGCGATGAAGCCGGCACGCTTGGGATCCTGCCCGGCATCATCGGCTTGTTCGAAGCCAATGAAGCGGTCAAGATGCTGCTCGGCATCGGCGAGCCGCTGGTTGGGCGCCTGTTGATGATCGACGCGCTGACCGACGAATTCCGTACGTTGCGGCTGAAGCGCGACCCGAAGTGCCCGGTGTGTGGTGAGGGTGCGCACTTCAAGGACTTCGTCGACTACGAGGTCTCGACGGCGATCCCGACGCCCGCCTGATGGATTCGCCGAACGGACAGTCCCGCGTTCTGGTCGTCATGGCCCATCCGGATGATGCCGAATTCGGCGCGGCCGGCACCGTCGCCCGCTGGGCGAAAGAAGGTCGCCAGGTTACCTACCTGATCCTGACCGACGGCAACCGCGGCAGCAGCGATCCGGCGATGACCGCGGAACGTCTGGCCCAGATCCGTCATGCCGAGCAGCGCGCGGCGGCGTTGAAGCTCGGGGTCAAAGATGTCTTCTTCCTCGGGTACGATGACGGCTCGCTGCAACCGACCCTCGATTTGCGTCGCCAGATCACCCGCTGGATTCGGCGCACCAAGCCGGACGTCGTCGTCGCGCCCGACCCCACCCGTCGCTGGAGCGGCCAGCGGTACATCAATCATCCCGACCATCGCGCCGCCGGCGAGGCCGCGCTGGACGCGATCATTCCCGGCTCGGACACGCGCCTCGTCTTTCCCGAGCTGCTCGACGAAGGGCTCGAGCCGCATCATGTGAAGGAGATCTATCTGACCGGCTCGAACGAGCCCGATGTCTGGGTCGACATCAGCGAGACCATCGAGCTCAAAATCGACGCCCTGAAAGAGCACAAGAGCCAGGTGGGCGACTGGACCGAGTTGGACCAGACGATCCGCGAGCGGGCTCAGGAGATGGCCAAGGGTCAGTCCTTTCCGGTCGCTGAGGGCTTCAAGTACTTCAAGCTAGGCGACTAATTCGTCTGGGAGGGTAGGCCGCGTTTTTCCCTCCCCCTCTGGGGGTGGGTGGGGAGGGGGTTGCGCTGCGAACATATGTTCGCTAAGATGCGTGGACATGTCGATCGAGTTCGCGCTGGATCGGCTCCTCGCCCAGGATGAGTTCCGCGGCCACTTAACCCTCGACCACACGGTGCCGGCCCGTCCGGCCCGCTACGCCGGCTTCCCCGGCGTCCTGGACCCGAGGTTAGGAGAGGCGCTGGCCGCCCGTGGCATCAGCCGGCTCTACACGCACCAGGCCGAAGCCGCGGCCCTCGCGCTGGCCGGCAAGGACGTCGTCGTCGTGACACCCACGGCATCGGGGAAGACCGCCTGTTACAACCTCCCGGTCCTGCAGACGATGCTCCGTGACCCAGAGGTCCGGGCGCTTTATCTGTTTCCAACCAAAGCCCTGGCGCAGGACCAGCTCGCCGAGCTGCATGGCCTGGTTGGGGCCTTGAAAGTCGATCTCAAGACCTACACCTACGACGGCGACACCCCGGTCAGCGCCCGTCAGGCGATCCGGCAGGCCGGCCACATCGTCGTCACCAACCCGGACATGTTGCACACCGGCGTCCTGCCGCACCACACGCGCTGGGTCAAGCTGTTCGCCAACCTTCGCTACGTCGTGATCGACGAGCTGCACGCCTACCGCGGCGTCTTCGGCAGCCACCTGGCGAACGTGCTGCGCCGGCTCTGGCGCGTCTGCGATTTCTACGATAGCCACCCGGTCGTCGTCTGCTGCTCCGCCACCATTGCCAATCCCAAGGAACTGGCGGAACGGCTGACCGGCCGCCCGATCACGCTGGTGGCTGACAACGGTGCGCCCAGCGGGCCCAAGCGTCTGCTCTTCTACAACCCGCCGGTCGTCAACCGTGAGCTCGGCATCCGGCGCTCGTCCACGCTGGAAAGCCAGCGGATCGCGGAAACCTTCCTGCGGGCCGGCGTGCAGACGATCGTCTTCGGCCGGACGCGACTCCAGGTCGAGATCCTGCTCAGCTATTTGCAGCAATCGCTGGCGAGTCGCCTCGGCCAGTCGGGCACGATTCGCGGTTATCGCGGTGGGTACCTCCCGCTGCAGCGTCGCGAGATCGAGCATGGCTTGCGCGATGGATCGGTGCGCGGCGTGGTCAGCACCAACGCGCTGGAACTCGGCATCGACATCGGGCACCTGGATGCGGCGGTGCTGTGTGGCTACCCGGGCACGATCGCGAGCGCGTGGCAGCAGATCGGTCGCGCCGGTCGCCGTCGCGGTGCCGCGGCCGCGGTCTATGTCGCCTCGAGCAGCCCGCTCGACCAATATCTGGTGAACCACCCCGAGTACTTCCTTGGCCTCGACCCGGAACAGGGGCTGATCGATCCCGACAACCTGCTGATCCTCAGCGCCCACCTGCAGGCGGCGACCTTCGAGCTTCCGCTCTCCAACGGCGAAGCCTTTGGGCAGGCGCCGGTTGCCGAGCTGCTGCGCATCCTCGAGGAAGATGGCGCGGTCCACCAGGCTGGGGACGCCTGGCATTGGAGCGCCGATGCGTTTCCGGCGGAAGGCGTCAGCCTGCGCAGCGCCAACGCCGACAACGTCGTCATCGTTGACGTGACCAGGGGCGCCAGCGTCGTCGGCGAGATGGATCAGTTCTCGGCGCCCACCTTCCTGCACGAAGAAGCGATCTACCTGCACGAAGGCGCGCAGTACCACGTCGACCGGCTCGACTGGGAAGAGAAGAAGGCCTACGTGCGGCCGGTGAAGGTCGACTACTACACCGACGCCAACCTCGCGGTCAGCATCAAGGTGCTCGAGACATTTGCCAGCCGGTCGGCGGAGCAGCTGACCGCGCACCACGGAGAGGTGCGGGTCACCGCTCTACCCACAATTTTCAAGAAGATTCGCTTCCATACGCACGAGAACGTCGGGTCGGGACCCATCAGTCTGCCCGAGCAACAGCTGCACACCACGGCGTTCTGGCTGGAGATCCCCGCCGACATCGCACGCCAGTTTCCGCGACCGGCGATGCAGGGGGCGCTGCAGGGCGTTGCCAACGTCGTCAGCCAGGTCGCCTGCCTCTTCCTGATGTGCGATGCGCGCGACCTGGGCGCCTATGCGGAGACACGCGCGCCACACACTGGCACTCCAGCCGTGTTCGTCTACGAGCGGTATCCGGGCGGCGTCGGCATGAGTGCGCGGCTCTTCGAGACCGCCGCCGCAGTGATGGTGGCCGCCCACGACCTCGTCCTCAGTTGTGGATGTGAGAGCGGCTGCCCATCCTGCGTCGGCCCGGCACTGGAGGTCGGCGAGGAAGGGAAGGCGGTAGGGCTGCGCCTCCTGGAATTGGCTGCGCTGGTTAATGCCGCCGCGCAGTGACCGCCGACCTCGTTGCGCTGCGTGAGCGCATCGCTGCCATCACGGCGCGCCCTCGGATCCCGGCACACCTACCTTCCGGTCTTCCCTCCCCCTCTGGGGGAGGGCAGGGTGGGGGCTCCCAGGATGGCAGCAGTGGGCGGCTGCCGCCCAACTGCATCGAGGAGTCGACGCCGTTCGGCACCGTCGCGGTCCGCCGCGAATGGTTTCCGGAGGATGGCAGCCAGGAGGTGGGTGCGCTCTCGACCTGCCTGGGTTACGCGCCCGACGAATTGCGGCGCCCACTCTTTCTGGACACCGAAACGACCGGACTGTCGGGCGGGACCGGCACCGTGGCTTTTCTGGTCGGTCTGGCCTGGCGCGAGGGGGACGGCCTGGCGCTCGCCCAGTACTTTCTTTGCGACTTCGACCAGGAGCAGGCGCTGTTGTGGGCCGTCGGCCAATGCATCAGTCAGGCCGGCGTGCTAGTCAGCTACAACGGCCGCAGTTTTGACTGGCCGCTCTTGCAGACTCGGCTGGTTTTGCGGCGTGCCACGTGGCCCTCGCCGCCACATCTCGACTTGCTCACGCTCGCGCGGCGGATCTTTCGCCCACGTCTACCCGACTGTGCGCTGCAAACCATCGAGCAGAGCGTGCTCGACCTGCACCGTGCCGACGATCTCCCGGGCAGCCTGATCCCGAGTCGCTATTTCGCGTGGTTGCGCCAGGGTGACGCGCGCGTCCTGGGCCCCGTCTTCACTCACAACCAGCAGGACGTGCTCTCCATGGCGCTCTTGCTGGCGCGGTTCGAGTCGCTGCTGGGCGACTCAAACGACCTGCACCCGCTGGATCGCTTTGGCCGGGCTCGGTTTCTGGAGGCGCGGGGCTTTCAGGTCGAGGCGATCCGTGAGTACCGGCAGCTCTGGCGAGGGCAGGTTGGCGGAGCGTTGCGAGCCACCCGTGGAGCATTGGGATTGCGACTCGCGCGGCTGCTGCGACGGCAGGGACGGTGGGAAGAAGCGCGAGCGGTGCTGGAGGAATGCTGGCAGACCCAGACCTATCCGTATCCGGCAGCGATCGAGCTGGCCAAGCTGCTCGAGCATCAGGCGCGGGACCTCGCCGCGGCGCGGCGGATCGTCAGCGACGCCCTGCGGCTGCTGGCAGTGGCCGTCGTGTCGAACGTGCAATGGCGGGCCGACCTCGAGCGACGGCAGCAACGGCTCGAGCGACGGTTGGCTCGGGACGACCCTCGTGCCTTTGCGCTTACTGGCTGAAGTTGTTCGGCCCGCTGGGTGGGAGATAGGGAAGGGGATTGGTGGGCTGGCCGCCGTACCGGTACTCGAAGTGGACGTGCGGTCCGGTCGAGTTACCGGTCGACCCCTCGTAGCCGATCAGCTGGCCCTGGTGAACCGTGTCGCCGGCCTTCACCTGGAAGCCGAGCAGGTGGCCGTAGAGCGAGAAGAAGTTATTGCGGTGGGCGACGATGATGTAGTTTCCATAGCCAACCAGCTGGCCGTTGACCACGCTGGACGAGGCCGCCACCACGACGCCGTCGTCGGCGGCGAGGATCGGTGTGCCCTGGTTGTAGGCGATGTCCACGCCCGTGTGAAAATGCGCGTACCCGAAGCCCGGTGGCTCGAAGACCTGAGTGCACGGACCGAAGAGCAAGGTGAGGCTGCCCTGCTGCAGCGGCCAGATCAGCGGGTACTTCGTTGAGTGGCCGGCTCCCGCCCCTGGCAGCGTGAACAGGTTGTGCTGCATCCAGAACTGCGCTTGCTGCCAGGCGGCCTGTTCTGCTTCGGCGATCAGCTGGTCCTGGCGTGCAATTTCCATGTCGGCGATCCGCTGTGCCAGCGCGGTCGACTGGCTATCGATGGCGGTCAGCTCCCACTTCACCTGCGCGATGCTCTGGCGCAGCCGGTTCTCGAGGTCTTGCTGGTGGGCCTGCTGCTGGAGCAGTGCGGCCTTCTGGGTGACGAGGTCGGCGCGATCCTTATCGGCCTCGATTTTCTTGGCTTTGATCAAGTCCTGCTGTTCGTGGAGCTGGAGGTCCACCTGGCGGATATGTTCGATCAGCTTGTTGGCAAGATAGGTCAGGTGCTCGATGGCGACGGCGCGGTTGAGGAAGCCCTGAAAGTCCGGCGCCGCCAGTAGTTGCGCCATTGGATCGGCGTTGCTCTTGTACACGCTGCGGACAAACGTGGCATATTCGGCCTTTGTCTTTCGTAGCTCCAGCTGTTCTTCGGCGATTTTGGCGTCGAGCGCCGCGATCTGGCGTTCCAGCTCGGCAATCTGGCGTTCGGCGGCCGCGATCTTATCGATCGTCTGGTTGATGGTGTCGCTCGTCTCCTGTAGTTGCTGCTGGAGTGCGATCTCCTGCGCCTGGGCCTTCTGCAGGTTGTCCTTGAGCGTGCCCTTCAGCTTGCCGATGACTTGCAGGCGGGCCTGGGCATCGGTGATCTCATCCGCCGAGGTTGGCGCGGCACTCGCGAGCAAGATGCTGATACCGATTCCGCTCGCTATGAGCAGGCGGAGCCCGGTCCCCCTCAGACCCATGCTGCCAGTGATAGCGCCGGAGTGTTGCGGGTAGGCCTGCGCCCCGGTCACGGGGCCGCGACGTGCCGGTAACGGCGGATTGGCCGCGGACCCCACCGTGGCCGATCCGCCAGTCAACCATGGCTATAATTCGGAGTCGCAACGCGGGAGTAGCTCAGTTGGTAGAGCGCAACGTTGCCAACGTTGAGGTCGCGAGTTCGAGACTCGTCTCCCGCTGTGCTATCATATTTCCTTAGTGCTGCGTTGACAGCCTAATCTTTTCTGGGAGGCGCGGGGGCATCAAGTCCTCGGTCGCCAAGACCAAGTCGGACGCTCAGGCCTGGTGGACGGATACGACGGCGCACTTCGAGCAGCAGCGGGCCCAGCTGCGGGCCTAGATGAAGCAGCAACGGGCTGAGCGAAAGGTCGACAAAGCCCAGCGCAATGCCAACGACGCCGAGCAGCACGAGGCAGACAGAATCACCGGGTTCGTTTCCTCGCTGCAGGCTGCACTTCTTCCTTAAGGGCCGGATAACGATACCTCCTTCTCTTCGAAACTGACCTTCGAACGGCAAAGGGCTCCTGAGAGGCCCTCAAAGCCCTCGGAATAACCGGGTGGAGCCTCATCAGGGCTGCGGTGTATCGCCCGAACCTCAACTTCAGTCGCTTTCCTCAATCGTCACCCGTAACCTACGAGGCGCTCTTGGGCCAGCGACGGTCTTGGTGATATAGAGGGCCTCCACTGCTTTCGGTTGATCGCCTTGGACCTCGCACCTCGCCGTCGTCAGGCGCGTCACCGTCAACGGGGGCCTACTGTTGACCGGCGCATCACCGTCAACGTCGCCCGGCTCGGGCTCGGGGACAACGCACAACTGTCCCAACATGTAGGAGGCCGCGGCCCCTACCCCGACCCTCCCCCGCACAGCGGGGGAGGGAGGGACCTACTTGCGAATCAGGCGGCGAGACTTCAGCTCGGAACGGGGGATCGTCCCGGGGGCGACGAGGCGGCACTCGATCCGCGCGCCGAGGGCCATCCGCAGATCGTGGGCCAGTCGTGCCACAGACTGCTGCCCATCGTCGCCGGTGCATTCGCACAGGACGGTGACTTCTTCCATACCGTGGAGCCGACGAACCTCGATACAAAACTCGGCGATCGCCGGTTGGCGGCGGACAAGATCTTCGACCTGGGAGGGATACAGATTGACGCCGCGGACGGTAAACATGTCGTCGACGCGGCCCCGAATGCCGCCCAGCATTTTGGGGAAGGGGCTGCCGCAGGAGCACGGTTCACGCGTGACCTCGACGCGATCGCCGGTACGATAGCGAATCAACGGCGATCCCCAGCGGCCGAGGTTGGTGGCGACCAGCTCGCCGGTGATCGTGCCACTCGCTGGAATCGGGTGCACCTCACCGGGCTCATCGTGAATCTCGAAGACAAATTCCGATTCGATCAGGTGGACACCATCGCGCGCGGAGCACGAAACGCCTGTTGGTCCGAGCTCCGTCATGCCCGTGTGGTCGAAGGCCCGTGCGCCGAAGGAGCGCTCGATCAGGTCGCGCGTCGCCGGCACGCTCGCGCCGGGCTCGCCCGCATGGATCGTGATCTTGATGTCGCTGTTCGCAAGGTCGATGCCGATCGACTCCGCCGCCTCGGCAAGCCGGATAGCGTAGGTCGGCGTCGAACAGAGGACTGTCGCCTTCAGCTCGACCATGGTTCGCAGGCGCTGCTCGGTCGTCATCGCGCCACCAGGAATGACGGTTGCGCCGAGACTCTCGGCACCGCCGAACGCGGACCAAAAGCCGATGAATGGGCCAAAGGAGAAGGCGAAGAAGATACGGTCGCCTGGCTTCACCCCAGCCGACCAGTAGACATGATCTGCCCAGATGCGAACCCACCAATCCCATGAGGCGGGCCGATCCAACCAGCGCAGCGGGCGCGAACCGGTCGTGCCCGAGGTCTGGTGCAGGCGGGTATAGGTCTCGACCGGAAAGGTGAGATTGGTGCCGAACGGGGGATGAGCCAGCTGATCCGCCATGATCTCGTCCTTCGTCGTCCCGGGCAGGCGCTCGAAGTCGCTCCAGGTCTCGACTGGATGGAGCCGCTCCTTGTAGAAAGGATTCGTCTCAAGGAGTTTGCGGATGCCGGCACGGAGCCGCTCCAACTGTTTGGCGCGGATCGCGCCGAGAGCGTCGCTTGCTGACGGTCCCGACTTGCCGGAGCCCATGGTGCGATTATCGTTTCAGCGTGCCCATTACGCTTTCCGCCCGGCCGCGACCGCTCGAGCTCGATCTGGCGAAGACTGCTGTCGTCGTCGTCGATATGCAGAACGCCTTCGCCAGCAAAGGCGGAATGCTCGACCTGGCGGGTATCGACGTCAGCCGTGCTGGCCGGGCCGTCCAGAAGGCGAAGCAGCTCCTGGATGCCGGACGGCATGCCGGCCTTCCGGTCGTGTACCTGGTTATGGGCTATCCGCCCGACCAGTCGACCGCTGGCGGCGAGGAATCGCCGAATCCACAGAAGGAGCTGGCCCTCTGCCTGATGCGCGAGCGCCCGGAGCTCCGAGGCAAGCTGCTCACCTATGGGACGTGGGATTTTCAGATCGTGGATGAGCTCGTCCCGGATCCCGGCGATCAGGTGCTGATCAAGGCACGCTACAGCGGCTTCCACGGCACGGCGCTGGACGACGTCCTTCGCACGGGGGGCATCCGTTACCTGCTGATGGCTGGGATCGCGTCGAATGTCTGTGTCGAGTCGACCTTGCGCGACGCCTACTTTCACGAGTACTGGCCTGTGATGATCGAAGACGCCACCATGCCCGGTGGCCCAGCGGAGATCCAGCAGGCCACCATCTACAACGTTGAGACCTTCTTCGGCTGGGTCAGTACCGTGGACGAAGTCACCCAGGCGCTGGATGCCGCCACCCTGACCATCCCCCGCGAGCGGGGGAGGGGTGCGGTTTAGCGAGTAGCAGCCGCCGCGGGTGAGCCGAAGGCATGGCGCGCTGTGCTCGCCACCAACTCGAGCTTCTTCCGCTGGTCATCTTCGGAGATCCGGTTGCCCGCCATCGTGGAGGCGAAGCCGCACTGCGGGCTCAGCGCGAGGCACTCGCGAGGAAAGTACTTCGAAGCCTCGTCGATCCTCGCTTCCAGCTCCTCGGGGCGTTCCAGCGCCGGCTTCTTGGTGGTGACCAGGCCGAGGACCACGAACCGATCGTGGGGCACGTGGCGCAGCGGTTCGAATCCACCGGATCGCCGGTCGTCGTACTCGAGGAGAAACCGGTTGAACCGCGTCCGCTGGAAGATTTTCGCGATCGGCTCGTAGTCGCCCTGCGCGTAATAGCGGCTCTGGTTGTTGCCCCGGCAGATGTGCAAGCCAAAGGTCATGCCCGGATGGTCGGAAATCATCGCATTATCAAGCTCGATGCAGGTGTCGATCAGCTTGTCGGGATCGCTGCCGCGTTTGCGGTAGCCCTCGCGCAGCTCGGGATCGAGCAGCGCGGCATACTGCGGCGCGTCGATCTGGACGTAGGTGCACCCGAGCCGGCGTAGCTCCGCGATCTCCCGCCGGCTGATCTCGACGATGTCCGCCAGGTAGGCATCGCGGGTCGGGTAGGCGCCCTTGGATTTTTCGGGGTCGTAGTAGGCCGCGGCCTGCTGGGCGCTGATCATGGTGACCTTTGCCGCATGGTTGGTCCGGGCGCGCAGGTAGACCCACTCCTCCGCGCACAAGCTGCGCCGCCAGCGCAGCCGCTCGACGACCACCGGGCGCTTCAGGACCAGCTGATCCCCGGCATCATCGCGGAAGGGAATCGCCCAGCCGCCTTCCTTGTCGAATCCATCCATCGCGTCCACCAGGTGGCCGTAGAAGGCGTAGCGGCGCTGCTCGCCATCGGTGATCACATCGATCCCCGCGGATTCCTGGAGGGCGATCGCCTCATCGACCGCCCTGTCCTCGGTGGCTTTGAACTCGGCATCGGAAAGTTGTCCAGCCTCGCGCTGCTCGCGCGCCGACTTCAATGCCACCGGCCGCAGCAGGCTGCCGATCACCTCGCTGCGAATGACTGCCTCGGCCATCGATCAGAAGGGGAACGCCCGGCCCAGGCTTTGGACGGTGACCCAGCGCATCTCGGTGAACTCGTGGATCGCCTCGCTGCCGCCGAAGCGACCGTAGCCACTGTCCTTGACGCCACCGAAGGGCACCTGCGGTTCGTCGTTGACCGGCTGGTCGTTGATATGCACGATCCCCGACTCGATCCGCTCCGCCAATGACAGGGCGCGGTCCGCGTTGCGGGTCAGGATCCCGGCCGCCAGCCCGTAGTTCGTCCGGTTCGCGAGCTCGACTGCCTCGTCGGCGCTGTCCACGATAGTGATGATCGCGACCGGACCAAAGGTCTCATCCTTGCTCATCTGCACGTCATCCGGCACGTCGCTTAACAGCGTCGGTTCGTAGCACGGTCCCTGCGCGTGCCCGCCGGTGAGCACCTTCGCTCCGCGTTTCACCGCTTCATCAACCCGCGCTTTGACCTGGTCAACGGCCTGCTTATTGATCAGCGGACCGATGATCGTGTCTGGCTCCGTCGGGCTGCCAACCTTGAGCCCTTTGGTCTTGGCGACCAACCGGTCGGTGAACTCCTTCGCGATGGGCCGCTCGACGATGATGCGACGTGCCGACATGCAAATCTGGCCCTGATGCAGGAACGCGCCAAAGGCGGTGGCGTTGACCGCATACTCGAGCTCGGCGTCGGCAAGCACGATGAGCGGATTCTGACCGCCGAGTTCCAGGACCATCCGCTTCAGGTATGGAGCAGCCTTTTGAGCCAGGATACGACCCGTCCTGGTCGACCCGGTGAAGCTGATTCGCCGCACCTTGGGGTTCTCCATGAACTCGTCGACGACTGGCTCGGCCTGGCCAGGTGCGTGGGTCACGACGTTGACGGCGCCGTCGGGGAAACCAGCTTCCTCAAAGATCTCGGCGTACAGAATCCCGCCAGTGATCGGCGATTCCTCGGACGGTTTCAGGACAACCGTGTTGCCAAGGGCCAGTGGTGCGGCGATCGCGCGCAACGAGAGGATGAGCGGCGCGTTCCAGGGAGCCAGGCCAGCCACGACGCCGACTGGTTGGCGCATCGCCATATAGAACGCGCCCGGAAGATCGGCCGGAAGAATTTGGCCGGTCGGCTGGTAGGGGAGAGACGCGGCCTGGCGCAGCAGGTTGGGCGTGAAGATCGTCTGGAACATTCCGAAGCCGAAGGTGCAGCCGGTCTCTGAGGCCAGCAGGCCGACCACTTCCATCTGCCGCCGCTCGAGAATGGCGGCGGCTTTGAGGAAGAGGCGCTGCTTCTCGCCGGGCGGCGTCTTCCACCAGGCTGGAAATGCATTTGCCGCCGACTCGACCGCACGCCGCGCGTCATCACGGTTCGATGCCGGGACCTTGGCCATGGTGCCGCCGCTGTAGGGGTCGTGGTCGTCGTAGGTGGCGCCATTCGAGGCGCCCACCCATTTGCCACCGATGAATTGCTGGTAGGTTTTCGGTTCAGTCTTCGCCGCCGTCTTCTGGTCGGAAACGACTGTGCTCATTGCTCCTCCTCCTGTGAATAAGGTCAGGCTAGCACTGGATCAAAGCCAACATAGTTCTCCGCCAGCGTGGTTGCCGCCGCGGTCGAGCTCGTTACATACCGCAGGTAGGAAAGCCGCAGCTTGTGCTCGAAGGGGTCGCCAGCCTGGTCACGGTGGAGCAGCCCAGTCATCCACGCCGAGAAGTGCTCGGCACGCCAGACCCGCTGCAGGCAGCGCGCGGAATATTGATCGAGTCGTTTGCGCGAGCCGTTGTGCACCATGTACGCGACGGCTTCCGCGAGGATCGCCACGTCATTGAGAGCAAGGTTCATGCCCTTGGCTCCGGTCGGCGGGACGATGTGGGCGGCGTCTCCCGCTAGGAATAGATTGCCAGCTTGCATCGGTTCAATCACGAGGCTGCGCATCTGGGTGAGATCGCGTTCGATGATCTCGCCTGGTTTCAGGCGGGGCTCCGCGAGCCGGAGGCGAAGTTCGTCCCAGATGCGTTCGTCGGGCCAGGCATCCATGCTTTCATCAGCGTTCACCTGCAAGTAAAGGCGACTGATCTCGGGCGTCCGCATGCTGTGAAGCGCGAAGCCGCGATCGTGGTACGCATAGATCAGCTCGTCGGTGGCTGGCGGCGTTTTTGCCAGGATGCCGAGCCAGGCGAATGGCCACTGACGCTGATAAACAGCTGGTTGATTCCCTCCCCCTCTGGGGGAGGGCAGGGTGGTGGCGCTCTTCGAGATTCCATGCGAACCGTCGCAGCCGGCGATGATCTCGCACCTAAGGACGCGTTCCTCGCCGTTGCAGCGGTAGGTGATTTGGGGCAGGTCGCTGGGGGAGTCGATGCTGATCGCCTCGGTTTCGAACCAGATCTGACCATTGTGGGCCAGTCCCTGGGCGATCAGGTCTTTGACGACTTCCTGCTGGCCGTAGACCGTGATGCCTCGACCGGTCAACGCTCGGAAGTCGATCCGATGCTCCTCGCCGTTGAAGCGGAGCTTGATGCCGTCGTGGACCAAGCCCTCGCGCTGCATGCGACTGCCGACGCCGGCCGCAACCAGCAGATCTACCGAGCCTTGCTCCAGGACACCGGCTCGGACGCGCTGCTCGACGTAATCGCGGCTTCGCCGTTCCAGCACGATGGAGTCGATTCCCTGCTGGTGAAGAAGGTGCGAGAGCATGAGCCCGGCCGGCCCTGCGCCGATGATGCCAACGCGTGTGGTATCCGTTCTTACCCCCTCCCCGACCCTCCCCGCACGGGGAAGGGAGGGTCCCCGCCGTTCCTCGAGCCGTTCCTGGTGCGCAGCTTCTCGTCGGCGTCGACCACCAGGTTCAGCATGCGCAGGAATTCGTCTTGCTCTCTTGCCCTCAGCACCCGCACCAGCATCGCGTTCATGCGAAGAGCGAGCGGCGTCAGCCGCTCAACGGTTTGGGTGCCTGCCGGCGTCAAGCGAAGCCGGTTGCGCCGGCCGTCGTTCGAGTCGCGAATCCGTCGGACCAGCCCGCGTACGGTCAAGCGTTTCAGAACCTCGGCGGCCGTCGATCGATCGAGCGAGACCTGCTCGCCAAGCGTCTTCTGGTCGATGTCAGGCTGCTCCCGGAGGGTGAAGAGCACCGCGAACTGCGGCGAGGTGACCGACTCCGACACCTGCGTTGTCCAGAGCCAATCGTGGACTTGCTGGACGCGCCGAATCAGGTGTCCGGGATGGCTTCGCAGTGTCTGGACTGTGGTTGACAAGGCCCGGTACCGAAACTATATTCCGTGTACTGACTATTTTCCAGCCGCAGTAGGAGGGAGAAGCGCAGATGGCCGATCCAGGCTTGTCGTGGCAGCGGCGCGTGTCGAGGCGCGAGGTGCTCAAGACGATCGGGGGCAGCGCGGTCATGCTGGGGGCAGGGGACTTGCTGGCGGCCTGCGGCGAGATCAAAGGGTCGAGCGCCGCCACCAGTGGCACGATCACGATCGGCTATGTCAGCCCGCAGACAGGCGCGCTGGCGGGCTTCGCCACTGGCGACAACTGGGTGGTCAGCGGCATCAAGCAAACGAGTCCGTACAAAAACGGGTTCAAACTGGGGAGCAAGACCTACGCGGTCAACATCGTCGTCAAGGACACGCAGTCGAGCCCCGACCGTGCCTCCCAGGTGGCGCGCGAGCTAATCCTGAACAACAAAGCCGACATAATCCTGACGTCGTCGACGCCGGAAACCACGAACCCGGTCGCCGACGCTTGCGAGGCGAACGGGGTTCCATGCGTCTCGACGATCGTGCCCTGGGAAGCGTGGTACTTCGGCCGCGGCGCCAAGCCGGGATCGGCCTTCAACTTCACCACCATGTTCTTCTTCGGCATGCACGAATTCGGCCTTTGCTTCATCCCGATGTGGGACCGGATGAGCACCAACAAGGTCGTCGCCTTCACCTATCCGAACGACACCGACGGCAACGCCTTCCGTGACCACCAGACAGGGCTCGAGTTCTACTCGGCGCAGGCCGGCTATCACAACGTCGACGGCGGCGCCTATATCGATGGGACAACCGACTACACGAGCATGATCGCCAACTTCAAGAGCGCCGGCGCCACGCTCTTTACCAATGCTCCGATTCCGCCGGACTTCAACACCATGTGGAAGCAGGCGTCCCAGCAAGGCTTCAAGCCGAAACTGGCGACGGTGGCAAAGGTCCTCCTGTTTCCCGCCGATACGACCGCGCTCGGCGATCTCGTGAACAACATCGCGACCGACGCCTGGTGGACGCCCTACCACCCCTACCACTCCTCACTCACCGGGCAGAGCTGTGCCCAGTTCGCCGCCGCCTTCGAGTCGGCGACCGGCCAGCAGTGGGTGCAGAGTATCGGGTCGGTCCACTCGTTGTTCGAGATCGCGCACAAAGCCTTCACCGCCGTTGACGATCCGCACAACCACACCGCCGTTGCCTCCCAGCTCAAGACGCTCAACTACACCGGGATCAGCGGTCCGCTGAATTTTGGTGGTGGTCCGGTGCCCGGCGTCGGGATCATCCCGCCAGTTGGCGTTCAGTGGCAGAAGGGAACGAAGTATCCCTACAGCATGAAGGTCGTCGACAACAGTGCCAATAAGAACGTACCGGTGAACGGAGACCTGGTCGCCACCAATCCATGACGGATGGGCCGGCCCTCCTCGAGCTGACCAGCGTCAGCAAGCGGTTCGGCCGGATCACCGTCGCGGATCGACTGTCGCTTCGTTTTCGACGCGGCGAGCTGGTCGGCATCGTTGGTCCGAACGGCGCGGGCAAGACCACGCTGTTCGCCATGATCGCGGGCGACATCGCGCCCGACGCGGGCGACGTGGTCTTCGACGGGCGTCCCCTCGGCAGGCTCGACCCGGCAAGCCGCTGCAAGCTCGGCATCGCGAGGACGTACCAGGTCCCACGGCCGTTCGAAAACATGACCGTCTTTGAGAACCTGCTGGTCGCCGCCTACCGCGGCGGGCGGCTATCGCGACTCGAGGGCTACCAGGTCGCGGCGGACATCCTCGAGCAGACCGGACTCTCGCGCCACGCCAACACGCCGGCGGGCCGTCTCGGCCTGTTGCCGCGCAAGCGCCTCGAGCTGGCGCGGGGACTGGCAACCCGACCGCGTGTCTTGCTCCTCGATGAAGTCGCTGGCGGCCTGACCGACCCCGAAGTCGTCCAGCTCGTCGAGATCGTTGGCCAGGCGCAGGCTCAAGGTGTCACCATCGTCTGGGTCGAACACGTCGTGCACGCTCTGACCCGTTCAGTCAGTCACGTGATCTGCCTTGCGGGTGGCCGGCTGATCGCCGAAGGGCGGCCGCAGGAAGTCCTCGACAATCCGGAGGTCAAACAGGTTTACCTCGGCGCCGATTTCTCCGGGACCGCGCAGAGTGGCGGCTGAGATGCTCGAGGTTCGAAATCTCACTGTCCATCACGGCTTCTTGCCGGCGGTCAGCGATCTCAGCCTTACGGTCGAAGCGGGGCAGACCCTGGCGATCATCGGCGCGAACGGCGCCGGGAAGTCGACGCTGCTGCGGACGATTGCCGGCCTCCACCGTCCGACCTCGGGGACGATCACACTCGACGGGAAAGCGATCACCGGTCTGTCGGCGCACGCCCGCGTGCGCGAAGGTGTCGTCCTGGTCCCTGAAGGCCGGCGGCTGTTTCCGTCCCTGACTCTCGAGGAGAACCTGCGCGTCGGCTCAACTGCCGGGCGGGCCGGGACCTGGAGCGTTGATCGCGTAATCGCGCAATTCCCCTGGATGGCCGACCGACGGCGGGAGCCGACCGTGCACCTCTCGGGTGGCGAGCAACAGGCGGTCGCGATCGGCCGCGCGCTGATGGCGAATCCCCGCGTGCTGCTGCTCGATGAGCTTTCTCTGGGCCTGGCGCCGACCATGCTGCGGCGGATCTACGGCGTATTTCCTCAGCTGGTTGCCGACGGGATCGCGGTGCTGCTCGTCGAGCAAGACGTGGGGCAGGCGCTCCACGTCGCCGACCGCTTCCAGTGCCTGCTCGAGGGGCGCACGACACTCGAAGGCAAACCGGGCGAGGCCACGCCGCAGAAGATCGAAGCTGCGTACTTTGGGTTGGGCCCCAGCGGCACGGGGAGCGCGGCGTGAACTGGGTCAACGCCGTCGTTCAGGGGATCCTGCTCGGTGGCCTTTATGCGCTGTTCGCGACCGGGCTGTCGATCCTGTTTGGTGTCGTCCGGGTGGTAAACCTCGCCCACGGCGACTTCGCCGTGCTCGCCGCCTATCTTGCACTCGTCGTCGTCACGACCACACACCTCCACCCGCTGCTGACCTTGCTGATCGTGGTGCCGCTCTTCGGCGTGCTGGGCTATTTCGGCCAGCGGCTCGTCATCCAGAAGAGCCTCGACGTGTCACCGGTGACGACGCTGCTGGTGAGCTTCGGGCTTTCCGTGGTGATCCAGAACGCCCTGCTGGTCGCCTTCTCAGCCGACAGCCATTCGTTCGACGTCGGTCACCTGATTTCCGCGTCGGTCCAGGTCACGCCACAGCTCTCGATCGCCGTCGTCTCGGTCATGATCTTTCTCTCGGCCGTGCTGCTGCTCATCGGGCTGCAACTCTTTCTTTCGGGAACGGCACTCGGCCGGCAGATCCGCGCGTCCGCGGATGACCAGGAGGCGGCTCGCATCGCCGGCGTTGATACCCACCATGTGTTCGGGATCGCCGCCGCGATCGCCTTCGCGTCGGTCGCCATCGCCGGCGTCGCCCTCGGCATCTACTCCTCATTCGACCCCAGCGCCGGACCACCGCGGCTGATCTACGCCTTCGAGGCGGTCATCATTGGCGGCGTTGGCTCGCTCTGGGGGACGCTCGTCGGCGGCATCGTGCTCGGCGTCGCGCAGACGCTCGGATCGCAGATCGATCCCAGCAGCGGCGTGCTCGCCGGTCACCTCGTCTTCCTCGCGCTGCTGGCGCTGCGCCCGCAGGGTCTGGTGCGAGCCCGGTTGGCAGCCTGATGGCGAAGGATGCCGAGCAAAAGGCCGTGACCCAGGGCAGCATCCGTGTCACGCGCTCGCGGCGTCCCGCCTGGTGGGGTGTCATCGGTGCCGCCATCCTGTTGGCGCTGCTGGCGACGCTGCCCTTTGTCGTCTACGCCGACGTCACCGATGCCCTGGTCAATGTCTTCATCCTGCTGGTGGTGGCCAGCATGTGGAATCTGCTCGCCGGCTACTGCGGCTTGATCTCGGTCGGGCAGCAGGCCTACATCGGCAGCGGCGCCTATACCGTGTTGATCCTGGCGCAAAATGGGATCAACCCCTTCGTTGCGATCCCGGCGGCAATCCTGGTGTCAGCGATACTGTCGATCCCGGTCTCGTTCCTCGTCTTCCGGCTCCGCGCGGAGTACTTTGCCATCGGCACCTGGGTCGTTGGCGAGGTCTTCTTTCTCGGCGTCGCCCGCTTCAAGTCGCTCGGCGGCGGAACGGGTCGCGCCTTGCCAGGCCTCGCATTGATGGATCCAGCCTTGCGGGGCGCCATCACCTACTGGAGCGCACTGGTGGTCACGGCGGCTGCCCTACTCGGGACCTACCTGCTGCTGCGAAGCCGAATGGGACTCGACCTTACCGCGATTCGGGACAACGAACTGGCGGCGCGCAGCGTGGGCGTCCGAGTTTCAACCGCGCAGCGGGTCGTCTATGTCGTGTCGGCTGCGGGATGCGGCGCCGCAGGCGCGATCATCATCATCAGCCAGCTGAACGTCCTGGCCAGTGCTATCTTCAGCGTCAACTGGTCGGCGAAAATGATCTTCATCTCCCTGATTGGCGGATTGGGCACGATCGAAGGACCGATCCTGGGGACCGCGATTTACTTTGCGATCCAGCAGACCCTGGCCCAAGTCGGCGCCTGGTACCTGATTCTCCTGGGCCTGCTCGCCGTCGTGATCGCGATGTATCTACCTCGGGGGTTGTGGGGCGCGATCAGCAGCCGGCTCCATCTCCAGGTTTTCCCGGTCGGCTACTGGTTGCACAATTCTCCCGCCCCGCGGAGCATTCCCTCCCCCTCCGGAGGAGGGCAGGGTGGGGGCCAATGATCAACCACGACGACGAGCAGGAACCGCCCTATCTTTACCCTGACTACGTCGGTACCCGGCTGCGAGCGCCGGTCAGACCACTGGTGCGCCTGCCGCCGGGTTCGCACGATTTCCCGGCGCCGTTCTTTCCGCGCGAGGTCGGCAAGCTGGAGTTCGATCTCACGCGGCAGCATGCTGGTGAGCCGCTCGGCGAGCGCATCATCGTGACGGGTCGGGTGCTCGACAGCGACGGCCGGCCGGTGCGCCAGACGGTTGTTGAGGTCTGGCAAGCGAACGCCGCAGGGCGCTACCTCGACCAGGATGATCAGCACAAAGCGCCGCTCGATCCGAACTTTGCAGGCGCGGGCCGCTGCCTGACCGACGACCAGGGCCGGTACCGATTCGTCACCATCAAGCCCGGCGCTTATCCGTGGACCAATCACCTGAATGCGTGGCGTCCAGCGCACGTACATTTCTCCTTGTTCGGCCAGCATTTCCGGAGCCGGCTGGTGACGCAGATGTACTTCCCGGGCGACCCGCTGATGCCGCACGATCCAATCCTGCAGTCGATTCCAGACCCAGCCGGACGCGAGCGACTGGTCTCAAGGTGGGATCAGGAGACCACCGTTCCGCAATGGGCCCTCGGCTACCAGTGGGACATCGTCCTGCGCGGATCGGAGGCAACGCCATTCGAGGACGAGCACCGATGAGCCTGCCGGTCACGCCGTCGCAGACCGTTGGTCCATTCTTCGGGGTCGGCCTCCCGTTTGAGGGAAGCGAAAATGTCGTGCCGGCCGAACGAGACGCGGCGATTCGCATCCAGGGTCAGGTCATTGATGGAAAAGGCGATCCCGTTCCCGACGCCCTGCTCGAGATCTGGGAGCCAAGCGTCGGCTTCGGCCGCTGCCGCACGGATGCCGAAGGCGCCTTTCACGTCGTTGCCGCAAAACCGAAGGCGGGTGGGCCAGGCGGGGCTCCGGAGGCGCCGCATCTGAACGTCACGGTCTTTGCTCGCGGCCTCCTGCGTCACCTCGTGACGCGCATCTACTTTCCGGATGAAGCGACCGCCAACGCGGACGACCCGGTTCTAAAGCTGGTCGAGCCGGAGCGGCGCCCGACGCTGATCGCAAAAGAGTGTGGCAATGTCCTCCATTTCGACATCCGTCTGCAGGGCACGAGCGAGACGGTGTTCTTTGTCATCTGACGCCCTCTTCTCGCCAACCGTCGGCAGCCCAGGCATGGCTGAGATCGTTTCCGATGCGTCCTGGCTGCAGGCGATGCTCGACGTCGAGGCCGCGCTGGCTCGCGCGCAGGCGAAACTGAAGCTGATCCCGGATGGCGCAGCCTCGGAGATTGCCGCCCATTGCCGTGCCGATCAGTTCGACATCGCGGAGATTGGCCTGGCAGCTGCGGAGAGCGCCAATCCCGTCGTTCCGATTGTGAGGGCGTTGCGCAGCAAAGTGGGCCAGGACGCGGCGCCTTATGTACATCGCGGAACAACCAGCCAGGACATCCTCGACACCGCGATGATGCTGATCGTCGGGCGAGCGCTTGACGCCATGCTGGAGGACATGCGGAGTGCGGCGGATTCAGCCGCCTCGCTTGCGGACCGTCACCGCTCGACAGTGATGGCCGGCAGGACGCTGCTCCAGCAGGCCGCGGTCACGACGTTTGGTCTCAAGGCTGCGGGTTGGCTGACGGCCATCATCGAAGCCCGCGATGCGCTCACCGCCATTCGCGATTCCCAACTCGCCGTTCAGCTCGGAGGCGCGGTTGGCACGCGCGCCACGCTGACCGATGGCGATGTCGAACACGAGCTCGCGAGCGAGTTGAAGCTTCAACGTCCCGTGCTGCCCTGGCATACCGATCGGATGCGCGTCGTGAATCTCAGCGGCCAGCTGGCGATTGCCGCTGGCGTCATGGGCAAGATTGCGCTCGACATCGTCCTGCTCGCACAGACTGAGGTCGGTGAAGTGCGCGAAGGCGGGAGCGGCGACCGCGGAGCCTCGTCAACGATGCCACAGAAGCGCAATCCGGTGGACTCCGTCGAGATCCTCGCCGCCGTTCGAGGCGCGAACGCCCAGGCGGGGATGTTGCTGGCGTCGATGGTGCAGGAACACGAACGCGCCGCCGGTGCGTGGCAAGCCGAGTGGCGGGCGCTCTCCGAGCTGCTGCTGCTCTCGGGCGGAACGACGTGGCGAGCCGCCCGGCTGTTGGGCTCGCTGGAAGTGGACGCGGAGCGGATGCGTCGCAATCTCGACCTCAGCGGAGGCCTGATCATGTCGGAGGGATTAGTGATGAAGCTGGCTGAGCGAACCGACCTGTTGACGGCTCGGGCGCTGGTCGAGGCGGCGGTCTCACAAGCTCTCGGAAGCGGGCAGCCGTTCAAGCAGCTCGTGTTAGAAGATGCACGCATAACGCAGTACCTCCGAAGCGATGAGCTCGCCAGGGTATTCGAACCGTCGAGCAATCTCGGGTCGGCGGCAGCGCTGATCGATCGAGCGCTTGACCACTATCGCTCGCCAGGGACGAAGCGGACGGATCGATGAACGACGATGAGCGGCGCCGCCAGGGGATGAAGGTTCGCAGCGAAGTCCTTGGCGACGACCACGTCGACCGCGCGACGGCAGAGGCGACCGACCTGACCCGAGAATTCCAGGACCTGATCACGCGCTACGCGTGGGGCGAGATCTGGAGCCGCCCGGGGCTCGATCGCCGGATTCGCAGCTGCATCACGGTCGCGATGACGGTTGCGCTCAACCGGCCGGAGGAGCTCGCGATCCATCTTCGCGGAGCCCTGCGGAACGGCGTGACGGTGGAAGAGCTCCGTGAGGTCTTGCTGCAAACCGCCGTCTACTGCGGAGTCCCCGCGGCAAACAACGCCTTCCACGTTGCTCGAGAGGTGCTGGGCGGCGTCAACCTGCCGTGACCTTTCGCACGGTTCCTGATCTGCTGCGTTCGGCCGTCGAGCGATATGCGGACGCGCTAGCGATCGTCACCTCCGAGGGGACAGAATCATTCCGCGAGCTTGGGAGCGCCGTGGACGGCACTGCTCGAGCGCTGCGCGACAGAAGCCTCGAACCTGGCGACCGCGTCTTGATCGTCGCCCCGAATTCCGTGGCGCTGGTTCACGTTTGGCTCGGCGCGATCTGCGCCGGCGCGATCCCCGCTGCCGTCAATCCGGAATCGACCCAGCCGGAGCTCGAGTATTTTTCGAACGACCTCCAACCCCGCCTCACCGATGCCGGGTATCGTGATCAAGACGGCGACGTCTTTCTCAGTGGCCGCTACAGGGAAGTGATTCGTCGTCGCGGCGAGAACATCGCTCCGGCTGAAGTGGAGGAGCTGCTCCGAGCCCACGAAGCGGTGGAGGTGGCAGCCGTCTTCGGTGTCGATGCCGGCCTGGAGGAAGAGGAAGTCGTTGCGTCGTGGTTCGTGACAGGGCGCAGGTGGATCAGGCTTCGCTGCGGGCCTTCTTGCGAAGCCGGCTTGCCGCGTTCAAAGTACCGAGCCGCATCGTATTCCGAGATTCGTTGCCAATGACTGCGACCCATCGCGTTGCCAAAGACGTTCTCCAACGAGAGTATGGCCGCGGCCGTTGACCTTGCGTTTAGCTGGGAGGGCTCGTCGGACGCACCGGTGGTCGTTCTCTCGCATGCGATCGGCACGTCGATGGCACTCTGGGATCCGCAGGTCGCTCCACTGTCGCAACGCCTTCGTGTTCTTCGCTATGACCATCGAGGGCACGGTCGGTCACCTGTGCCCGCGGGCCCGTACACCATCGAGGACCTGGGCCGCGATTTCCTGCGCTTGCTCGATCGTCTGAATCTGGCGAGCGTCTCCTTTTGCGGCCTCTCGCTGGGCGGCATGGTGGGCATGTGGCTGGGAGCGAATGCGCCGGAGCGGATCGATCGTCTCGTCCTCTGCTGCACGGCGGCGCGGATGCTCCGCCCGGAGGATTACGCCACCCGCGCCGCACGCGTTCGCAAGGACGGTCCGGAGCCGATTGCCGGAATGGTCATCGGCCGCTGGTTCAGTCAGGGCTTCGCCGCAAGTCATCCGCAAGAGGTTGCCTCGATCCGGAGCCTCTTTCTCTCGACCAATCCCGAAGGCTACGCGGCAACCTGCGAGGCGCTGGCCGCCATGGATTTACGGGATGAGATCGGTCGCATCACCGCGCAGACGCTCGTGATCGCCGGTGGCGAAGACCAGGCGACGCCCGTACAACAAGCGGAGCAGATCGCGGCCGCCATCCCCGGTGCCAGGCTGTCGGTCATCCCAGGCGCCGGGCACCTGGCAAACATCGAAGCGCCTGAGGCGATCGTCAAGGCGATCAACGGTGACGGCTAGTTGCTGTCGTAGCGGCGCCCGCGCACAAAGAGTTGGCCCACATCGGCATCGCTTTCTCGGCGATAAATCCCTCGGTCTCATCCGGGTTGGAGTCCAGTCCCACCCGCTGCAAACCTAGGCCGCCTGGGCGAGGATCCGCTTTCCTCTCCAGCTTGCGTCCTTCACGAGTTCGAGACTCGTCTCCCGCTAATTCTTGAGCTTGAGCTCGCTTGGCCCGGGCTTCTCCGGTTTACTGGATGCCAGCCATTTCACGTCGGCTTGGGCACCTGTCACACGTACGGCCGCTCTGCTCCGCGGCCACATCTTTTCATGCACGACAGCGTCATCGGGCCTCGATTAGCCGCCCGGATTGTCGCTGGATCGCGTCGCCGAGATTCCCGCCGTCATCACCGAAGTCGGAAGGCAGCGCCCATCTGACCGGCTATCACCAGTTCCTGTTATGGCCGGATGATCCGATCGGGACCGGCTTCCTGATCCGATAGCCGCGGAGCTGGACAGCCCAATTGGAACGCGCTACCGTTGGCCCACGGGGTCGTGTCTACCTTTACGCTGCCCGAAGTCCGGTTCGCGAAAAATGGCGATGTCAGCCTCGCCTATCAGGTCGTCGGCGAGGGCGAGATTGACCTGGTCTTCGTGCCCGGATTCATATCGCACGCCCTCGCCGGCTGGGAGGAGCCCCGCCATGCGCGCTTCCTGCGGCGCCTCGCCTCGTTCAGCCGGCTGATCACCTTCGACAAACGCGGCACCGGCATGTCCGATCCCATGCTTCGTCTGCCGAGCCAGCGCGAGCAGGTCGATGACGTCCGGGCCGTGATGGAAGCCGCCGGCGCACGCCGCGCCGCGCTCTTTGGCTACTCGGCAGGGGGGAGCCTCGCCATCATGTTCGCGGCCACATATCCGCAGCGCGTCTCAGCCCTCGTGACTTTCAACGCACCCATCAAATACCTGAGCACTGCAGACTTTCCCTGGGGCTGGAGTCAGCAGCGATTCGAGCGCACCCTCACAGAGGTGGAGAGCAGCTGGGCCGATGTCGCGGAGATCCGAAATCCAAGCCTATTCGGGGATCAGCATCACCGCAAATGGGCCATGCGGTACCTTCGATTGTCGGCCAGCCCCGGGATGGCTCGCCTGCTGATGAAGATGAGTGCGGCCCTCGACTTGAGACCGGTACTGCCGCGGCTGAAGCTACCGACGCTGATCATGCATCGCCGCGAGGACCCGATTATTGACGTCGCGCAAGCCCGGTACATGGCGAGTCAGATTCCGAACGCTACCCTGATCGAGCTCGATGGAGCCGATCACTGGCCGTGGATCGGAGACTCCACCGCGCCCCTGGACCACGTCGAACGGTTTTTGACCGGGGGAATTGGCAAGCGGCCACGACGCTCGGTGATTGGCATGGAAGCGTTGACCGATCGCGAGCGGGCGGTCGTCCGCCTCGCCGTCCGCGGGCATAGTGCTGCCGATATTGGCCGGCAGCTCTTCATCAGCGAGCGAACCGTTGAAACCCACCTCGCGAACGCCTACGCGAAGCTGGGGATCTCGTCGAAAGTCGAACTCGCGCATCGGGCGGCCGAGCTGGAGATCAAGTGACGCTCCAGGCTGTTCAGAAAATCAGTACCTGTACGGATAACTCTCGCACTTGCACTTGCCACACTTGGCATGCGCTATCGGCCGGTTACCGCGGCGCAAGGAGGAATGGATGAACAGTACTGAGACCGACCTTCGTGCGGCGCGCGTGCTGGGTCCACGAGAAGGGCGCGAGGTGCCCGGCGGCGTGCTCGAGACCGTTGTCAAGGTTGAGAGCGCCGAGACGGGCGGCGCATTCGCCCTCGTTGAATACGCGCTCGACGCAAATGCCTGGGCTGGGCCGGAGCCACATGTCCACAACTCCGGCTCTGAGACGTTCTACGTGTTGGAAGGGGCCATGGAGTTCGTACTCGGCGAGGAGCGGATCACCGCCACGCCCGGAACCTGTGTGCACATTCCGGCGGGGGCCGTCCACACGTTTTCGAATCCGGGGCCGGGACGTGTGCGCTTCTCCCAGATCCTCTGTCCTGGCAGCCTGCTGAGCATGATCGAGGACATCGTCGAGTTGCTGCAGGCGGGCGTCACTGATCAGGAGCAGCTCGCCGCCGTTTTTCGCAGACACGATTCCGAGGTAGTCGGCAAGTCCTGACCGCATAGCGGTCGTTTTTTCAGGAGGTATCGGCTTATGAAGCTGCCGCACGCCCTTTTTCCGCTGATCGCGATCGTCATCGGCTCGACAATCGGCCTCGCCCCGCAGAGCGCGGGGGCCAGCAATGCATCGGCGCAGGTCGCCCTCGATTGGAATCTCGCTGCCGTGAGCGCAGTCAGGGCTGCAACTACCACGGATGGTGTCGCGGCGGGCGCCCCTCCACGCCATCTCTACCAGACCGAGGGCCTCGTGTACATGTCGTACGTTCAGGCGGCTGCTTATGACGCGGTGATGAAGATCTCGCATCGTTATCAGCTCTACCACCACTTCAAGGCACCCTCCCGCGACGCCTCGCTGGCGGCGGCGGTCATTTCGGCGTCGTATCACAGCCTCGTCTTCTATCTCAGCGACCCTGCCGGGACCCTGGCTGCCAAGTACGAGTCAAGCATCGCGGCGCTGCCGCCAGGGAAAGAGACCAAGCGAGGCATTGCCGTTGGACTGGCGGCGGCAATCGATATCGAACGGCTGCGCGCCGGAGACGGGCGCAATGCACCGGTATCGGACGCTTGCCCTGTTCCGGCCAACCCGCCGACCCCCGGGGCATATCTGTGCCCGCCATCCCCATCGATCCAAGCCCTACAAACACCCTGGGTGGCGTCGATGCGGCCATTCCTGCTGCGCAGTTCGTCGGCTTTTCGCGTCCCTCCGCCTCCCTCGCTGGCCAGTGAGACCTACACGAGCAACCTCGCGGAGACCAGGGCTTATGGAGCTGCCAACAGCAGCGTGCGGACTGCCGATCAGCAGGCGATCGCCCTGTTCTGGAACATGAACGTGATCAACCAGTTCAACCAGACATTGCGGGACGCTGCTACCCAGCACGGCATGGATCTTGTTGACACCGAGCGCCTTCTGACGATGGGTGAGATGGTGACGACAGATGCCGGGATCGCTTGCTTCGACTCGAAATACCACTATCTATTCTGGCGGCCGGTCACAGCGATCCGCGCCGATGGCAATCCGGGCGATGCCAACTGGTCACCGCTGGTCGCCACGCCAAATCATCCTGAGTATCCCGCGGCGCACGGTTGCGTCACGTCGGCCATGGGCCAGACGCTGGCCGCCGCTCTGGGTACGGAGAACCTAAATGTGACGTTCCCCGGCGCAGCGAATGCCGCGGGTACACAACTGACCTCGAGGACATACGCCACCGTCAGCGATCTCACGAGCGAGATCGTCAATGCGCGAGTCTGGATTGGCTTTCACTACCGAAACTCGGTGATCGCAGGGGAGTCCCTAGGAACAGCTGCAGCCAGATGGGCGCTCGCCCGTTATTTCCAGCCAACAGACGAAGAGGGTGACGACTAGTCGCGCGAATAATGAATAGACAAGGCTGCGAGCCGTCAGCGGACTGGCTCGCAGCCGAGCTGCCAGCGAATTCCGGCATGCGCTGACCTCTCGAGGCCTTGCTCCGAGTCGGTTCAAAGCAGTCGAATCCGCGTCAACCTTAAACAGCCTGATCGAGGATCCGCTTTCCTCGCCAGGTTGCGTCCTTCACGAGTTCGAGACTCGTCTCCCGCTCCATTGTCCTGTGCGAATCCGGCTGATACACGACAAAACGTGTTCGGCTGATGCTTTACACAGTTTCGGCTGATGCCTTACAGGTGTCGGCTGCCGCCAATTGGTATCAAGAGGTCCAGCGCCCAGTCCGGGCGGGCATCGCTGCAGCCTTGGGGCGCTTGGACCGACCCAGCTTCCGGATCTAGCATGAGGATGTGCAGCCTCAGGTGGCCAGCCGGTTCAGCCCGATCGGCATGCCGGTCAGACGGCGGACAGCCGTGGGCGGTTTAGTTTTGCTCCTCCTACTCCTGCTCCTTGTACTACTAACTTTCCCTTCCGCACCTCTTAAATTCATAGACCCGGGTGGGCTGTCCGTGATGGCTGGTCCTCAGGGCACCGTGACTTATCGAGTCACGTTGCACAACCAGAGCATCATTCCGATTCAGATAACTGGGGTTGAGGCGGTTCCAGGACAGCCGCTCACGCCGGTCCAGGTCCAGGTCATGCCCGATGAGGGCGATGCTTCCGTTGAGCCATTCCGTCCGATTACGCTGACGCCTTTTGAGAGCGTCTACCTGTTCGTGACGAGCCCGACGGTCTGCGGGGCAACGCAGGATTCTCAACGTCTCCGATACTCGATACTGGGGATCGATCAGGCGAGTGATATCTCGTTTAACGGACCAGTCACCGTCGAAAGGTTCAGATGCCCTTAGATTGGACTTTGGCGATCCTGGGCCGGTCCCCCTTTGGGTGTTCAGCGCTTATGAGCACAGCGACAGAGCCACTAAAGAAGGAGGCAGGGCGCCGATCCATAACGATGGCGCGACGGCTGAGCGCGGCACACAGGAGGTCAGCAGACACCATGGCTGAGACGAAACCTAGAACGAAGTCCGCGCAGAAGTCCGTCAACAGGACCACTGCGACGGGCAAGAAGTTCAAGCCATTCACCGACGAGGAAGGAGGCGCGATGAAGGCGCGCGTCCAAGAACTGAAGGCGGCAGCGGACAAGGCCAACGGGGAAAGCGCCTTGCTCGCGAAGGTGGCCGAGCTGCCCGGTCCGGATCGCGGCCTGGCCGAGCGGCTTCATGCCATCATCAAAGCCAGCGTGCCGGCCCTCTCGTCGACAACCTGGTACGGGATGCCCGCGTATACCAAAGACGGCAAGGTCGTCTGCCACTTTCAAAGCGCGCAGAAGTTCAAGACGAGGTACGCGACGTTGGGCTTCAGCGACGCGGCGAACCTCGACGACGGTGCCATGTGGCCGGTCGCGTTCGCGCTGAAGAAGCTGACCGCCGCCGAAGAGGCAAGGATCGTCGCGCTCGTCAAGAAAGCGGCGAGCTGACGACGGGGCTGCGCGCTGACAACTCAAGTGACGCCGCAGGGCTAATAACCGTTCTGGACTGGCTGCTGGAATCCGATCCAGCCATCCGCTGGCAGGTGCTGCGCGATCTTGCCGATGCGCCGGCAGAAATTGTCGCGCCGGAGCGCGCCCGCGTCGCGACCGAAGGGTGGGGTGCCAGGCTGCTGGCCTTGCAGGGCGAGGATGGCCAGTGGGAGGGAGGCGCGCTATTCCCCGCGCGGAAGGCTACATCCGTTCAGCGCGAGCAGCCCGAGGGCCAGCCCTGGACCGCCACGGCATACAGTCTCGTCGCCCTGCACGACTTCGGTGTCGACCCCCACGCCGAGAGGGTCCGCCGGGCGGTCGCGCAGGTCCGCAAACACTGCCGTTGGGAGCACGACGGCCAGCCCTTCTTTAGCGGCGAGGTCGAGCCGTGCATCAACGGTATGGTCGTCGCCCTAGGTGCCTACTTCGATCAAGATGTCGACGGCGTGGTCGCCCGGCTGCTGACTGAGCAACTTGAGGACGGAGGGTGGAACTGCGAGGCGGAGAACGGCTCGGTTCGCTCTTCCTTCCACACCACCATCCGAGTCCTGGAAGGGCTATTGGCCCACGAGCGTGCGGCCGACGGCTCGGCCGACTCCATCGCAGCTCGCCGTCGGGGCGAGGCCTATCTCCTCGAACGAAAGTTGTTCCGCAGTAAGCGCACCGGCGCCGTCGTCGAGCCCGCCTGGTTGCAATTCTCCTTTCCTACCCGGTGGCATTACGACGTGCTGCGTGGTCTGGAGTACTTCCGGGCGGCGGGCGACCCACCGGACCCACGCGTCGACGAAGCGATGCATTTGCTCCGATCCAAGCAGCAGTCTGATGGCACGTGGCTTCTGGAGAACACCCATCCCGGCGCGGTCCACTTCACGCTGGAGGACGGCGACGGCCGGCCCAGCCGCTGGAACACGCTCCGCGCTCTGCGCGTCCTCCGCTGGTACGAGCAGTGATCAGCGTCCGCCGAACCAGGTCTCGATCTGGTCCCGATCCGCGAAGTAAGACCCCTCGATAAACTCCTGAGAATGGTAGATGCGATGAGTTATCGGCGGTCAATCGGTCTTAGAAGATAAACGCCGGAGGGAATAGGTTGGACACGCCTGCGACGGTAAGGACCGAGATGTTGAAAGTGCCCGGCGCAAGCATCTATTACGAAGTGCGGGGATCGGGTCCCGTGCTGCTGCTGATGCCCGGCGGACCGGCGGATGCCGGGGCATTCCGCCGAATAGCTCCAGACCTCGAGGCCGATTACACCGTCGTCACCTATGATCCGCGAGGTCTCTCGCACAGCACGCTTGATGGCCCAGTCAATGACGAGCGGATCGTGCAGATCTTTGCCGACGATGCCCACCGGCTGCTGACGGCAACCACGAACGAGCCGGCCTTTGTCTTTGGCAGCAGCGGCGGCGCGGTCATCGCCCTCGAGCTCGCTGTGCAGCATCCGGAGCAGGTCCGCACCCTGGTGGCCCACGAGCCGCCGGCGCCCGTGCTGCTGGCTGATCCTGCCCATGAGCGAGCGGCTATGGAAGAGATCGTGCAAACCTACCGCACGGCCGGAATCGGGCCGGCCATGCAGAAGTTCATGGTCCAGACCCGCATCCGTAGCGGCCCGCCACCGCCGCCACCGGACGAGCCGACGCCAGAGATGCGCGAGGGAATGGCCCAGATGAAGCGGAACATGGACTTCTGGCTCGGTCACTATTTCCTGGCCATTTCCGCCTACGAGCCTGACTTCGACGCGCTGAAGGCGGGTTCGTCCCGGATCGTCCCAGGAGTCGGTAAGGAGTCGCACGGCGAGCTGGCAAATGAGGGCGGCCTCAATTTGGCAAAGCGGCTCGACACCAAGGCGGTGGTATTTCCGGGCGCGCATGGAGGCTTCGATAGCGATGCCCCCGAATTCGCGGCCACGCTACGGGAGGTGTTCAAAAGCTAACTAGCTCAGGGCCACAAAGGAGAGGCAACATGCTCAAGGCAAAAGCGGCGTTCAGCGGGTTTTCGGTGGACGACATCACCAAGGCACGGGCGTTCTATACCGAAACCCTCGGCCTAAGAGTCGAGCCGGATGGAGTAGGGGTGAGGCTTCATCTTCCCGGCGGTGGGACGGTCTTTGCCTATTCGAAAAAGGATCATCAGCCGGCGACCTTCACGATTTTGAACTTCGTCGTGGACGATATCGATGCGGCGGTCGACGAGTTGACAGGTCGAGGCGTGCAGTTCGAGCACTACGAGAACGAACCAAAGACGGATAAGAAGGGCATCTTGCGGGGCCTGGCGCAGAATCGTGGCCCGGACATTGCCTGGTTCAAGGATCCCGCCGGCAACTTTCTATCCGTGATCCAAAACGCGAATTGAGGGGAAGCGGCATGACAGAGGGCATCCGCGGCCTCAAGGGGCGGATCGTGACTTTCCAGCTCCAGCCGGACGCGTTGGGCGCGCCGTCAGTGACGGGTCGCGTCCTCGGAATGATCGAGGCGGCCGATGGCCTGGTGCTGACCGTGGAGCCGACCGGCGCCCCGGGGAAGCGGCTTACGGTGCACCACCAGCACATCGTCTCGGCGACGCCCGCGTAGGTTGGCCATCTTCGGACCCTGAGGAGGAACGCAAGTTTATGGATTGGAAGATTGAACTGGTCGCCGTGCCGGTATCGGCCGTCGACAGGGCGAAGACATTCTATGTTGAGAAGGTTGGCTTCAACGCGGATCACGATCAGCAAGTGAACGAGAATTTGCGGTTCGTGCAGTTGACACCGCCGGGTTCGGCATGTTCGATCTACATTGGCACCGGACTGACGAAAATGAAGCCAGGTTCGATCGAGGGTCTGCAGATGGTGGTGCCCGACATCGAGAAGGCGCACCAGCAGCTTGCCGAGCGGGGTGTCGCGGTCAGCGAGATCGAGGACCTGTCATGGGGCAGGTTCGTCTACTTCAGCGACCCCGACGGGAATAGGTGGGCGGTACAAGAGCTGCCGAAGCGGAACTAAAGCACTCGATGGGCTGGCGTAGCGCATTATCCTGATTCGAAACCGTGCCGAAGAAGGGGCCGTTTGCCGATGTCGTGCGGCTCGTCGTCCGTGACCTGCGGCGGGGCGAGGTCGTTAGCTATGGCGAAGTCGCGCGCCGAGCCGGCTACCCCCGGGCGGCTCGAGCCGTTGGCAACGTACTCGCGGTCAGCCATGGGCTGCCCTGGTGGCGCGTCGTCCGGGCCAACGGAGGGCTGGCCGCCAACGGCCGGCTCGAGCAAGCGCGCCGGCTACGCCGAGAAGGCGTTACCGTTCGGGACGGCGCTGTCAAGGCCCAAATAGGCTCAAGAAAGCGAGTAGTCGGCCGCCAGCCTTAACACCGTTTAACTGAACGTTGACTTGGGGCTTGACCAACGGTATCGTTGTCGCGAATCAACCCACAAGGGAGGGAATGCTTGACCAAATCGCATCGTTTACGCGTGCTCGCCGCGTTCGGACCCGCGCTCCTCGCTGCCGGCGCCGTCGCTTCTTCGGCGTCTAACGCTTTTGCCGCCACGGCAACGGCTCAGCCCGAGGGGCAAGCGCTCTTCACCACCCAGGGCGGCGTCGCACCGCAATTCCTGGCTGGCGCGACGACGATCCCGCACTGGACCTTTCAGTTCACCGACCCGACCAACGGCGTGACCTATCCGATCACCATGGTTGGTACCGATCCGAGGGTCGGCGGCTCAACCACCATCCACACGGTGCTCATCCCGCTGAAGATGAACTTCGTGGCGGCCGGACAGGACCCGTCGAGTCTCGTCAACCAGGGCTATGTGGGATTTCAGCCCCAGTTCGTGAACCACACCTTCGACGGCAGCAGCAAGCTCAGCCGCGTGGAGGCGTCGCCGGTTTTCACGAGCAATACCTACCCCGCCGATCTCGGTGGCGACACAGGGCTGCTCAGCGACACCTACATGCGTGCCCAGTTCAACAAGATCGGCAGCAACTACCACGTCAACCTTGATTACACGGTTGCTCCGACGCAGACTCTCGACGTGCCGTCGGCCAAGGGCATCGCCTATGAGCGCCCGGTCTCGCAGTATCGCCGGACGCACGGCCTGCAGGCGACCGCTGACTACACCGGGCTTGCGGAAGTCACCTGGTTCTCGACCCAACTGCAGAGCCTGATGGGCTCGCTGCAGATTTCGCCTACCACGGTGCCGATCTTCTTGACCGACAACGTGCTCCTCTACATCAAGGGCACGTCGCTCGGCTATCAGAACTGCTGCATCCTGGGCTACCACGGGGCCTCGATGCCCGTCGGCCACGGCGCCGGGACGCTGAACGGACAGGGCAAGCAGGGCGTGCAGACGTTCATGTACACCGCGTACGTGACACCCGGGACCTACTCAGGATTTCTCGCTGACTACCTGAATCCCAGCCGCACCGCACCGAGTCCGACCCGTGGCCTCTCTGACATTCACGCCCTTAGCCACGAGGTTTCGGAGTTCCTCGATGACCCGTTCACCAACAACGCAGTACAGCCGTGGAAAGTGGCCTCCGCGCCGCAGTACGGCTGCACCCGCGTGCTCGAAGTGGGCGACCCGGTGGTCGGCCTCTGGTTCGGGCTTGATGGCAACAGCGACGTCAACGCCTACGGGCAGTGGCACCCTGAGGACGAGGTCTTCGCGCAATGGTTCGGCCGCGGTGGGGTCGAGCCGGTGCTTGGATCATCCTGGGACGGCCGCTTTACTTTCGATGGACCGCGCACGACAGGCCTAGGTCCCCCGCTTACCGCTTTCCTCACCTGGGCCCACAACTGCTAACCGACGCCGTTCGATAAGAAGAGAGGCCGGGCGTTGAGCCCGGCCTCCTCTTCATTATTGGCGCCCGGTTACCGTCGTCTCGATGACCTCGCGGACACCGGCGCCGTTGGCTCCCGTCGTGACGTAGTCGGCACGCGACTTGACCGAATCGAGGGCGTTGGCCACGGCCACACCCAAGCCGCACATCGCCAGGAACGCCTCGTCGTTCTCAGCGTCGCCGATGCCCACGACGCCGTTCGGGGAAACTCCGAGCTCCTCGAGCGCGGCGGTCAACCCGGTCGCTTTGTTGACCGAGGCGGGCAACACCATCACCGCGCCCTTGTTCAAGATCACCTGTAGGTCGAGGCCCAGCTCGCCGATGACGTCCAGGACGACCCGTTCGTTGGGCTGCTCGGTCGCGACGAAAACCTGGCCGACGGTTAATGGCTGAACGCCTCGTTGCTGGAGTTCCTCGATGAACGCCGCCGGCGGCGGGTTGCTCAGCAGCCGTGTCTCTCGCGATTGCGGCCGGTAGAGGACAGGGCCATTCTCGGCGACGACGCGGTCGAAGATCGCAACCTCGGGAAAGACCCGCAGCAGGTCATCGATCCGCCGACCCGTCACGAGGATCAGCAGGCGACCGGTGGCCGCGAGCCGTCGCAGCGCATCGATCGTTTCGGGTTCGACGGACCCTTGTAAAGCCAGCGTGCCGTCATAGTCGGTCGCAAGGGCTTGGTAGCGCATCGGCCGCAGTTTAGATGCGCTTGGGCCCCGCACGCGTGGCAAGGATGATCCGGATCGGGCGGTCGTGTCGAAGGAAATCCCAGGCCCATGCCGCGAGGGCGCTGATGCGATTACGAAAGCCGATCAAGTAGTAGATGTGGACGAAGAGCCAGGTCAGCCATCCGAGGAAGCCCGTGAATTCCAACCCGCCGGGGAGGTGGGTCACGCCGGCACTGCGGCCGATGGTCGCCATTGTGCCCTTGTCGAGGTAATGGAACGGTGTGCGTTCGGTCTGAATGCCGCGGATCTCGTCAACAATGGTGCTGGCGACGTAGCGTCCCGCCTGCATCGCGGGCGGGGAAAGCATGGGAAGTTCGCGCTCGCCGACACGCGGTGACGCGGCGTCGCCGATGGCGAACGCGCCGGCTGAGCCGGGAATCCGCAGCCGTTCGTCCACCTGGATGCGCGCGTTCCGGAAGCGGGGTAAGGGGGACTCGCCGATCGGGTCGATCGGACGGACGCCCGCCGACCAGATGATGGTGGCAGTGGCGATGACGGTACCGTCGGAGAGCGTCACGGAGTGCCCGTTCGCACTCTTTACCAGGGCGCCGGTGCGCACCTCGACTCGCCGCCGGGTGAGGACTCGCTGCGCATAGCGGCCCAGGCGAGCGGAAAACGCATTGAGGAGCCGGTCCGTGCCTTCTACCAGGACGATCCGGATCTCGCCACTGGAGATCTGGTGATAATCCTTGCCGGCGACGATGGCCATCAACTCGCCGAGCGCTCCAGAGGACTCGACACCGGTTGGACCGCCGCCGACGAGCACGAAGGTGAGCAGAGCCCGGCGCGCCTCGGGATCCGGCTCGGCATCAGCGCGCTCGAGACACGTGAGCACCTGGTTGCGCAACCGGGTCGCGTCTTCGAGCGACTTTAGCCCGAAGGAGACGCGCGCCACCTCCTGGTTACCGAAATAGTTGTCGGTGCTGCCGGTGGCCAGCACCAGGTAGTCGTACGAAAGCGGCGGCGCGCCGTCGAGTCGCACGACTTTGGTGGACAGCTCGACCCGGGTCACGGTCGCTTGCCGAAATCGAACGTTCTTCGAATGCCGGAAGACCGTGCGCAGCGGGTAGGCGATGTCACTCGGATTCAGCAGACCGGTTGCCACCTGGTAGAGCAGCGGCGTAAAGAGGTGATAGTTGTGCTGATCCAGCAGGGTGACGTCGACCGGCTCACCATCGAGTTTCTTGGCGCAGGCGAGGCCCCCGAACCCGGCCCCAACGATCACGACCCGTTTGTGGTCAGTCATCGGTGACGATACGAAGGTGCGCGTGTGCCTGGCGGAGGGCGGCCTCGACGGCCGCCGGCGAGTCGGCGCGCGCGAACATGAAGCCGAGATAGCGGTCGCCCTCCGGCAGCGGCACCAGCTGTTCGCCGGGCGGAATGGTGATGACCAACCCGTCGACGCCCGGCACTTGCCGTGCCTCCGCCTGACCCGTCACAGCTCTCAGGCGCCCGTCAGTCCGAATCGGCAGCATGATCACGCCCGCCGCGCGCCGCTCCCGGTCGTGGGCGGGCATCGCGAGTCCGGCCGCGTGCCGGAGGATCAGCTCTTCCAGCGAAATTCCCGATCCAAATCGGAGCGTGCGGGAGCACAGGCCACCGATGGAGCGAGCGGCCAGCTCCAGCATCCAGATGCCGCGATCGTTGATGCGCAGTTCGGCGTGGATCGGGCCGTCGGTCAATCCCATGGCTCGCGCCGCTCGCGCCGTGGTGTCTCGGATCTCCGCCTGGCGCTCCATCGTCAGTCGCGACGGTGTGACGTAGATCGTCTCCTCGAAGAAGGGACCGTCGAGGGGATCGGGCTTGTCGAAGACCGCCAGCAGGTCGAGTTCGCCATTCCGCAGCAGCGCCTCGACGGCCACCTCGTCGCCTGGGATGAAGTCTTCGACAAGGACGGCTGAGCGCACCCCGTCCTGTTGGCAGGCGGCGACGATCGCCCGAACGCGTTCGAGGACGGCCGCAAAGCTGTCGGCATCGTCGGCCTTCACCACGCCCTGGCTGCCGGAAAGGTCGAGTGGCTTGACGACACAGGGAAAGTGCACGCTGGCCGCAACGGCGCCAGGATCCTGGTCCGCCTCCACCGTTCGAAAGTCCGGCGTCAGTAACCCGGCCGCGTGAAACCGCTCACGCATGAGCGCTTTGTCGCGAGCCACCTCGACGGCCTCGATAGGGTTGTGCGCCAGCCCGAGCGCTTTGGCGGCCGACGCGGCCAGCAAGGTCCCGGTGTCGTCCACGGCGACGATGGCGTTCAGAGGGTGGTCGTTGGCGAAGGCGACGATTCGCTGCGTCGAGCGCTCGACGTCGTGAAAATCGAGCCGCAGTTGCCGGTCCGCCATCAAGCTGGCAAGGGCGGAACGGTGTTCGGAGCCGACCACGACCTCGACCCCCAGCCTGGTCGCCGCTTCCATGAAGTCGTGGGTGCGGTAGGTGCGGCTCGGAATCAGCAGAAGGACGCGCGCCATCACTGTTAAGTTGACCATGAATACAATGACGCCAATGTCGCCGACCATCACGGTTACGCCGGCCGCGAAGGCGAAGATCGACGCCGTCCGCTCCAAGAGCGGGCACCCGGACGCACGTCTTCGAATCGCCATCGCGGCTCGCCGAGGCGGCCAGTTCGTCTACGAGCTGGACCTCGTCGCGCCGGAGGATGCGCCGGCCACGGACCTGGTGATCGAGACTCCGGACCTGGGGCTTTTGGTCGAGCCGGGCAGCGCTGCCAACCTCGAGGGGGCGGTGATCGATCTGGATCCGTCGGCGCTCGGCGGTGCGCTGCGGATCGACAATCCGAACGAGGGCTGGCACGATCCGGTCGCAGCTCGGATCCAGGAGGTGCTCGACCGCCAGATCAATCCCTCGGTCGCGGCTCACGGCGGCTTTGTCGATTTACTCGAAGTCCGAGGTGGCGCAGCGTATGTGCAATTGGGCGGCGGCTGCCAGGGCTGCGCCCAGGTCGACGTCACCCTCCGGCAGGGTATCGAGGTGGCGATCAAGGCCGCGGTCCCGCAGATCGTCGAGGTGATCGACGTGACCGACCACGCCGCCGGCACCAATCCATATTTCCAGCCGGCGAAGAAGGCGTCCTAGTTAGATCGCGGCGATGTCGCGCAGCCGCATCCGCGGCCCGAAGCGCGGCGCCCGGATGCCGCCCAGCGTCAACAAGCGAATCACGCGAGCGCGATGTCCGCGATAAGGCTCGAGCAGTTCCAGCATGCGGGCCTCGGTGCCGCGGACTTCACCGGCGAGCGCCCAGGCGACCTGGTGGGGTAGGTGGTAATCCCCTAACGACACCACATCGCGATCGCCATAGGCGACGGCCGATACCTCGGCCGCCGACCACGGTCCGATGCCGGGCAGGGTCGTGAGCAGCTGTTGGGCCTCAGCCGGTTCTCGCGCGGTGGTCGACTCGAGGCGCGCGGCCCGACTCGCCGCCAGCTGGATCACGGCGAACCGCCGCCGCTCGACGCCGAGGCGATGCACCGCCCAGTACGGTGTCGCTGCCAGGCGGTGCGGTGACGGCGACATCATCAAGCCCGCGTCCCCCGGGGCCGCCTCCCCAAGCGCGCGCACGAGCCGGGCATACGAGGCATAGGCTTCGACGCCCGGCACCTTCTGCTCGAGGATCGTCGGCAAAAGGGCTTCAAACACCAGTCCGGTCCGGCCCAGGCGCAAGCCGGGGTGATGTCGGTGGAGGTCCCACAGGAGGCGGCTCACTGGCTTGAAGCTTTCCGGATGGTCATCGAAGCCCAGCAGCGAAGGGACGGCCCCAATTAGCCAGGGTGCACCCGCGCCCCACGCGTCGGCGACCACCCGGTCCCCGCCATGCTGGAGCCGCAGGGTGGCGGGGCCATCGGGGGTTCGCGACGCCCGCCAGACGCGGTTCGGCTCAAACCGGATGGTGGGATCCGATGGGCCGTGCCGCAATGGGCCGAGCGTCAGGCCGAGGTCGAGCGGGAAGGAGAGGGGCAGCGTCGCGCTGGCGTCTGCCGGCACAGGGGGGCTAGTCGTGCTCTTGAGGCGGCTGCGACCGCAAGCGCTTGACCACCTCGAGCAGCATCTTGTAGGAAATGGCCGCGTTGTCCATCAACAGCGGCCTAATCTCCCAGGAGATCAGGGTCAGGCAGACGGTCTCGGTGTCCGCCTTGACATCCGCGGTTCGCGGGCCACCGTCGAGCACCGAGATCTCGCCGAAGAACTGACCCGGTCCCATCGAGGCGACCTTTTGGCCGTCGCGGACCACGGAGACCGTGCCCTCTTTGATGATGTAGAGGCCGTGCCCGCCGGCGCCGGACTTGACGATGGTGGCGCCGGGTTCGTAGCGCTGCTCCCGGGCGAGCTTGGCGAGCATGTCCAGCTCTTTGCGGTCGAGGCCGGCGAACAGGGGAACCCGTCGTAGCGACTCGGTGGGATCGGTCTTGACAGCCATCGCTTCCTCCTGCGTTCTGAGCGCGACCCTACGATACCTCACCCGGTCGCGGCGCGCATCGCACCACCCGGACCCTCCCGCGTGGGGGAGGGTCGATCGAATCGCCTAGCGGCTTCTAACAGCGGCGAGGAGTTGCATCTTCATCTCTTCCATGCGGGTCCCCAGTTCTTCGAGTTGCTCCTTGGACAGAAGCTTTTGGATCTTGGGGAAGAGTTCGTCCTCTTCTTCGCCGACGTGGTGCATCACGTCTTCCTTGAGGACCTTGAGATCCGCGCCCCATTCCGCCGTTCGCATGTCGGTCTGCTCGAGGTCCGCCAGGACCATCTTGATCTGCTTGTGCTCTTCGATCGACTCGAGCACCAGGTCGCGGGTCGGCTCTGCCTCTTTGGCGGCCGGGTAGAAGACCTTCTCCTCGATCGCGGCGTGCACCGTGAGCTCCCGGTCCAGCTGCGGGAACAGCGCCCGGCGATCGTCCGCCTTGTTCTCCAGGTCCGAAAAGATCTTCTCGACTTTCTTGTGATCGTTCTTCAACAGCTGGATTGCATCCATGGCTACCGCCTCCCTGAGTAACGATATCAATTAAACTTATAGTTACGATATCAGAGTGACGGCCTGGGCGGCGTGCCGGTCAGGCGCCGAGGTGCGCAGCCTGGAACTGGTTGCGCAGCCGCCAGATACCGTTGACATAGCCGCGGCTGCTCGGATAGATGCCGTGGCGACGGACGCCGGTCAGCCCCTGGTAGTAAGCGGCGAGGGCGAGCTTTGGATCGTGCAGCTGATCGAGGTAGGAGCGAAGCAGCGCGGCGCCCAGCTCGGCATTGTCGTCCGGGTTGTTGAGGTTGACACGACGGTGCAGCAGCGCCGGGCCGGCCCAGACCGCGGTATAGGGTTCCACCTGCATCAGGCCGACGGCGCCGGTGCGGGAAAGAGCCGACTGCTTCCAGCCGCTCTCCCAGTAGGAGACGGCGAGCACGAAGTTCGGATTCAGATTATGGTGCCGGGCGGCCCGGATCAGAATGGCGCGCGCCTGCGCGGCCGTCAGGCGGGCGGTGGGCGTGGCCGCCCGATGGACCCGATGAACGGCCGGCCGGACGGTTTTCTTCGACGCGGCAAACGCCGGCTGGCCGGAAAGGGCAATGGTCAGGCTGGCAGCCGCCGCGATCGCGACTACCAGGCGTAAGAGTTTGGGCATGAGACGGAAACGTGACGCGGACGGCCCGGCTTGCTCTTCCTACGGCAAATTCTTGTTAAGGGCCACCCGTCCCTTGACAATGGTTGGGGTCGGGCATCAAATATGAGCAGCCCGAATTGGGGGATTGAATTTTGCTCGGGCGAAGGAAGGCATAAGCATGCCGACAGTGACGAAGGAGGAGCAGATCCGTGCCGACACGGCGCGCCTCCATCAGATGGGCTACGCGCAGCAGTTGTTCCGCGACATGGGCGGCTTCAGTAACTTCGCGATCTCGTTCACCATCATTTCCGTTCTTACCGGCGGGCTCACCCTTTACAGCTACGGCTTGAATCACGGCGGGCCGCAGCAGATGGGGATCGGCTGGCTGATCGTCGGCGCCGCGGTCCTGGTCGTCGCCGCGGCCATGGCTCAGCTCGCTTCGGCCCTGCCGACGGCGGGCGCGCTCTACTATCAGGCGGCCAAGCTCGGCAACAAGCACTGGGGCTGGATTACCGGCTGGTTCAATCTGATTGGCCAGGTCACGATCACCTCCGGCATCGTCTATGGCAACGCCATCTTCGCCGCCGCGTTGCTCAACTCGCTCTGGGGGTACCCGAGTGATCTGGCGACGACCTCGGGCAAGTTCGGAGTCATCGGCATCTTTGCGGTGCTGCTGGCCGTCCAGGCGACCATCAACCATGTCGGCGTCAGGCTGGCGGCCCGGGCCGCCGATATCAGCGTCTGGTGGCACATCGGGGTGATCGCCGTGCTGCTGGTGGCGGTCGGCCTGCTGCATCCGCTGCACCCGCTGAGCTACGTCTTCACGCAGTCGTATAACGCGTCGGGCTTCGGCTCGCCGCTTTACGCGTTCCTGGTCGGCATGTTGCTGGCGCAGTGGACCTTCACCGGCTACGATGCATCGGCGCACGTCACCGAGGAGACGGTCAATCCGGCGACCCGCGCACCATGGGGGATCGTCAACTCCGTCTTCTGGTCGCTCATCTTCGGCTACCTGATGCTGATCGCGCTCACCCTGGCTATCCCCGACCTGGCCAAGACGGCGGCCAGTACAAACCCGGTCCTCGACATCGTCAAGAATGCGCTCGGCTCGACCGGTGGGTTGCTGCTCTTCACCGGGTTCGTCGTGGCGCAGGCCTTCTGCGGCCTGAGCTCGATCACCTCGAACTCCCGCATGCTGTTCGCGTTCAGCCGCGACGGCGCCCTGCCGGGCTCCAAGTGGCTGCACGTTGTCAGCACGAAGTACCGGACGCCGGCCCGCGCCATTTGGGTGGCGGCGATCATCGCCTTCATCCCGATGGTCGCCCAGTTCCCGGTGCCCGCCATCTATTCGATCGTCGTCTCGATCTCCGTTATCGGCCTCTACGTTTCCTATGTGATCCCGGTGTTGCTGGCGCTGATCTATCCGGATCGGTGGAAGCCGGGCCCATGGAACCTCGGCCGCTACTGGCCGATCGTGGCCTGGGCGGCTGTGATCTGGGTCGCGTTCATCAGCATCATCCTGATGCTGCCCGAGTACAGCGCGAACTACACCGGCGATGTGATCGGCTGGCTGACGGCGACCGGCACCTGGGCGGGCCCCGCGGTGGCCATCTTCCTGATCATCGGCGGTCTCTACTACCTGCTCTGGGGCAAGAATCACTACAACGGACCCATCATCATGGGCTCGGAAGACGACATGCGCAAGCTGGAAGCCGACGTCGAAAAGGGCTCGATCTACCACGAGCCGGCGGTGACCGAGCCTGCGCCAACGCTCACACCGCAACGCGTCTAAGCAACCGATAGCCTGATGCGAGGCGCGAGCCGGGCTCGCGCCTCGTGAATTTGACGGGAGGGGAGATGGGACGACTCGACGGAAAAGTCGCGCTGATCACCGGCGCCGGCAGCGGGATGGGCCGGGTGGCGACCGAGACCTTCGTTCGCGAAGGCGCCCGGGTAGTGGCCGCCGATGTCAACGATAGGGCGGTTCACGAAACCGTGGCGGGCCTGCAGGGGCAGGCCGTGGCGGTGGTCGGAGACGTGACCCACGATGCCGACGTCGCGGTCTTCGTCGAGACGGCGGTCGGTCATTTCGGCAAGCTCGATGTCCTCTATAACAACGCCGGCATCTTCGACGAGGCCGACGAGTCTGTCCTGACGACGACCGACGCCATCTGGGACCGGACGATGGCCATCAACGTCAAAGGCTTGGCGTTCTGTTGCAAGCACGGCATCCCCGAGTTGATCAAGGCGGGCGGCGGCTCGGTGATCAACATCGCCTCCTTCGTGGCCCTGGTCGGCTGCACCGTTCCCCAGGATGCCTATACCGCCAGCAAGGGTGCGGTCATCGCCCTGACGAAATCGCTGGCGGTCCAGTTCGGGCCGAAAGGGATCCGAACCAACGCGATCTGTCCCGGGCCGATCGAAACGCCCCTGATGCGTGATCTGCTGAAAGACGAGGTCAAGAAACGCGTCCGGCTCAACCGCATCCCGATGGGCCGATTCGGGCATGCGGAGGACGTCGTGTCGCTGGCCGTCTACCTTGCCTCCGACGACTCGACCTGGACCAACGGCGCTGCTCTCGTCGTCGACGGCGGGATCACGTCAAACTACTTCTGATGATTACCACCGAGCGCCCAACCCAGCTCCTCATCGGCGGAACCTGGCGTGCGGGCGAAGGAGACAAGACGTTCGACGTCGTCGAGCCGGCGACTTCCGAGGTGCTGGCGAAGGCGGCGGTCGCCTCACCGGCCGACGTGGATGCCGCGGTGAAGGCGGCACGGGCCGCGTTTGACGGCGGCGCCTGGAGCGACACCGCCGCCAGTGCCCGAGCCAAGGTCCTCTACAAGATCGCGGAGCTGATCCGCGCGGACGTCGATCGGCTGGCAACGCTGGAAGCGCGCAACGCAGGCAAGCCGATTCGCGACGCCCGCGACGAGGTACTGGGCGCCGCCCAGTGTTTCGAGTACTACGCCGGGGCCGCCACCCGGATCTTCGGCGAAACCATTCCGGTCACGGCGCCCGGTCTCGACTTCACGCTACGCGAGCCGGTCGGCGTGGTCGCGCTGATCGTGCCCTGGAACTTTCCGCTGACGATCGCCTCGTGGAAGGTGGCACCGGCACTCGCCGCCGGCAACGCGGCGATCCTGAAGCCGGCGAGCTACACGCCGCTGACCGCCCTGGAGTTGGGGCGGATCGCGCTCGAAGCCGGGCTCCCGGAGGGCGTGCTCAACGTGATCACCGGGCCAGGGGCGACGACGGGCAACGCGCTCGCCGGCCATGCGGGCGTCGACAAGATCGCCTTCACCGGCGAGACGCTCACCGGGGTCAGCATCCTCCAGCAGGCGGCGCCCAACATCACGCGCGTCTCGCTCGAGCTGGGTGGAAAATCGCCCAACATTATTTTTCAGGACGCGGACCTCGACAAAGCGGTGCCGGCCGCGGTCAGCAGCGTTTTCGGCAATGCCGGCCAGGACTGCTGCGCCCGCAGCCGCGCCTTCGTCCATCGCTCGATCGCCGAGGAGTTCGACCAGCGGGTGGCGCTTGGCAGCCGGCAGTTGACGGTTGGAGATCCACTCGACGCCGCCACCGAGGTCGGTCCGCTGATCTCGATGAAGCAGCGCGAGCGGGTGCAGGCGTACGTCGAGGTGGGAGAGCGCGAGGGAGCGCGGCTGCTGTCGGGTGGCTCGGCCCCTGGCGGCGCGCTCGCGCGCGGTTGTTACCTCGAGCCGACCGTGTTCGATCGCGCCGACAACCGGATGCGCATCGCCCAGGAGGAGATCTTCGGCCCGGTGCTGACCATCATCCCCTTCGATGACGAGAATGAGGTCCTGCGGTTGGTCAACGACACGCCGTATGGCCTCTCGGGCTCGATCTGGACCCGCGATATCGGCCGCGCGCTCCGCGTGGCGCGCGGCGTCAAGACTGGCGTGCTGAGCATCAACAGCAGCCGGAGTGTCCACCAGGAAGCACCGTTCGGCGGCTACAAGCGCAGCGGCATCGGTCGCGAGCTCGGCATGCACGCGCTCCAGCTCTACACGGAAGTCAAGAACGTCTTCGTCAGTCTCGAATAAGCAGGAGGGATTCGACATGGCGCGCACAGGGACCGCGACGCGCGAGCGATCGACGACGACCCGGGCCGACCGCACCAACGGACAGTCGCGCCGGCAGGAAAAAACCGCCAAGCTGACGCTGGAAGAGCTCGTCCGCCAGACCAAGGCGGGCGAGGTTGACACCGTCATCATCGCGATTGCCGACCTCCAGGGACGGCTGATGGGCAAGCGGCTGACCGGCCCCTATTTCCTCGATCACGTCGACGAGGGGCTGCACGCCTGCGATTACCTGCTGGCCATGGACGTCGACAATGAGCCGCTCCCCGGCTTCAAATTCACCAACTGGGGGACGGGCTATGGCGACATGCACGGCCACCCCGACCTCTCGACGATCCGGCGCATCCCCTGGCTGGAGAAGACCGCCCTGATCCTTTGCGACGTGGAAACGATGGATGGCAAAGCGGTGCCGGTCGCGCCCCGCCAGGTGCTCCGTCGCCAGATCGACCGCGCCCGCAAGCTCGGCTTCAATCCCAAGACCGGCTCGGAGCTGGAGTTCTATCTCTTCAAAGACACCTACGAGCAGGCTGCCGAGAGGGACTACCGCGATTTGCAGCCGTACGGCCGCTACATCGAGGACTACCACATCCTGCAGGGGACCAAGGCGGAGTGGTTCAACCGGCTGATCCGCAACGGAATGGAAGGGGCCGGGGTTCCGGTCGAGAACAGCAAGGGGGAGTGGGGGTTCGGGCAGCAGGAAATCAATCTGCGCTTTGCCGAATCGCTGGAGATGGCCGACCGCCATGTGGTCTACAAGAACGGGGTCAAGGAGATCGCGGCCCTCAACCAGGTGGCGGTGACCTTCATGGCGAAGTGGTCGATGGCCCAGGCGGGCAGCTCCTTCCACTTGCACTCGTCGCTGTGGGACGTCAAGAGTGACAAGGCGCTCTTCCATTCGGCCAACGGCGGCCCGCACGGCATGTCCCCGCTGTTCCAGCACTACCTCGCCGGGCTGATTGCGCTGGCCCGCGATTTCTCGCTTTTCTACGCGCCCTTCGTCAACTCCTACAAGCGCTACCAGGCGACCTCGTTCGCGCCCACCTCGATCGTGTGGAGTTGGGACAACCGGACGTGTGGTTTCCGGATCATCGGCCACGGATCAGGGCTGCGGGTCGAGTGCCGCATCCCGGGTGCCGATGCCAATCCGTACCTGGCGTTTGCAGCCACGATCGCCGCCGGGCTGCACGGCATCGAGAACAAGCTCGAGCTACCACCGGAGTTCCATGGCGATGCTTACACGGCCAAAAACCTGCCGCGCGTGCCCGCCAATCTGACGGACGCGATCAACGCGCTAGAGAAGAGCCAGGTGGCCCGCGCCGCCTTCGGCGACGAGGTGGTCGACCACTATCTGCACTCGGCGCGCCTCGAGCGCCAGAGCTTCGATAGCGCCGTCACCGACTGGGAGCTGCGGAGGAACTTCGAGCGCATCTAACGGCGGCGCCTTCGGTAGGCTAGATCGCGATGGCGAAGCAGGCGGCGGTGCAGGCACCGCCGGTCAACGTCTATGAGGCGAACGACCAGCTGACGGTCGCGATCCCGATGCCGGGCGCTCATCACGACACGGTTGCCGTCAACCTGGAGGGGCGGCGGCTGACGGTCGACGCGGAGGCCCGCTACCCGCAGGAGCAGCAGCATTACCTGCAACACGAGTGGTCGGTCGGGACCTCCCATCGCGAGGTCGACCTCCCGAGGTCGGTGCGCTCCAGCGGCGCCAAGGCGATGCTCACCCACGGCATCCTGACGGTCTCGCTACCGATCGGCGACGAACAGGCGGCATCACGGACTCGGATCGCGGTCACCGAACCGCTGACCCACCAGGGCCAGCCGCACTGACCGGGCGCGCCGTTGCGGCGCGGTGGAGGCTGCTCGAGCTGCTCCACCCGATTCCCTCCTTGCTCACCACGCTGGCGGCGGTGGGCTTCGCCCTGATCTTCGGCATCGGGCTCGGCGATCTCCGGTTGTGGTGGATCGGCGCCATCATGCTGCTGGTCCAGTTCTCCATCAGCGCCTTGAACGAGTGGGCGGACGCCGACCTCGACCGGCAGGCCGGCCGCCCACGACCGATCCCGCTGGGGATGATATCGCCCGCGACCGCCCTCACCGTGGCCGTCCTCTGCGCCGTGGGCGCCTTCCTGCTGAGCACGCTCGCCCAATTCGGCACGCTCGCCTTGCTGCTCGTCGGGATCGGGCTCGCCTGTGGCTGGGCCTACGACCTCCGCTTGAAGGGCACGCCGCTCAGTTTTCTGCCGTTCGCAATTGCTTTTCCGTTGATGCCATTCTGGATCGGCTTGCTCGCCGGTCGTCCGGCGAGTGCGCTCGGCATCTTGTTCCTTGGAGGGAGTCCGCTGGCAACCGCCATCCACCTCGCCGACGCCATCCCCGACCGTGATCGCGACAGGGGGGCCGGGCTGCGGACGCTGGCGGTAGCGCTCGGGCAGCCCGGAGCTGAGCTAGTCGCCGTCGGCTCGCTGCTGGTCGGGAGCGTGGTCTCGATCGTCCTGACCATTCACCGTGGCCAGACGTCGGTTAGGGCGCTGTCACTCGTCACCGTGGTGGCCGCCGGTATCGTGCTTGGTCTCAGCTTCCGGGCCAAGCCCTACCCGCTGGTTGGTAAATGGATCGTGATTGCGGCGGCGGCGGTTGCGGCGGTGCCGCTGGTAGTGTCGGCCAGTGGGAGGTAACACCGGGCACATCGACGAGACCGCCGTTGGCAAGCATTACGGCGAATGGTTCAGTCGTGGTCTGCGCGGGATCGGGATGCGCTATGTCTTTTCGAGGCGCGGGCTCTGGGTGATCAACACCCCATACCGGCGGATCCTTAACGCGGCCAACATCACGCCACAAGACCGGGTGCTGGACCTGGGATGCGGGATCGGCAACATCCTCATCGCGCTTGCCGAACGCATCGACTTCCGCCATCCGCCCGTCGGGGTTGACGTCTCGCCCGACCTGATCAAAATCGGCGAGCGAGAAATCGCAAAGGCGGGCCTGCGCGACCGCATCCGGCTGCAGGTCGCGCCTGCCACACGCCTGCCCTTCGAGGTCGGGTCATTTGATGTCGTGCTCACGTCGCACGTGTTGAAGCACCTCGATGACGAGGCGCTGCTCACGAGTTTCCGCGAGGTCGCCCGCGTGCTCCGGCCCGGCGGTCGATTCCTGCTCTGGGAGTTCGACAAGAGCCCGCGGTCGGCACTGTTGTTCTGGAGTGCGCGAATCAGTGGCTTGCCGCCAGCCTTTCAGTTGCGCACCAGTACGGAATTTTCAGCGGCCCTCCGACTTGCCGGATTCCATCGCGTGGTTCGGTTCAATACCGGCATGTTTCTCCTGCCACCTGTGCCACGCGTGGCGTTGCTGGCGACCCGGTAAGCACCCTTTCTACTATTAGTAGCCATGGCCACCGCGTTGACTGCCACCATGCGCGCGGTGGCGGTGACTCCCAAACAACCCGGCAGCGCCCGACAGGTCGAGCTTCCGATTCCGACCGTTGCCCCGGGTACGGCGCTGATGCGGGTGCTGGAGGTGGGTATCGATGGCACCGACACCGAGATCAATCAAGGACTCTACGGTGAGCCGCCGCCCGGTTTCAGTTTCCTCGTCGTCGGCCACGAGGCGCTCAGCGTGGTCGAGGCGGTGGGGGAGGGGGTGTCGGGCTTCGCGGCGGGCGACCTGGTGGTCTCGACCGTGCGTCGCCCCGACGACTGTCCCAACTGCCAGGCGGGCGAAAGCGACATGTGTCTCTTCGGCAACTACACGGAACGCGGGATCAAAGGGGCGCATGGCTACATGGGCGAGTACTACAGCGAGACCCCGGCCTTCATGGTCAAGATCCCGAGGGCGCTTCGACCCTTTGCCGTGTTGCTCGAGCCGTTGAGCATCGTGGAGAAAGCGACCTGCCAGGCATGGAAGATCCAGGAGCGGATGCTGTGGCAGCCCACGAGGGCCGTCGTGCTGGGCGCCGGGCCCATCGGCATCCTATGCACCCTCCTGCTTCGCCTGCGTGGCCTCGAGGTGCACGTCTACGCGAAGTCACCGCCGGAAGGCGTGCAGGACCACATCCTCACGGATCTGGGCGCGACCTATCAGAGCGTGGACGACCACCCGGTGACGGGCATCAAGGACGAGCTCGGACAGATCGACTTCATTCTCGAAGGCACCGGTAATAGCGCCGTCGCTTTTCAGGCGATGGCGCAGCTTGGGACCAATGGGGTCCTGTGTCTCACCGGCGTGTCGGCGGGCAATCGCAGTATCGCGATCCCGGCCGACGTTATCAATCTGGAGATGGTGCTCGGCAACCGGGTAACCTTCGGGTCGGTCAACGCCAACCGCCGCTACTTCGAAATGGGGCTGGAGCATTTCCAGCAGGCGGAGCAGCGGTGGCCCGGGATCTTCGAGCGGCTGATCACCCGGCGAGTGCCATTCAGCGACTTCCTTTCAGCGCTCGACCGGCGGCCGGAGGACATCAAGACCCTGCTGACGATCGCCGCCGTCTAGGTCGTACGGTGGCGCTTCAGCTCGATCCGCAGTCCTTTCGCCATCTCGAGCCGGCCCTCCAGCGCGAGTGGTTGGTGACCAACGGGCTGGGTGGTTACGCCTCGGGGACCGTCGCCGGCGTCAACACCCGCCGCTATCACGGCCTGCTCGTCGCCGCCCTGCATCCGCCGGTCCAGCGGATGGTGCTGGTGGCCGCTCTCGATGAATGGGTCCGGGCTGAAGACGGCGACATGCAGCCACTCTCAGCCCACGAGTACTGGGATGGGACGGTCTTTCCGCAGGGTTATCGTCAGCTCGAGGCTGTGGAGCTCGACGGCATACTCCCGCTGTTCCGCTGGACCATCGCCGGCCGCACCATCGAGAAGCGGATCTGGATGGAGCAGGGCGCCTCGCGGACGGTCGTGACCTACCGACTGCTGAGCGGTTCGCCACTCACATTGCAGCTGCGTCCGCTCTTCGCGCACCGGGACTATCACCAGCAGCGTCATGGTCAGGGCGCCTTCGACATGAGCGAGACCGCCGACGGATGGATCATCGATGCCGCCGCCGTCCGCAGCTACTTCGAGGTTCGATTCTCGGCGACGGTGCACAGCCGGCCGGATTGGTACTGGCGAGTCCTCCACCGGGCCGAACGCGAGCGGGGGCTCGATGACGAGGAAGACCTCTTCACGCCGGGCGTGGTCGAGGTTCCGCTCGCCGTCGGTGTCGACGACGTCGTCGTCATCGCCACCGAGCCGACGCCGTCGAGCTGGGACGCCGCGCGATCCAGGCGAGACGCCCTTCAGCATCAGGACGCCGTCCTCGGCCCAGGGATGCAGCATCCGCTGGCGGACCAGCTTGCGCTGGCCGCGGATCAGTTCCGGGTGGTGCGGCGCACACCCGGTACGGCGAGCTCTGCCCCGCAGCGAACGGTGGTCGCCGGCTACCACTGGTTTGCCGACTGGGGTCGCGACACCATGATCAGCCTGCGCGGGCTGGCGATGCGCCCGGGGACGCTCTGGGAGGCGCGCGCGGTGCTCGACACCTACATCCAGTACCTGGACCAGGGCCTGATTCCCAACCGCTTCCCCGACGGAGGCCAGGCCCCCGAGTACACCGCCATCGACGCCACCCTCTGGCTCTACCAGGCGCTCGCGGCGTACCTGCGCGCCAGCCGCGATTGGCGGTTCATTGCCGACCGGCTGGAAGCGCTGAAAGCCGTCATCGACTGGCACGTCCGCGGGACGCGGCACAACATTCGGATGGACCCCGCCGACGGACTCCTCGGCGGCGGCGAGGACGGGCTCGCCCTCACCTGGATGGACGCCAGGGTGGCGGATTGGGTCGTCACCCCGCGCCGTGGCAAGCCGATCGAGGTCAATGCGCTCTGGTACAACGCCTTGCGGCTGATGGCCGACTGGTGCGAACGCGCAATGAGGCCGGCCGGCCCATATCGTCAGATGGCGGCCGACGCCCACGCATCGGCGCAGGAACGATTCTGGTTCGCGGACGGTGGTTACTGCTATGACGTCGTCGACGCGCCCGAGGGTGACGATGCCAGCCTGCGTCCGAACCAGGTCATCGCGCTGGGGCTTGTGTATCCACTGATCGAGGGCGAGCCTGCTCGGCGTGCGCTCGATGTCGTCACCGCAAAACTGCTGACGCCCTACGGCCTGCGCACGCTCAGCCCCGATGATCCCCGATACCAGTCTTCATATCGGGGCGATCAACGCGACCGCGATGCTGCCTATCACATGGGCATGGCGTGGCCCTGGCTGCTGGGGCCGTATCTCGATGCCCGCGGCCGCCTCGACGGCGACCGGCCCGCGATGCACCGCTTGCTCGAACCGTTCACGGCGCACCTGCTCGACGCCGGGCTCGGGACCATCAGCGAGATCTTCGAGCCCGAACCGCCCTACCGGCCGGTGGGCTGCATCGCCCAGGCCTGGAGCGTCGGCGAAGTCCTGCGTCACCTGCTCGCCCTATCCTGACATCACGTGAACCTCGTCGACGTCAGCGTCCCGATCCGCACCGCGATGACGGTTTACCGCGGCAATCCGTCGGTGCGGATTCGCCGCGCGATGACGCTGCGCAAGGATCACGTCAACATCAGCGAGCTCTGCCTTGGATCGCACACCGGCACGCATGTCGACGCCCCCAGCCACTTCATCGAGGGCGCGAAGGGCATCGACCGGGTGGACCTCGATCGCTTCATCGGCCCGGTATGGGTCGCCGACCTGCGGCGCGTCCGCGGCGGCATCACCGCCGATGATTTAAGTCGGGCGCGCATTCCTCGCGGCACGCGTCGCGTCCTGCTGCGCACCAGCAATTCACGCTTGTGGCACCCGGCGCGTCCATTTCAGACCGACTTCGTTTATCTAGCCGCGGATGGCGCCGACTGGGCGGCGGAGCGTGGCATCGAGCTGGTCGGCATCGACTACCTGTCGATCGAGGGCTATGGCATCGAGGGGGCTCCAACTCATCATCGATTGCTCGGTGCCGGCATTCCGATTCTCGAAGGGCTCGACCTTTTCAAAATCAGACCTGGCCGGTGGCAAATGGCGGCCCTGCCCTTGCGCATTGCTGATGGCGACGCCGGCCTCACCCGCGCCGTTCTCTGGAAAAGCTGATCGCGAGCCGCGCCTACAATCGGCGTCGATGATCTCCGACGCTGATG
>DASWBA010000138.1:0-6340 GCA_036390825.1 Candidatus Dormiibacterota bacterium
TGTCGCTCGATCGCCTGCGGCCAATGCGATCGTCACCTGCGCCGGCAGCATCCGCGAGCGCGCAATCGGTTGGGGCTCGGCGGCCAGGCCCCGCTTGATGGCCGCCGCCGCCGCTCCAACATCGCCCTCCGCCAGACGAAGGAGAGCCAGACCAGGATTTGGCTCCCGGCCGAGATCGTGGGCCTGGCGGAAGGCATCCCCAGCCTCAACAAGGTCGCCCCGATTGAGCCGGATTTCGCCAATCTGATAGAGCGCCTCGGCCGCGTATTCGTCCCGAAAGTCAAGAACCTCGTCGTAGGCATTGCGAGCCTCTTGTTCGGCTTCCTGCCAGGCCCCGGTAAGACGGATGACGGCCGCCCGGTGGACGCGGCACATCCCCGGGAACCCTGTGATGGTCTGGCGCTCGCACCAGCGCCGCGCCGCATCGGTCCAGTCGCTGGCTCGCTTGTAGTCGGCGATCTCCTCGCAGGCGCTGATGGTGTTGCAGTAGATGGCGCTGGTCGTGAGCGGTCGCAGCTCGCCGGACAGCGCGGCCACGGTCGCCTGGTCGAGAAGCGCCATCCCTTCGCCGAACTGACCCTGGGCGACCAGGGTAAGGCCCTGGTCCTGAAGGCCAAGCGCCATCAGGTCCCGGTTGCCAAACCGGGTGCCGATCTCGAGAGTTTGCTGGGCGAGTTCGAGTGCTCGTTGGTAATTGCCCGAGTTATGCGCCTGCACCCACTGGCGGCGCGTCAGGTATCCGTGTTCGATGCCCACCGGTTCGTCCTTGAGGAGCCGCTGTGCCTGGCTGAACCAGGCGGCGCCGACGGCCGCTGCCTTCCGGCCCGAGTGATCCTTCGCCAGATCCAGCGCGACAAGGGCGGCTCGACGAGGTTCACCCGCCTCGAGACGGAGCGCAAACGCCCGCTCGCGCGCGCTGATGCAGAGGTCCACCCGGCCATTCCACCAGGCCGCTTCACCGAGACTTTCCAGATCCGCAGCCGTCAGGCCATGGGCTTGATCGGCTGCCGTCAGTAGCTCGAAGGCCTCCCGCCACGCATGACGGTCCACGGCTTTTCGCCCAGCTTCCAGCGCCTTATCGAGATTGACCTGCGCCATGCTCCTGCCTCGACGGTGCCAGACATTGTCCCATTTAGCGACCGACCGCGTAGCCCTGCATCCCGCGCGGGTTTGCCGCCGCCATCAGCTGCCCGGTGTTGGGATCTTTGCCGGCGACGCACAACCGCCCGAGCGACCAGGAACCGTCGAGCACGAGGTCGTGACCCCGGTCACGGAGATGCAAGACCGTCTCCAGCTCGAGACGGTTTTCGGCCACGAGCCGGCCGGGATGCGACTCGTGAGGATCGAACGAGCTCGGGAAATGGCTGGTGTGGAACATCGGGGCGTCGATCGCTTCCTGCAGGTTGAGGCCGAAGACGGCGTGGGCCAGGAAGAAGTTGAACGACCACTGGTCCTGCTGATCGCCCCCGGGCGTGCCGAACGCCAACCATGGCTCGCCGCCGCGCAGCACGAGGCTCGGGCTCAGGGTCGTTCGAGGCCGTTTACCACCCTGGAGCGCGTTGGGGTGCCCTTCGTCGAGGTTGAACATCTGGGCGCGCGTGCCCAGGCCGAAGCCGAGCCCGCGGATCGCCGGCGAGCTCTGCAGCCATCCGCCGCTGGGCGTGGCGGCCACCAGGTTGCCGGCGCGATCAATGACGGCGACATGGCAGGTGTCACCGAGCGGGTTAGCGAGCAGCGTCGGATCGCCGACCGATGCCGTCAGGTCGCGACGTTTGGTGGGGCCATGGGCAAATCGGGGCAGGACGGGCTGCCGCCCGCTCACCGATCCCGGTCGAAGGTCGAGCGAGGCACGGTCGGTGACGAGCCGGCGACGCTGCGACGCATAACCCTTATCGAGCAGCGCCTCCAGCGGGACGTCGGCGAAGTCGGGGTCGCCGTACCAGGCCTCGCGATCCGCGAAGGCGAGTTTTGCGGATTCGATCACGGTATGGATGTGGTCGGCGCTGAGAAAGCCCATCGCCTTCAGGTCAACGCCCTCGAGCAGGGCCAGTTGTTGGAGGAAGACCGGACCCTGGCCCCAGGGTGCCGTCTTGTGCACGGTGGCGTCCTGGTAGGTGAGATGGGTTGATGGTTCGTAGCGCGCACGCCAACCGGCAAGGTCGGCGGCCGTCAGGAGTCCGGCGTGGCGTTCGCCTGTGCTGTCGATCGCGGGAACTCGGCAGGCGGCGTCGATCGCCTCGGCCACGAAGCCCTCGTAGAAGGCCTTGCGGGCAGCCTCGATCTGACGGTCACGGTCGGTTTCGGCGCCCTCGGCCTCGTCGAGGATTCGCTGGTAGGTGCGGCCGAGATCGGGATTGCGAAACGTGCTTCCTGGCTCGGGGACACCATTAGTAAGGTAGACGCGAGCCGACTCCGGCCACTCGCTTCGGAAGATGGGTGCCACCTGGGCGATCGCCTGGGCGATCGCCGCCACCATCGGGTAACCGGACGTCGCGTATTCGATCGCGTATTGGAGCACATCGCGCAGGGGCATGGTGCCGTGCTCGCTGAGGAGCATCAGCCAGGCGCCGAATGCTCCCGGAACGCAGGCTGCCAGCAGGCCGGTCCCCGGTACGTCGTCCAGCCCCAGCTCCTGGAAATGGCGGATACTGGCCGCCTTCGGCGCCGGGCCCTGGCCGCAGATGACCTCGACCTTTGCGCGACGGGTGTCCCAGAGAATGATCGGCAAGTCACCGCCGGGGCCGTTGAGATGGGGCTCGACCACCTGGAGGACGAAGCCGGCGGCGACGGCCGCATCGAAGGCGTTGCCGCCTCGCTCCAGGATCGCCATGCCGGTTTGCGATGCCAGCCAGTGAGTCGAGCTGACCATCCCGAAGGTTCCGCGCAATTCGGGGCGGGTGGTGAACATCTCAGCTGGCTTCGGCAAGCGCGTCGGTGAACTGGCTCTGGTAGAGCGTGTAGTAGAACCCGTGCCGCGCGAGCAGCTCGGTATGGCTGCCCTGCTCGACGATACGGCCCTGATCCATGACGACGATGGTGCCGGCGTTGCGGATGGTCGAGAGCCGGTGCGCAATGACGAAACTGGTCCGGCCCTGCCGCAGCCGCGCCATCGCCTGCTGGATCTGCACCTCGGTGCGAGTGTCGACGCTGCTGGTTGCCTCGTCCAGGATCAGGACGGTACGGTCGGCCAGGAAGGCGCGGGCAATCGTCAAGAGCTGCTTCTGCCCGGCGGAAATGTTCGAGGCGTCGTCATTGAGGACGGTGTCGTAGCCGTCCGGCAGCGTCCGTATGAAGTGGTCGGCATGCGCCGCCTGCGCGGCGGCCACGATTTGTTCCGGCGTCGAGCCCAGCTTCCCATAGCCGATGTTGTCGCGGATCGTGCCGGTGAAGAGCCAGGTGTCCTGCAGCACCATGCCGAATACTCGACGCACGTCATCGCGGCTCACCTCTCGGGCATCGACGCCGTCGACGCAGATGCGCCCGCCGTCGATCTCGTAGAAGCGCATCAGAAGGTTGACAATGGTCGTCTTACCAGCTCCCGTTGGGCCGACGATCGCGATCGTCTGACCCGGCTTTGCGTCGAGACTGAAGTCCATGATGAGGGGCTTCTCGGGTTCGTAGCGGAAGGCCACGTGCTCGAGCGCCACATGTCCGTGTAGGTCGCTCGGAAGGGACGTGACGACACGGTCAGGGACTTCCTCCTCGGCGTCCAGGAACTCGAAGACGCGCTCGGCCGATGCCAGGCCCGACTGCAGCAGGTTGAGCTGGCCGGCGAGCTGGGTGATCGGCATCGTGAACTGGCGGGAGTACTGGATGAACGCCTGGACATCGCCAAGCGTGATCGCCCCCGACGTGACCAGGTAGCCGCCAAGGGCGGCGATCACGACATAGTTCACGTTGCCGAGGAATGCAATGGCCGGCTGGATGATGCCGGACAGGAATTGCGCCCGGAAGCTGGCCTCGTAGAGCGCCTGATTCTGTTGGTTGAATTCGTCGATGGCCTTGCGACGGCGTCCGAAGACCTGCACCAGGGCGTGCCCGGTGTGCATCTGTTCGACGTGGCCGTTGAGGGTGCCGGTCCGCGCCCATTGGGCGGCGAATTGCTTTTGGGATCGCCGCGCGACCAGCACGGTCACCAGAATCGAGAGCGGGACGGTGACCAGGGCGACGACCGCCAGCAGCGGGCTGATCCAAACCATCACCGCCAGGACGCCCACAATCGTGAGCGTCGACGTGAGGATTTGCGTCATCCCCTGCTGGAGGGTGGTCGAGATGTTGTCGATGTCGTTGGTGACCCGGCTGAGCAGATCGCCGTGCGGATGGCTGTCGAAGTATTTCAGCGGCAGCCGCGCCATCTTCGCCTCGACGTCCTCACGAAGATGGAAGACCGTGCGTTGCGCAACGCCGGCCATGATGTAGGCCAGTAACCATTGGAGCGCCGCGCTCAGGAGGTAAACGAGGGCCGCCAGTTCAAGGATCTGGCCCAGCAACCCGAAGTCGATGCCATGCCCTGGCACGACGTTGGCGCCAGCAATGAGGTCGGCAATCTGGCTCTTCCCGTGGGCGCGCAGCAGTGCCACCGCCTGCGCCTTGGTTATACCAGCCGGCAGGCTCTTGCCCAGCACGCCGTCGAAGATGACGTTGATCGCGTTGCCGATGATCTTCGGCCCGATCACGGAAAGGGCGACGCTTCCCAGGGCAAGCAGCGCCGAGACGACGATGAGAACTCGTTCGGGGCGTAGCCGGCCCAGCAGCTGGCGTAGGGTTTTGCCGAGGTCCTTGGTCTTTGCCGGAGGCGGCCCCATGCCGAACATGCCTCCCCCACCAAAGCCTCGCCCTCCTGGGCGCCCCGGCGCGCCGCGCTGGCCCATCATGCGACTTCCTCCTCGCCGAGCTGGGACTCGACGATCTCGCGGTAGGGCTCGCTGGTCGACATCAACTCTTGATGGGTGCCGATGCCGACGATCCGCCCCGCGTCGAGAACGATGATCCGATCGGCGTGCAGGATGGTGCTGACTCGCTGCGCGACGATGACCACGGTCGCATCTCTAGCTTCAACCTTGAGCGCGGCACGCAACCGGGCGTCTGTGCCGGCGTCGAGCGCCGAGAAGCAATCGTCGAACAGGTACAGGGGTGGCCGTCGCACCAGCGCGCGGGCGATGGCGAGCCGCTGGCGCTGACCGCCCGAGAGGTTGGTCCCACCCTGGTCGATTTGCGCCTCCAGCTTGTCCGGCATCGCGGCCACAAAGTCACGCGCCTGGGCGACCTCGAGCGCGTGCCACAGCTCCGCCTCTGTCGCCGCGTCGTTCCCGAACCGCAGGTTGTCGGCGATCGTGCCGCGAAAGAGGTACGCCTGCTGCGGAACGAGCCCGATGGAGCGCCAGAGCGTTTCAAGCTTCTGCTCGCGGACGTCGACCTCGTTCACGAGCACCGCGCCGCCGGTGGCGTCGTAGAAGCGCGGAACCAGGTTGAGCAGGGTTGTTTTGCCCGAGCCCGTGCCACCGATGATCGCCGTCGTCTCGCCGCGGCGGAGATGGAACGCGAGCTGATGTAGGACCGGCTCCTCCCCTCCGGGATAGCCGAAGGTGACGGCGCGGAACTCGACCACGCCCGTGACGCTGGCCGGCTCGATCGGGCTAGGCGGGTCGGTGATGGAGGGCTCGGTGTTGATGACCTCCTCGAGCCGCGTCGCGCTGGCCGCCGCGCGTGGCACGAAGATCACCATGAAGGTCGCCAGCATGATCGCGAAGAAGATCTGCATGATGTAGGCGAGGAAGGCGATAAGGTTGCCCACGGGCATCTGCCCGCTGTCGATCAGGTGACCACCGAACCAGACGACAGCGACGCTCGACATGTTCATGATCGCCAAGAGGGCGGGCAGCGCCAGCGCGAACATCCGGTTCACACGCAACGCGGTCCCGGTCAGGTCCGCGTTGGCCGCTTGAAACCGATCTCGCTCATGGCTGGTGCGGTTGAAGGCCCGGATGACGCGCACGCCGTTGATCTGCTCCCGCATCACCTGGTTGATGCGGTCGATCTTGACCTGCAGCGACTGAAATAGCGGTACGGCGAAGGTCGTCAGCGCGGCGATAACCCCGACCATCAGGGGGACCGCCACGATCAGAATTGCGGACAGCCTCACGTTGGTGCGCAGGGCGAGGACAACGCCGCCGATGCCCATGATGGGTGCGATCACCATCAGGGTGAGGGCCAGTTGCACGAAGATCTGCACCTGCTGGACATCGTTCGTGTTCCGGGTGATCAGGGAGGGGGTTCCGAATCGGTTCATCTCGAGCGCCGAGAAGTGCTGAACGCGCTCGAAGACGTCACGCCGCACGTC
>DASWBA010000139.1:0-20838 GCA_036390825.1 Candidatus Dormiibacterota bacterium
CTCGCCGCTAAGCGAGCGGCGGAGGCCGAGAAGGAAGCGGCGCGCGCTCGAGCGCAAGCGAAGAAATCGCAGCGCCGGACCGCTCGCTAGCGCGGCAGCCGCAAGAACGTCGCGCCCCGCGCCTCGATGTAGATGGCGGCCGGCGTCTCCACGATGCGCGCGATCGCGGCCTGGCACGCCGGGCAACGGAGCACCACACCCGGACTATGTGTAAAGGCCATCAACGCGCCCATCTCGGCCTCGCGAGCGCAGCCGGCGCAGCGTGCCACCGTCATCGTCATGTCGCGGCCGAAAACATCCATGAGCTGCCCTGCCACCGCGTTGCCATCGACCATCAAGGCCGTGTTCATGTCGGCGTCATCCATGTTCATCGCTGAACCTCCTCACACTCCCGTTGGGCCAAATCGTTCCGTCCGAATTCGTTCGATGGGTAGCTTCATCTGGACCAGCGCGCTGGCAACCGCTTCCACTAAAAGCGTCGGTCCGCACACGTAGACCCGGGCTGTCGTTCCAAACGGCTTGATGACCTCGCCCAACATCGCGGCGTCGATGCGACGCCGAAAGCCGGTCCACCCGGGTGGGGCCTGCCGGGTGAAGGTGAAGAACGCTTCGAAGCCACGGTCGCCGGCCGCCAGCGTGTCGAGCTCCTGGCGATAGATCACATCGTCAGGAGTCCGGCTGCTATAGAGGATGCGTGCCGGCAGGGTTGCATGCTGGGCGGCGCGATGCCGCAGCATCGCCATCAGGGGCACGACGCCCGAGCCGCCGCCGATCAGCACCAGCGGACCACCGAGGGCCACCTCCCAGACGAAGTACCCGCCGATCGGTCCGCGAACCTCGATCTGGTCACCGGTGACGACGACATCATGGAGGTAGGGCGACACCTCCCCGTCTTCGATCCGTTCGACCGTGAGCTCGATCGTGCCCACGCGCTCCGGCGCCGACGCGACCGAATAGCTGCGCTCGGTCTGGTACCCGTCAGGGGCGGTCAGTCGGACGTCGTAGTGCATGCCCGCCCGGTGGGCCATCCACTTCGGCAGCGCCAGCGTGAAGCTCTTCGTCTGCCGGGTTTCGGGCCGGATGGCGGTGACCGTCCCGGCCTGCCATTCGAGAACGGGCTGCGCCATCAGTCTCCGCTGTAGCGCTCCTCTTTCCAGGGATCGCCATGGATGTTGTAGCCGAGCTGCTCCCAGAACCCGGGCTCATTTTCATCCATGAACCGAAGCCCACGGATCCACTTGGCGCTCTTCCAGAAATAGAGATGCGGCACGACCAGGCGCGCCGGCCCGCCGTGGACTGGCTCGAGTGGCTTGTCCTCGAACTGGTAGGCGACAAACCCCTGCCCCTTCGTCAGCTCGTCGAGAGGAACATTGGTGGTGTAGCCGCCGTCGCTGTAGGCCATCACATACTTGCCGGCCGGCTCGACCTGAACGGCCTCGAGCAAGGTGTCGACGCTGACGCCGAGCCACGTCATATCGAGCTTGGTCCACTTGGTGACGCAACTGATGTCGACGGTGTAGGTCTGCGTGGGGAGCTTCGTAAACTCCGCCCAGCTCCAGGTCACCGGCTTGCGCACCAGGCCATCCAGGGTGAACGACCATTTGTCGAGGGGCGTGTGCGGCGTCGGCCCCGCCGAGAGAACCGGCCAATCCGTGACGAGGTACTGTCCCGGTGGGAGGCGGCTCTCGACCTCCGCCGGACGACGACGTCCAAGAAACCCACGAGAGATCAAGCCAGCCATCCCGATACCCTCCTCAGCCTTCGCTGCCTCCAACCTGACGTCCTTATCATTGTCACCCTCCGGACGCCGCACGGGGCAACCTCGTACGCTGAACCCGTGGGCCGGCGATGGACGCGTGGCGAGCTGGCGGCGCGGATCGATCACACCCTGCTCGATCCGGCCGCGACGAACCATGAAATCTTGCTGGCCTGCGAGATCGCTCGACGCAACCACTGCGCTACCGTCTGTTTGAACTCGAACCGAATAGCGATGGCGAGCGAGGTCCTACAGGGTAGCGACGTCGGGATCGCCGCCGTGGTTGGCTTTCCGTTCGGCGCGTCCCACATCGATGCCAAGGCACGCGAGGCCTCGCTAGCGATCGCCGATGGCGCGGCCGAGATCGACATGGTGATCGACATTGGACGGCTGAAGGACGGCCAGCTCGGTCCCGTCCGGGCCGACATCGCCAGTGTCGTTGCTGCTGCAGCTTTCCACGCGGTCAAAGTGATCCTGGAATGCTCGCGGCTCACCGACGACGAGAAACGAACCGGCTGTGCGCTGGCGGTCGAAGCCGGCGCGGCTTTCATCAAAACATCGACCGGCTATCTCGGTCACGGCGCCACGCTCCATGATGTCGCGCTGATCCGGGCCGCGGTCGGGCCGACGCTGGGCATTAAGGCCAGCGGCGGTATTTTGTATTACGAGGATGCCGTGGCCATGCTCGAGGCCGGCGCGACCAGGCTCGGGATGAGCCACACGCAGCAGGTTCTGGACTCGATCCCGACCTAGGCACGAGCTCTTTCAGCTCTGCCGACCCACCGGGTGCGCTTTGTCCCGCCTCCCGCTCCCTGTGCCTGCCGCAAGCCCGGAACTCATCGAGTCAGAGTCCCCCAAATGTATGGTGTCGTGGTCGACAGGCAGGGGGAGGTTCCGAATCCCCTACTGCGGCATCCTGAATAGGCCATGTGTGTGAGTCCTAGCCGACGGCACGAGAGCGGGAGATGAACCAATGACGAAGGTAGCGGTGCTCGGCAGCGGAAAGATGGGCAGCGCTATTGCACGGCGGTTGAAGAAAAGTGGCCTCGAGGTTTCGGTTTGGGATCGAACCAAGAGCAAGGCGGAAGCGCTGGGCGTTGGGCCCGTCTCCGATTCCCCCGCTCACGCCACCCGAAACGCTGAGGTCGTCATCAGCATGCTGACCGGCCCGCAGGCCGTGCGCGACGTGTACTTCGGTCGTGGCGGCGTGTTTGAAGCTTCGTCCAACAAGACGATCGTCGACATGAGCACCACCGGACCAGGCATCGCCCAAGAGCTGGCGCGAGCAGCCGTAACAAACGGTGCCAGGTTCATCGAGGCACCTGTGATCGGTAGTACTCCAGCAGTCGACAGCGGCTCGCTCTTCATTCTGGTGGGGGCCGCACAGGTCGATGATGTGGAGGCGGTGCGGCCGATCCTCGAAGATCTCGGCGAGGTGCATTACGTCGGCGATCTCGGCAGCGCGGCGGCATTGAAGCTGATTGCCAACAGCTTTCTTGGCATCGTCAGCACGGGTGCTGCGGAGTTGATTGGTGCCGGGACCGCGCACGGCGTCGACCCGGAAGAGGTCTTGACCATTCTCACGCGGATCTGGCCGGGGCTACGGCTTCGCGAAGCGGGTTTCGTCAAGCACGTACACGAGCCGACCATGTTCGCGATGCGCGACCTTCTCAAGGACCTCGACCTAGCCCTCGCTTTCTACAAGTCCGCGGCCCCGTCTGCTGTCCCGCTTACATCGTTGACGCGCCAGCTGGTTGCGGGGGTGGCATCGGAGGCGCCCGCCCTTGACATCTCGGCCATCGTCAAGGCATACGCGTCCGATCGAACACCGGTCGGGCAGAAACAGGAGGTCGTCTAGATGAATCTGCTGACGCGGCCGCTAGGAACGAGCGGTCTTCAAATCACCCAGGTCGGCTTCGGAGCTTGGGCGATCGGCGGCGGCGGATGGGCTTACGGATGGGGAGGCCAGGAGGACACGGACTCGGTTGCGGCGATCAAGCACGCCATCGCGTCCGGCATCAACTGGGTCGACACCGCGGCCGTCTATGGACTCGGCCACTCTGAGGGGGTCGTGGGACGGGCCCTGCGTGAGATCCCGGCCGCCGAGCGCCCGTACGTCTTCACCAAGGGCGGACAGGTTGGCGATCCCACCCGGCCCTTCGCCGAACCACAGCGCAACTTGCGACCGGAATCGATCCGCAAAGAGGACGCAGGCCGGCGTGGGGCCTACCCATCCCGTCCGCGACTCGGTCACCGCCTCGTAATCGCACTCAGGGTGGTCTAATTCGCGACTTTGGCCGGCTTCACATGGACCCACCCAGGAACCAGTTGTACGGAATATGGACCATGAACGGGCTAGCATCAGCACCCACGCGATCATGGATAAGGTTCGCGAGCTGGACCTCTATCCCGTCGTTATCGCCGAAGGCCGATTCACCGCATCGAAGCGCCTCGCGCGAGCCATGGAAATCGCCTACAAAGCGTTGAGCACACCCGAAGCAACGAGCGCGCCGAAAGCTTAGCCTGGCTCCTTCTGCTCGGCGGTGCGCACCAGGGCGTGCGCGATCGCTTCCACCACCGACTCCTCGTGCTGGCGGAGGAAGGTTCGCGCCTCCCGCTGGAGCCGCCTGGGCACCATGTCGTGGACGACCTGCTCCATGGCGCGGGCCCACTCATCGGTGAGGATGTGCGTCAGCTCGTGCACGATGACGACATCGCCGCGGTCGACGAGCACGTCCTGCCGGAACTGGAGCTCGGCTTCCAGGAATCCGGGACTGATCTCCGCGTAGCCCTCCGCGCCCCGTAGCTTCGGCTTATAGGAGGCTCGAATTGTCCAGGCGCCGAGACCCATGCGCCGTACCCAGGCGGCGAGCCGCTCCTCGAACCACTCGGGTGGTTTGAGCTCGCGGTGGCCCGGGGCCCGTTCGGGAGCCTTTACCGGCGGCGCGGCCGGGGCGGCTTCGGGGGCCCGGCGTTCCGGCTCGTCCACCCAACGAGGGTACCCGAGTAGGGCACCCGAACGCCGTGGGGGGGTGATTTTCGTTCGGGAGCCTGGTGCTCCGGTCGATTCGACGTATGCTCCCGGGAGTGATCGCGCCTCGGCGCCTCCATTACGCGTGGATTGTCGCCGCCGTGACCTTCGTGGCGCTCATGGGGGCCGCAGGGTTTCGGGCCACTCCCGCCATCCTGATCGTTCCCCTGCAGAATGAGTTCGGCTGGAACCGGGCGATCATCTCGGTAGCCGTCTTCATCAACCTGCTGTTGTTCGGATTGACCGGACCGTTTGCGGCGGCGCTGATGAACCGCTTCGGCATCCGGGCGGTGACGGTCGCCGCACTCGGAACGGTGGCGACCGGCGCGCTGTTGACGACCCTGATGACGGCGCCATGGCAGCTCTACCTTCTCTGGGGCGTGGTCGTTGGGCTTGGCACAGGCTGCATGGCCTCGGTCCTGGCGGCGACCGTCGCCAACCGCTGGTTCGTGCAGCGCCGTGGTCTGGTGCTCGGCGCGCTGACGGCGGCCGGCGCGACCGGCCAGCTCATCTTCTTGCCGTTCCTCGGCTGGCTGGCGCAGAACCGCGGCTGGCGCAGCGCCGCGATCACGGTGGCGATCGGCGCACTCGTGGTGGTGCCGCTGGTGGCATTGTTTCTCCGCAACCGGCCGGCCGACCTCGGCCTTCGCGCCTACGGCGCGACCGAGCCGGACACCGGGGCGCTCGCGGTCGGCAGTCCGATCCGGAACGCCTTTCGCGGACTCACGCTTGGTGTCCGGTCGCGTGATTTCTGGCTGCTCGCGGGCAGCTTCTTCATCTGCGGGGCGTCCACCAACGGCCTGATCGGAACGCATCTGATCCCAGCGTCGATGGACCACGGCATGGCCGAGGTGACCGCGGCCAGCCTGCTGGCGCTCATCGGCATCTTCGACGTGATCGGCACGCTGGTGTCGGGCATCCTCACCGACCGATTCGACAGTCGATGGTTGCTCTTCTGGTACTACGGCCTGCGCGGCCTCTCGCTGCTGTTTCTGCCCTATGCGTTCGGTACCGCGTACTTCGGGCTGATCCTCTTCGTCGTCTTCTACGGCCTCGACTGGGTCGCGACCGTGCCGCCGACGGTTCAGCTGTCGCGCAAGCTCTTTGGTCAGCAGAACTTCGCCATCGTGTACGGATGGATCTTCGCCGCGCACCAGCTCGGCGCCGCCTCGATCGCCTTCGCTGCGGGAGCCGTACGCACCATCTTCGGTGACTACCAACTGGCCTTTATGAGCTCGGGACTGCTCTGCCTGGTGGCGGCCGGGCTCGTGCTTCGAATCGCGCGCGCTCGCCCGCAGGGCTTGACCGCCCCGGCCGAGGCGCCCGCCTACTCCTGAACTTGGGTCGGCGACTCCTGGTCGTCGGCCTGACCCTTGTCCTCGCTCTCTATCCGGTGTCGGCGTTGGCCCATGCGCTGCTTCTCTTCTCAGACCCCGAAGCCGATGCCAGCCTCCAGCGGCCGCCGACCGCCATGACGTTGACCTTCACCGAACCCGTGACTCCGGCCGGAAACGGCATCGACGTCTTCAGCCCGAGTGGGCGCCAGGTCGCCTCGCCGGCTCGGCCCGCCGGCCGAACCCTGGTGGCGCAGGTGGCCGCAGCGGAGAGTGGCACCTATGTCGTCACCTGGCAGGTCATCGCCGCCGATACCCACCCGTCCCGTGGCGCTTTCCAGTTCACGGTTGGCTCGGCAACGCCCAACCCCTATTCGCCACTGCTCTCCGGCGGCGAAATCGGGACCGCCACGCCACTCGGGTTCGGGCTCCAGGCCCTGGCGCGCTGGATGCATTTCTTCGGCGTGGCGCTCACCTTCGGGGTCATCATCTATCAACGCCTGACGCGTCGCGAGCCCCGCCTCCGCCTTGTGGTGTACGCGGGACTCGTCCTCTTGATCGCGGCTGAACCGATGGCCCTCGTCGCGCAGCTCGCCAGCCTCTCCTTCGACGGGCCGACCGCAATTGCCGTCGCGGCGTCGGGGTTCGGACGTCTGCTCGGCCTCCGCCTCGCGGTCGCGGTTCTCCTCTGGGCCGTGCTCGCCCTCGATGCGTTCTGGCCGGTGCTCGCGCTCGGCGGCGTCATGGCACTGGTCGACGCCGCGACGGGACATACGATTCCTGGGCTCACCGGCGCGGGCTTCGTCCTCAACGCCGTGCACGTCGCGGCGATGGGCCTCTGGGTCGGCGCGCTCCTAGCCTTCGTTATTCCCCTGTGGGCTCGCATGGGCTCAAGAATTCCGTCCCCGTCTGGGGGAGGGCGGGAAGGGGGCACCTTCCCTCGCTACGCGCTCGGCGCGTTCGCCGTCGCTGTCGGCAGCGGGCTCCTGCTCGCCCTCGCCCACGTCGGCTTCCCGCCGGCGCTGACCACGGGTTACGGCTGGGCGCTGGTCGTCAAGCTCGCGGTCGTCGGCAGCGCGTTCCTGCTGGCGCTGTTCGGCCGCCACCGCGCCGAACTCGCTGTGGTCGCCGTTGTCCTGGCTACTGCAGCCGTGCTGGTTTCATTGCCGCCACCGCAATAAGAGGGGGCAGTCAGCAGGGGAGGAGGCCGTACGCCTGCTTCGCCCGGAGAATCCGGAGCGTCGCGTCGTCTACCCGCTCCGCGAAGCTCGCGTCAGCCGCGACGCGCGCCCTGATCGCCCGCACCATGGCGTCGGCCGGCGCGGCCGTCTTCGAGATGATCATGTCGCCGCCTGCGGATAGGAAGTCGATCGCCCGCGTCGCTGGCGGGATGCTCGCCACTGCGGCCGTGGCGCCGAGGTCGTCGGAGATGATGACACCGCCAAAGCCGAGTGAGTTGCGCAGCATCTGGGTCATGACTACCGGCGAGAAGGCGGCCAGGTGGTTGGGATCGATCCTCGTGTAGAGGGCCAGCGCCACCATCACGAAATCGGCGTTCGCGGCGATCCCATCCTTGAAGGATTGGAGGGAGGGGTCGGTCGCGGTCGTCACGTTGTCGGTGGCGGTCGTGAAGTCGGTATTGCCCGTCACCCGTCCGAGTCCGGGGAAGTGTTTGAGGGAGACCGCGATTCCAGATTGGTGCATACCGGTGAGGAAGGCAACCCCATGACTGCCAACCGTGGCCGGGTCGTGCCCGAACTCGCGCTGGAGCGCGCCGATCGGTTGGTTCTGCGCATCGGTGTCGGGCGGGACCACATCCATCACCGGTGCAAAGTTGAAGTTGATGCCGGCGGAGTGCAGCTGCTGACCCCAGGTGGCGGCCTGGCTCTGCAGCGTGGCGGGCGCCGTGCTCCCCTGCACGAGTGCCGCTGGGATCCTGGAAAACCCTGATCCCTGCATCGCCTGGATCACGCCGCCTTCCTGGTTGGCGGCGATGAAAAAGCGAACATTGGCGGTCGACGCGTTGGAAACCTGGGCCTGGACTCTCGCGGTGACGGCCTGGATGCCGGCGACCCCTGCGGTGGTGGTGGCAACAAACCAAACGGAGCCGACGTGATCGGTCTGAATGAGATTGATTTCGGTGGGCCCGAGGGCATCGCCGGCCAGCCCGAGGTTGATGAGTTGACCAATCCGCTGATCCGTGGTCATCGCCGCCAGCACTCGATCGGGACAGGCTGGCGTCGGGCTCGGCGTCGGTGTTGGGCTCGGCGACACCGTCGGCGACGGCGTTGGTGATGGCGTCGGCCTGGCCGACGGTGAGCCGCAGGCCGAACCGACCCCCACCACCAACATAAGGATGGGGACCAGCCTGGCGCGATGCGGACCGTTCGATGAGTTTTTCATGGCCTGGGTGTCTACCTAGATGGACATACGATGCCCAGTCCAGCGGGCAGCGCGATCACCTTTGTCATCGACGGGCCTATCGCGCGCAGCGATCTGCCCGCTCTGTACCGGCGCGTCTGCGGACTGCTGGAGGGCAGCGACGCGGCGATCGCCTTCTGCGAGGTGCAACGTGTCAACGCGGACGCGGTTACGGTCGACGCGCTTGCGCGGCTGCAGCTCGTTGCCCGCCGCCACGGCTGTCAGGTCCGGCTGCGGGGTGCGTCGGATGCGCTTCGTGGGCTGGTGGGTTTCATGGGATTGGACGCCGTCCTGCCGGATTAAGCCTGCGCGTCGAGATGAGGCGGTAGGCCAAACAGCGGAAACAGCGCCTGGGTATCGAGAAAGAACGTAAACTCCTCGATCTGGTTGCTGCCGAGCTCGAGGACGAGCAGCGACCAGGGGTCGTGCCCGCTGCCCGACGCACTCGGTTTGTACTGGCCGAAGGCCGGGCGGCCGTTCGCCCCGACGGTGGGGACGAGCCGCGAGCCACGGCAGCCGATGCCCGGCCCGAACCACCAGGCGAGGATGTCATCGCGACCGCGCAGCCACAGGTCGAAGGGCGGCATCGACTGGCGGGCGTCCTCCTGGATCAGTGAGGTGAGCGCGCTGAGGTCGTAACGTTCGAAGGCCCGGACGTAACGGGCGAGCAGCTCCCGACGGGCCGTATCCATCGGCGGGGCCGGGTCATCCGGACTCACACCGCTGGCCTGCAGCGTGGCTCGTGCTCGCTGCAGTGCACTATTGACCGAGGCCACGCTCATGCCGAGCAGCTCGGCGACCTCCTTGGCTTTCCAGCGCAAGACCTCGCACAGGATCAGCGCCGCCCGCTGCCGAGGGGGAAGGTGCTGCAACGCGGCTACGAAGGCGAGGCGGATGGTCTCGCGTGTAACGGCGAGCTCCGCCGGATCACCCTCCGCGGCCAGAAGGCTGTCGGGGATGGGCTGGAGCCAGGTCGCCTCTGGGAGCGTGTTCAGGTTCGATTCCACGGGCGCCCGCGCGGGACCCAGGTCCATCGGCCGCGCCCGCCGGTTTCGCCCCTCCAACATGTCCAGGCAGACGTTGGTCGCGATCCGGTAGAGCCAGGAGCGCAATGCCGCCCGACCCTCGAAGCGCTCCAGTCCTTTCCACGCCCGCAGCAAGGTCTCCTGCACCGCATCCTCCGCCTCGAAGGGCGAGGCCAGCATGCGATAGCAATAGCCGGTGAGCTCAGCACGATGTTGCTCGAGGTCACGTTCGAGTTCGGTCGGCGCAGCCGTGCGCGACGAGGCCTGCATTTCGTTCATGCTACCGTGCTCCCGGCAACCGAACGCACGTCCTCCTCCTTTTGGGTGAGACCGAAAGCCCTCGTTGGTAGCGGCATCCCGTGCCTCCGAAGAGCGGTGTCAGCTCACCGCCTGCCCGCCAAAATCGGAAGCACGATGGCAGTGATGAGTATCGGCTTCATGGCACAAGCGAATGGCGAGATCCGCGCCGCCGAGCGGCGACACGAGGTCGATACCACGCGGCGCTGGCGGCTCGGCCGCCCGATGCGGGTGATCGATGAGCTCATCAACGACCTGGAGATCCTGAACCTGAGGCGTGTCTACCGGATTCCCCTCTCGTATGAACGTCGGCTGTCCGAGCTCCGCGTGCTCCTCGAGGACGCGGGTGTGCCGCCGGGCGCGCTCGAGGGACTGCGGACTCGGATCCGGATCGTCAGGCTGATGGATCAGCTGTTCTCGATCCAGGAGTCTCTGCTCGGCACCGGCGTATAGACTCAACGTCCGCAACGGTGGTAAGCGTCTGCCCGGGTTGCGGCCTGCAGCGGCCGAGCCTCGGCCTAGAACCGGATCGAAGGGCCAACGCCTCGGGCGAGTGTCGCGCTGTGATGAACGAGCTGTCCTACTACACACTCGCCCACGGTGATCCCGCGTTCATCCACCAGCACGTGGTCGACGCCTACGGCGCTCAGCACGTGAGCCAATCGGCCTCGACAATTGGCGCCGCCTTCGCCCTCGCCGGCCTCTACCTCGCCGTCGAGCGAAACTTCACCGGCCGCCAGGTGCAGAAGATGCACATGCTGATGGCCAGGGCATCCAATCAATGGCCACCGTTTGCCCCACCCGACGATCTCGGGCCCCTGACGGTCGCCGACGTCCTCGCGGTCGAGGCGGGGCCGCCTCGTGACCAGGCCATCATGCGCTGGTGCGCCAGGGTTTGGGCGACCTGGTCCTCGGAGCACACCCGCGTGCGGGCAATGGTCGACAGGTTTCTCTAGAACTGGCTCAGGCGGCTTTGGGGGGACGGTTCATCAACAGCCAGTACATGCCGAGCGTCCGAGCAGATTCGGTGAACTGCTCGAAATCGACTGGCTTGACGATGTAGCTGTTGACACCCAGGCGGTAAGTCTCGACCAGGTCCCGCTCCTCGTGGGACGACGTCAGCATGACGACCGGGATGGTCTTGGTGCGCTCGTCGGCCTTGATCCGGCGAAGGACCTCGATGCCGTCGATCAGTGGCAGCTTGATATCCAGCAGGATGACGTGCGGATGGTCGGTGATCCGGCGTTCCGCGTACTTGCCCTTGCAGAAGACGTAGTCGAGCGCCTCCTGCCCGTCGCGCACGACATGGATCTTGTTGGCCAGGTGGTGTTTGCCGAGGGCGCGCAGGGTCAGTTGCTCGTCATCGGGATTGTCCTCCACCATGAGGATGTCTACGCCGCCTTCGCCTGCTGCCACTGGGCACCTCCTGGGCTCAACGCGAAGTAAAACGTCGCCCCCTCGTCAACCTTTCCTTCGGCCCAGACCTTGCCGCCGTGGCGGCTCACGATGCGCTGGACGATCGCCAGGCCGACGCCGGTCCCTTCGAAGTCCTGGCTGCGATGCAGCCGCTGGAATACCCGGAAAAGCTTGTCCGCGTACTGCATATCGAAGCCGGCGCCATTATCCTTCACGAAGTAAACCGGGGTGGAATCCGATTCGCCCTGCATTGCGCCCACCTCGATGCGGGCGCCCTCCCGCTTCCGCGAATACTTGAAGGCGTTGCCCAGAAGGTTGACGAAGACCTGCTCGAGTAGCGCGGGGTCGGAGTCACAGTCCGGGAGGTCGCCGATCACCAGCTCGACCTTGCGTCCGTCAGCGGAGGGTGCGAGCTGCGCGAGGACGCGATCGACGACGCCACGCGTCTGCACACGCTGCACGCGAAGTGCCTGCCGGCCCAGGCGCGAGAAGGCGAGCAGATCATCGATCAGGTGACCCATGTGGTCACCGTTCTGCTTGATCCGCTTCAGGAATCCCAGGCCCTCCTCGCTGAGGCTGCTGCTGAACTCCTCGAGCAGGATGCTGGTATAGCCGTTGATCGCGCGCAGCGGCGCCCGCAGATCGTGTGAGACGGAGTAGGAGAAGGCCCCCAGCTCGTCGTTGGCGGCCTCCAGCTGGCGAGTCCGCTCGGTCACCTCGTTGACTTTCTTCTCCAGTTCGCCCACGAGCCGGACGCGGTCGAGCCCGGTGCTAACCAGCGCGGCATAATGCTGCAACCAGGCCTGCTCGTCGGTGCCGAAGACCGGGGTGAAGGGGCCGCCCACCAGGACGATCGCCGAGTCGGCCTCGACGAGACGGGCGATGATTGCGGTTCTCGGTGGCCTCCCACCGAGGGGCACGACATCACGGCCCGCCGCTGCCGTGACCCTCGCCTCGATCCCGGCCGCCTCGTCCGTTGTCATCTCGAGCGTCGCAATGATCCTGCCGGCCGAACGGAAGAATCCGGCGTCGGCGCCACTGAGGCGCACCGCCCAGTCGAGCGCGCGGGCGGCGAGGGTGGCGCGGTCCGAGGCGAAGAGAAGAATGTCGTGCGTCGCCTGGCGAAACTTCGTCTCCTCGCCCTCGCGCCAGGCGCGACGCAGCCAGGTGGGTGGAACGAAGCCGGCATAGAGGAACGGAACGATCGCCAGGCCGCCCATTGCAACACCGATTTCCACGACCGGGTTGGATCCCAACGATCCCGCGAAGATCGCGGCCAGCAGGATGGCGATGATCCCGATGTACCCGAGGCTCAGTGCCCGCATCCGGGCGCGCTGGACCGCGGTCCGGCGGCGGGCGGCCAGCCAGAGCCGGACGCTCGGTTCGCCCACACAGCCGCTCCAGACAGTAACGAACGCCAGCAAGCCGAAGAGTTGAACCGCTTTCGGCGTGGTAGTCCGCCCCAGCGCCACCCCGATCTCGAGCACCGCCGTCAGGACGACGATAGAAATGACCAGCCGGCGGGTTCGCCGGGCAAGGGGGATAACGCTATCCCGAAAGAGCAGCAGGGCAAGGCCGGATCCGAGGAAGATCGTGATCCCGAGAATCGAATTCACCGCGACGAACCAGGGGCCGAGGAGTTTGCCTACCTGCCCGAGGCTGGACACGCCTGCCAGGCAGCCGATGGCCAACGCCAGGTACATCCGGCTGGTGTCTTTGGTCGCGAGCCAGTCACGGATCGTTAGCGCGGCGATCACGCAAAACGCCGCCGTGCTCGCGATACCTAGGATGGCGACGACGGTCCCGGTTGTCACGACAATAAAACTGGCGCGGCGACAACTAATTGCCGTGCCACCGTTGGAATCGGTTGAGTCCATGAGTGGACGGCCCCTACGCCTGCTGATCCTGGAGGACCGGCCGGAGGACGCAGACCTCGCGCTGCGCCAACTCCGCCGTGCCGGCTTCGATCCGACCTGGCGGCGGGTGGAGGACGAGGCGAGCTTCAAAGCCAACCTCGACCCCGACCTCGACCTGATCATCGCGGACTATCACCAGCCGCAGTTCGACGCCCTTCGCGCCCTGAAGTTGATGCAGGAGGCGGGGCTGGAAATCCCCTTCATCCTGGTCTCGGGCGCCGTCGGCGAAGACATGGCGGTCGCGGCCGTGCGCCTGGGCGCCGTCGACTACGTGCTCAAGGACCAGCTGGGGCGGCTCGGTACCGCCGTCGAGAACGCCCTCGAGCAGGCAAGGTTGCGCCGGCGCCAGCAGGAGGGACAAAAGGCCCTGGAGCACCAGGCGCTGCACGATGGCCTGACCGATCTACCCAACCGCCTGATGTTCCGTCAGCAGATCGAGAAGGCGCTGGCTGAGCGGCCCGGGTTCGCGGTGATGCTGCTCGACCTCGACAACTTCAGGGAAATCAATGACACCTTCGGACACAAGATCGGCGACGGCTTGTTGGGCCAGATTGGTCCGCGGCTCCGACAGCAGCTCGACGCCGGCGACCTGATCGCCCGGCTTGGAGGCGATGAGTTTGGAATCTTGCTGCGAGATGCGGACGCCGGCCAAGCAATGCGAGTCGCGGACGCCATGCTCCGCGTCGAGCGGCCGTTCCTGATCGAGGGCCATCCGCTGGAGGTAACGGCCAGCCTGGGCATCACGGCGTTTCCGATGCACGGATCGTCCGCCGAAACGCTGCTCCAGCGCGCCGACGTCGCCCTCTACGTCGCCAAGCGTTCTGGCAACAGCGCCGCCGTCTACCGGCCCGAGGACGACCCGTACGACCCGAATCGCGTGGTACTGCAAGCCGACCTTCGGCAGGCAATCGCCCGGCGGGAGATCATCCTCTATTACCAGCCGCAGGTCGCGATCGCCACGGGTGAGGTGACCGGGTTCGAGGCGCTGGCTCGCTGGCGTCATGCGCAGCGCGGCTGGATCCCGCCGGTCGAGTTCATCCCGGTGGCGGAGCGCATGGGCTTGATCAAGCCTCTCACCGCCTGCCTCGTCGAGCTTGCCGCCCGCCAATCGGTCGCCTGGCAAGCATCGGGCATCTCGATTCCAGTTGCGGTCAACGTCTCGATGCGCAACCTGCTCGATCCGCGGTTTCCGAGTTCCCTGCGAGACATCGTTGCCGCCAGCGACGCCGAGGCGGAGCGCATCAAGCTGGAAATCACCGAGAGCGCCCTCATGACCGAGCCGGGTCGGGCGTTGGAGACGATGCACGAGTTACGCGCGCTGGGATTCGGCTTCTCGATCGACGACTTCGGCACCGGATACTCGTCGCTCGCCTACCTGCAGCGGTTGCCCGTCGAGGAGATCAAGATCGACCGGTCCTTTGTGGGGCAGCTGTCGAGCAATGCTGGGAGCGAGGCGATCGTGCGCGCCACCATCGAGCTGGCCGGCGGCCTCGGCCTGGCTGTTGTCGCCGAGGGTGTCGAGGACGAGTCCACCTGGCAGAGCCTCCGGCGCCTCGGCTGCTCCACCGCGCAAGGCTTTTTTCTCAGCCGCCCGATGCCCGCGAGCGAGGTCGAAGGCTGGCTCTCCGAATGGTCGAAACGGTCGACTTCGCCCCTGGCCGCCTAGCCTTCGCCCGTGGTGTGCGGCACGGGCTTGTCTTCGAGTGGGCCTTCTTCGGCAGCTTCGCTGATCTCCTCTGACAGCCGCGGCAGCGCCTCGGCATGGACCTCCCCTGACGGGCTTGCGGAGAGTGGCGCCTCCTCGCCGCGTTGCGCTCGGTAGACGGCACCGAGGAAGACGTTGAGGAGGCCGGCGATCGGGACCCCGAACAACGCGCCAAGAATGCCGCCCAGCTCGGCCCCGATCAACAATGCCGCCATGGCGACCAGCGGATGGATGCGGGTGGCGGAACCCATCACGCGCGGCCCGAGGATGTAGGCCTCGATCGCATGGCCGCCTAGCGCCACGATCAGCGCCAGCAGGCCGATGACCGGCCCCTTGAAGACCAGGGCGATGAGCACCGCCAGGCCCATCCCGATCGGCGCGCCGATCAGTGGCAGGAACTCGAGAAAGAAGGTCAGGATTCCGAGGACCACGGCGTATGGGACCCCGACGACGGTCATCGCCAGGCCGGTGTAGGTGCCCATGACCAGTGACATGGCCAGCTGACCTCGGGCGTACTGGCCGAAGGTGGTCCCCACGGCAAGGAGCGTGAAGTCGTAGACCTCCTCGTGGCCGGTGAAGAGCTTGCGCATGCTGGCGATCAGCTTCCGACCCTCGACCAACAGGTAGATGGAAATGACGAGCACCAGGAGGATGTTGATCAGCGTTCCCAGCGTCCCGCTAAGGATCCCAAAGACCGATCCGAGGACGGCCGTGCTGATCCCGCCCGCCCCACTTGGAAGACTCAGCTTGAGGGGGATGCCGGCGTTGTCGATCGCGTCCTGCAGGTAGCGGACGAAAGCCAGGGCGCGGGATTCCAGCGCCGGCAATTGCTTGGCCTGGCCGATCAGCGCCGGCGTGATCAGCGCGATCAGCCCCGCGATCACACCGATGATCACGACGTACAGCAGCAGCACCGCAACGACCCGCCGGCCTTTGAAGATCGCCAGCCGCTCCATCATGTCGATCACTGGCGTGAGCAGCAGGGCGATGATGGCGGCGAAGACGAACAGCAGGAAGACGTTGAACAGATGGACGACCAGGTATTCGCTCTGGTGATAGAGCATCACGGCCGCAAGCGCGATCAGGACATAGACCAGGACCTGGACCGGCCGCTCCAGATGGCGCCAGCTCCTGATCAGGGATCCTCCCTTCTCGTGCTCGGCCATCAGGGCAAGTTTCTCAGGCGGTGGCGGCGCGACGCGGGCGAGATGCCTTACGCCGTGCGGATGGCGGCATGTACCGCTCGGCCCACTCGCCGAGCTTGAGGAGACCGGGACCGATCGCGCGGCCACTCTCGGTCAGCTGGTAGATGACGCCGAGCGGTGGGCCATCGAGCACGGTGCGATCGATCAAGCCGGCTTGGGCCAGCTCGTCGAGGCGGTCTGACAGCATCCGCTCGCTGATCCCCGGGATCGTCCGGGCGAGGACGGCGAAGCGCGCGGGACCTTCGAGCAGTACGCCCAGGATGACGCCGGACCAGCGCTTGCCCAGGAGCGTGAAGGCTCGTGTCAGACGCTCGTCACAGTGCCGAACCTGATCCCCCCGGCTGCGGTTCACGCCGCCCAGTGTAGCGCCGCTCGCGAATCTCCATAGCAACTTGCAAAAAGTAAGCTCACACTGATAGGTTGGTTTGATTGACCAACGCAAAAGGAGGCGAGTAGTGGGGACCTGGAAATTCGATCCGATGCATCTACAAGTCGAGTTCTCGGCAAAGCACCTGGGAATGATGACGGTGCGTGGTCATTTCACGGAAGTGACGGCAACCGGTGATCTCTATCCCGACCAACCGGAACGCTCGAAGGTCGATGTCAGCATCAATACCGCGAGCATCCGGACCCACAACGAGCAGCGGGACAACGACCTCCGGGCTTCGTACTTCCTCGAGGTCGACAAGTACCCAACGATCACCTTCAAGAGCACCAAGATCGAGGCGAAAAGCAAGGACAAGGGCACGCTTACCGGCGACCTGACGATCAAGGGCGTGACCAAGCCCGTGACTCTCGACGTGGTGCGGTACGGCGAATTCAACGATCCAGCGATGGGCCACCGCATCGCCTTCGCCGCCGAGACCAAGATCAATCGCCAGGACTACAACATGAAGTTCGACGCCGTGCTGGATGGCAAATTCGTGGTGAGCCACGAGATCGAGATCAATATCGAGGGCGAGCTACTCGAGGCGCAGGAACCAGCGACGGCTGGCAGCTCCCCCAAAGGTAAGGACGACCGGGCCACCCCTTAGGGGATTCCGGACGCCCGCGCGCGGTCGATCATCTCGGTATGGGAGGGCCCGAGGGCCTCGTCACACGACCGAGCGCTTACGGCTTTGCCGAAACGCTGGCTCGGCTGCGAAGCGCCCTGTTGCGGCGGCAGCTAGAGATCTTCGCCTGGTTCGATCACAGTGGGGCGGCCCGTCGGGTCGGGCTGACAATGCCCGACACCCAGGTTGTCGTTTTTGGCAATCCGAAGAGCGGCACGCCACTGATGCTCGCCGCTCCGCTGGTTGCGCTCGACCTGCCGCTGCGAGTACTCGTCTCGGATGACGGAGGGCGCGCCCTGGTGAGTTACCTGAGTCCGTCGTATCTGGCCGAGCGATATGGGATTCCTGCGGACCTGGTCAAAAACATCGCCGGCGTCGAACCCATCGTCGACGAGATCGTCGCCTGACGGCGCCGGTCAGAGATTGAGGATGGGCACTCCATACTCGGCCTGAAGCCGAGCGGCAATCAGCGACCGATGGCAGGCCGGCGCGTCGTGCTCGACGCACAGCAGCGCGGAGGTCGCCTCATCGGGCAGCGAGTCGAGGACTGCCCCCAGGTCGACCTTGTCGAGCACCTCGGTGAGGTACCGGCGACGATACGCCTCGGACAGTTGGACGCGTGATCGCTTGCCCACCTTGAGCCGGTCGTCCTCTCGGTATTGAAGCTGGCGCAGCTCGGTGGTGGGCGCCAGCTCGAGGAGGTGCTGGTACTGGATCCGTGCCTCCTTCAGGGCCGCCTGCAGCCGTAGCGAGTTGGCCCAGGCGTATTCGCGGCCGCGGACGCCACGCCGCTGCCGGACGTCGACCACCACCGCGACCCTATGCCGCTCCAGCCTATCGAGGAAATCGTCGAGGCTGGATTGGTAGACGCCCACGGTGGCGACCGTCCGCACCGGAAAGCCCTCCCGGACTAGCTGACGCTGACGACCGTCGCCTGCCGCTCCCCTCCAGGCGTCTTGAAGTTGACGGTGTCGCCGGCCCGGTGATCCAACAGCGCGTTCCCCAGCGGCGATGCGGTCGACATCAGGCCGCGCGCCATGTTGCCCTCGGACGGGCCAACGATCTGGTAGGTCGACTCGCCGAACTCGTCGCGCACGACCACGGTCGAGCCAATCCGCGCGACGCCTATGGCCCCGCCCTCCTCGATGACCTGCACCCGGGCGAGGGTGGCTTCGATGGTTTGCACGCGGCCGTCGAGCATGCCCAGGTGCTGCCGGGCGTCGTGGTAGGCGAAGTTCTCGCTCAAGTCGCCCTGCGAGCGGGCGGCGGCGACCTCCTCGACCAGGGCGGGGCGGCGGGCGCGCAGCTCGGCCAGTTCGGCTTTGAGGGCCTCGAAGCCGAACGCGGTCATCGGGATCGGGGCGCCATTGTCCGTCGACATGTCAAAACTCTATCGTGCCGCGGCCCTGGGGGCCGCCTTGACCGGCTTCGGCGCCGCCCGGGTCGACGCCCACAAGTAGAGGCTCGCCAGGCTGCGGTTGGGTCGCCATTTCTCCCCGATGGCGTCGACCTCGCGCGGACTCGGCAAATGGTCGAGCCGGTAGAGCCGCTGGACGGCCGACCGGATCCCGAGGTCGCCGATGGGGAGGATGTCGGGCCGGTTGAGGTTTCGTCATCCGACAGCTTGTCCAGACGGTCGACCTGGAGCTCGCCGGAAATGATGTGTTCAGCCAGCGAGCGGACGTACTCGACCTTCCTCGCGGAGAAGCCGATTGCTCTGAAGTCGGCGTCATCCAGCGTAAGGAGCTCGGCGGGCGACGGCATCCGCCCGTCGAAGCGTTCCTGGAGCCGACCGGCGATGGCCCGAGCGGCATAGCCGGAGATCTGCTGGCCGATGATCGAATAGACGAGCACGCTGAAGGGATCCCCAAGCGGCCCGAGTCCGCCTGGTTGCGATCGATCCATCGTATCCCGCGCCCCGAACCGCTGTCCGTATATAGATATAGGTGTGGGCAAAGTCACCTGCCAGATCTCGATCTCGCTCGATGGCTTCGTCGCCGGGCCCAACCAGAGCCTCGAGAACCCCATCGGTGAGGGTGGGCTGCGCCTGCACGAGTGGGTCTTCGCCACGGCAAGCTGGCGCGAGCAACAGGGGCAGACCGGCGGAGCGCGCGGTGTCGACTCGGACGTGATCGACGACGTCGTCAAGAATGTCGGCGCCTACATCATGGGTCGCAAGATGTTTGGCGGCGGCGGCGGTCCCTGGAACCAGGCCTGGAAAGGCTGGTGGGGCGACGACCCGCCCTACCACGTACCGGTTTATGTCCTTACCCACCACATACGGGACCCGCTGCCGATGCAGGGCGGCACCACGTTCACCTTCGTCACCAGCGGGATCGGTTCGGCGCTCGAGCAAGCTCGGTCGGCCGCCGGCGACAAGGACATCGCGATTGCCGGCGGCGCCCACACGGTGCAGCAATTCATGGCGGCGGGGATGCTCGACGAGCTCTACCTGCACATCGTGCCGATCGTCCTTGGCGCGGGTGAGCGACTGCTCGAGAATGTCGGGGATCCCACGCTCCAACCGGTCACTGTGATCGCGTCACCGGCCGTTACCCACGTCAAGTACCGTATCGTTCGCCCGTAAGCTAGAGGCACATGTCGTACCAGACTCAGCTCGCCGGCTGGCACGATTTCTACATCCTGGCGGGGACGGCAGCAGCAACCCTGGTCGGTCTACTGTTCGTCGGCCTGTCGCTGCACCTGCAGATCGTGGTCACCACCTCGGAGGTCCGAAGTCTCGCGCGCGTCACGCTGGCCAATTTCGGGACCGTTCTCTTCGTGACCATCTTCATGGTGATCCCGCAGGGCGCGGCGGCCGCCGGCTCGCAGCTCATTGGTGTCGGGATCATCAGCTTTGTCGTCGCCGGACCGAGCCTGGTGGGCGCCGTTCGAAGCCGCGACTGGAGCTTCGACATGAGCGCGATGCAGCGCGTCCGCGTGGCGCTGCGTTTCGGCGTGAGCGGCCTCAGCTACATCGCCATCGTCGTGGCCGGCATCCTGCTGCTATCTTCGACCAGTGCGGCCTTCACCGTGCTGCTGATTACCACCGTCGTCCTTCTGGTGGTCTCTCTGCGCAACACCTGGGACCTGCTCGTCACGGTCGCGGACGTGAAGCAGTGATCGGAAGCTCCAGGTCGACCAACACCGGGACGTGATCGGAACCGGGCAGCGGCGCGCGCCAGGCTCGGTGGGGAAGACCCCGGGGCGCGGCGAAGACGGCGTCGAGCTTCTGGCGAACCCCAAGGGCGCGGTGCGTCCAGCCGACGCCCGTGGTCAGCTCCTCGAAGTCGGCGGCGGCCGCCAGCCGTCGGAGCTCAGCCCAGCGCGGGCGTCCAGCGATGCCGTAGGTGTTCATGTCGCCGGCGATCAGCTTGAAGTCGGCGGTGACCTCTCCCGATGCGTGATCGAAAACCCGGGCGAGCTGGGCATGCTTGTGCGCGATGCCGAAGACATCGAGGTGGACCGCATAGAAGCGAAAGCGAAGCGCGCCCAGCCGCAGATCGGCAACCACGGCATTGCGCCGCTGTTCCGGCAGCGCGCGCATGACCCGGCCGGACGGGGTTGGAAGATCGACGGTCTCGAGGCCCTCGAGCTCGATGCGTCGCGAGTCCCACAGGATGCCGTTTGCCTGCGTGCGGCCGGCGACGACCTGGGCGGTGACCTGCTCGAAACGCCAG
>DASWBA010000140.1:0-13716 GCA_036390825.1 Candidatus Dormiibacterota bacterium
CAGTTGCACGCGATCAGCACCATCCCCTTCAATAGCCTCGGCTGCCCGCTGACCCGCCCTACGGTTTTCGACATGGCAGATCGGCCGGCGAGCGAGATCCCGCTCAAGGCCCATTGATGAGCCCTCCTCGGCGATCCGTCAGGTTGCCGACATCGAGGCATGTGCCTCGATGAGCGCCCGCGCCGCCTCGCCGACCGAACCGGCGTAGTTGCCAGGACCGAAGACGCGTGCCGCGGCCCAGGCGCCGTCCATCAAGAGCATGAGCTGCGCGGCGAGCCCATCCGGATCGCGTAGACGCGCCTCACGCGCAAACCCTGCCAGGCACTCGAGCACACGCCGCTTGTGGGCGAGGACGACCTGGTGGCCAGGATGCTCGAGCTCTGGAAACTCCGAAGCAGCAGCCTGGAACGTACAGCCGAGGCAGAGCGCGCTCGTCGCCAGCTTGGCCACTGCCTCGAATGCTGCGACCAGCTTGGCCCTTGGATCTTCGACCGCGGCGATTCCACTCTGGAACCACTCCCAATATTCGGTGTTCGAGCGTTCGAGGTAGGCCGCGATGAGATCATCCTTGGAAGGGAAGTGGCGGTAGAGGGTCATCTTCGCCACGCCGGACCGGGCCACGATCGCGTCGACGCCCACGGCGTGGTAGCCCTCACGGTAGAAGAGGGCACTTGCCGTATCGAGTATCCGGTCCCGAGCCGATCGCTCCCGCCGGACGGTCGTGTCCATCCAAACATCACCTCTTGCGCGATACAGGTCTGTCTTGTAAGATGCGATACAGACCTGTCTGTCGCGTTGGAGAATAACATATGCGAATTGCCGTTATCGGCACCGGCGTTGTAGGTCGAACGGTCGCCGCCCGACTGGCGGAGCTGGGTCACGACGTCGTCGTCGGGACACGGGACCCCTCCGTCACTCGCGAGCGCACTCAACCCGATCGCTTCGGCACCGCGTTCTCGACCTGGCTTGAAAAACACGCCGGTTTGCGACTTGAGACGTTCGAGGCAGCGGCCGCCCACGCGGAGCTCGTCGTCAATGCCACCTCGGGACTCGTCTCACTTGACGCGCTCGCATCGGCCGGGGCTGCAAACCTCGACGGCAAGATCCTCGTCGACATCGCTAACGCGCTCGACTTCTCGAAGGGGATGCCACCCGCTGTGCGAGCCAGCTCGGAAGAGTCGCTCGCCGAGCGGATACAGACGGCATTCCCCGGCGCGCACGTGGTCAAGACGCTCAATACGATGAACGCCTTCCTCATGGTCGACCCCGCCCAGCTCGCCGGCGGCGATCACACGGTGTTCCTGTCCGGCAACGACGCCAGCGCGAAAGCCAGGGTGAGCGAGCTCCTCCGGAGCTTTGGCTGGCGCGACATCATCGACCTCGGGGAACTCTCGACCGCCCGCGGCACCGAGTTGCTCCTGCCGATCTGGCTGAGCCTCATGAGCGCGCTCGGCATTCCGCCCTCGAATTTCCAGTTCAAGATCGTCCGATGACCGGCACCGGAACTCCTAAGAAAGCCGTCCCCCAGAACATCGATGACACGGAGCTTGGAAGGACAGGTGTCCGCGTACCGCGACTGGGACTTGGTGCAATGACGTGGGGGAATCCTGCCGAGATTCCGCGATGGAGTCCTGCCCGCCTCGCCTACGGACTCGCTGGCAGCCTCGAGGAGCAGCAGCGGGCACTCGACGTGAGCATCGAAGCGGGTGCCAACCTCGTGGACACCGCAGCGATGTATGGCAAAGGTGCTTCAGAGCGCCGGGTTGGAAAGCTGGCTCGCGGCAAGAACGTCATGGTCGCAACCAAGTTCCCTTTCCGGATCTACTCCGGCGCGGGCCGGCTGCCCGCCGACCTCGAGGCCAGCCTGACGCGCCTCGCCCGCGTGACCATTGATCTGTACCAGGTCCACTACCCGGCCGCTTGGCGCCCAATCCCGCGGCTCATGCAGCTCATGGCCGATGCCGTAGAAGCAGGCAAGGTCCGAGCCGTCGGTGTAAGCAATTTCTCCGCCGCGCAGATGCGGACAGCCCACGCAGTACTGGCCAGCCGCGGGATACCCCTGGCATCGAATCAAGTCCAGTACTCCCTCCTTCACCGCCAACCCGAGGTGGACGGCGTGATCGACACGTGTCGCGAGTTGGGCGTCACACTCATCGCCTACATGCCTCTCGCGTCCGGGGCCTTGACCGGAAAGTACACAGCCGCGGTGCGTCCCAGCGGCATGCGAACCCGGATGGCGTTCTTCAATCAGAAGAACCAATCCGTCCTTATGGGGGTCATCGAGATCCTGCGTGAGATCGGGTCGCGATATGGTATGAGCCCGAGCCAGGTCGCCCTCCGATGGCTCATCGAGAATGGAGCGCTCCCCATCCCGGGCGCCAAGACCGGCGAACAGGCGGCGCACAATGCTAGGGCGCTCTCCTTCTCATTATCGAGGTCGGAAGTCGAGGCGCTGAGCCAGGCGACGCTCCCCTGGCGGACTTAGTAACAGCACGCGAGCGGTGCTGACCGCTCCATTGGCACGCACTCGGTCACGCGATAGTTGCCGAATCTAATCGTGCCCGCTTGCCGGTGGCAGCCGCCTGCTGAGGTGAAGTGCTCGGCGGTGCGTGTGGGCGGGATTGCTGCACTGAGCAGGTTCACGCGCGTTCCAGTACACCTGGCATTCAACGCATGCCACTAACATGCGTTTCTCCATGCGTAGAGATCCTAGAGGACAATCGCTCTCGTGCCAAAGCCGGATCCGTTCGGCCTCCTCTGCAGGTATGAGCGGGAGCTGGCGAGCCGTCCCACCGGGCGCGCCCGACGTTCTTCAAAGAACCGAGGCCGAGAACCGTTCGAGGGCGTCGAGGAATGAGTCGACGTCACCGCGCCCGACCTGGATTCGTTCTCCGAGTGCCTGGGGCCAGTTAGGTTCCCGGGCGAGGAACTTCTCATCGATAACACCGCTGTTGTGGGTTAGGACCTGCCGGATCGATGCGGCATGGCCCAGCTGTTCCCAAATGACTTTTCCAGCCTTCTGGCGCAGGTCTACGCCGACATGAGCCACGTACAAGTCATTCGAATCATCCAGCCGCTGAAAAGTCGTCGTCGATGGCTGCTTGGTGACGTTTGCCGCTTCACGCTCGAAGCGATTCTTGAGATAAGTCTCCAACGCGGTGAATCCATCTTTAATCGTGCTTTCCAATGTTGCGGTCATGACGCCCGATTCATCTAATCTCCGCCGAGAAGCGGTGTCCATGCCGTCGAGAGCACCTAACCGATCGATCTGAATGCGGATTAGCTCTGCGAATCGCTGTTGCGGGGCTAGTTGGCCACAGTGAGGACAATAGATCGCGAGCCCGTATACAGCGAATACCTCGCGGCATTGCAGGCACGTCATGGACCGGCGCGTGGGTTCTATTTCGTACGCAGGAAGGGTACGGACGGGAGGCTGTCCTGGCGTGAAACTCATGGAAATTCCCGAACCCGATGATGACCTCGGGAATTGGCGGGCGAGGTCGGCAAACACTTCGTTCAATTTCTCGGCCACTAAGGCCTCGGCGGCAGCCGATGCGGCCTCCAGGGCGCGATCCATTTGCGCAGGCATGAAGTCCCAGGTCGTTGCGAGATGCCCGCAGTAGGCACAGTAGCAATTGCTGGAAGTGTCGCCGCCTTGCACCACTCGCACCTTGAAGCGATGGTCGTCGTGCTTCGGGCAGACAAGCGGACTGAGGCCATCGTCTCCGACCGGCAGGGACACGCTCAGCGTGAAACCGTTGGTCGTTTCACCCTGGTACTCAACGCCTTCGGGTAAGCGTCGCTTCCAGTCCGCCATCACGAGGACAGTATCAGAGGCCTTTGACAGCTGCGTGTCGGACTTCCCGGAATGTGGGATAGCGCTGGTAAGCCATAGTAAGCTATAGATTCTTGATAGCGGAATTAGCTAGTTACCTCGGCCGACAGCCCATTTTAAGATCGAAAAAACTGGAGGCGAGTGCGGGATTCGAACCCGCGGTGGAGGTTTTGCAGACCTCTGCCTTACCACTTGGCTAACTCGCCACCGGTGCAGCCAATCGCATAGTTTAGTGGGCGCTTCGCCCGCCGCCCGTTCGGCTATCAGCTTATTTGTCAACCAACTGCGGCGCCGCCGTCCGGCAAGGGGCACATAATCACGCATCGTGCCAGGATCGCGGCTCCCTCTCGCGGGGCTGATCGTCGTCTTTTCACTCCTTGCCGCCTGCGCTCCCATTCCCCGGGTGATGGCCGCCCCACTGGGGAGCGCGATCAACGTGGGCGCCGTGGTTTCTTTAACCGGAAGCCAGGCGGAAAGCGGCCAGATGGCGAAGGAAGGCTATCTCTTCTGCCAGGACTGGATCAACGCCAAGGGCGGAGTCACCGTGAAGAGTGCCGGCCACCGGCTGAACATCGACATCGCGGATGACCAGAGCCGCCCCTCGATCGCCGCCGCCGTTACCGAACAGCTGATCTCGCAAAACCATGACTCCCTGCTGCTGGGCCCGTCGAACGACGCCACCGCCGCGCGCGCCGCGCCGGTCGCCGAGCAGCACCAGGTGCCGATGGTCAGTAGCGGGGCGTCCTCCGATGCGATCTTCAACAACCACTACCACTATCTATTCAGTGTCCTGACGCCGTTGAGCCGTCAGCTGCAGGGCGTGATCGACATGGCCCTCGCCCAGAACCCCAAACCCGCCTCGATGGCAATGCTGGCGGCCAGCGATAGCCTCTCCTCCGAGCTGTTCAATGCAACGGTCGGCTATGCGCAGGCGAAAGGCCTGAACGTCGTCTACGGCGGAAGCTATACCTCCGGCGTGAATGACCTCAGCGGCGTACTCGGCGCGGCGGCCGGCGCCGGCCCCGACCTGCTCCTCGAGGCCGGCCATCCGGCGGAGAGCGTGCGCACCGTCCAGCAAGCCGAGCAGATGAAGATCCAGCCCAAGTTGCTGGCCTTCAGCGATGGGCCCGGGACCGCCGAATTTACCCAGGACCTGCAGGCGGCGGCGAACTACAGCGTGGGGACGACGCAGTGGGCCCCGGGCACACGAAACCGGACGAGCTATTTCATCGACAGCTTCCACTACTCGCTCGCCTTCGCCGATGAATTCGGGCACATGCCAGACCAGTACGCGGCCGCCGCGACCGCCGCCTGCCTGACGCTCGAGGTCGCGATCGAAGAGGCCAACTCGGCGCAGCCGCGGTGGGTCCGCGACGCGCTCGCCATCATCGACCTGAACACCTTCTTCGGCGAAATCAAGTTCGACGATCGCGGCGCCAACGCCGTCAAACCGGTCTACGTTCAGCAGGTCCAGGCGGGCCGTGCCGTCTTGATCTGGCCGACCGACGTCGCGACGGCGCGTCCCCGGTATCCCGACCCCGGGTGGGCAAAGCGCTAGGCCTCAGCGATCGATCGCGTACCAGACGACATCGAGACTTCGCCACTGGACGGCTCCCCGATAGGTGAGCCCGAGGCGTTCCATGACCGCCCGAGACCGGCGGTTGGCGGGTACCGTGATCGAAATCAGCTGCGCGTCGTCGAGTAACAAGTCGCGCCAGCACTCCATCGATGCCCGTCCGCCTTCGGTAGCAAGACCCTGGCCCCAGTAGTCGCGGTGCAATGCCCAGCCCACTTCGATCGGCGACGGCGTCAGCGGCCAATCGTGGTGGCGCAAGAGGCCGATCCGCCCGATCAGCCGGTCGCTGCGAAGGTCGATCGCCGCCCACTGGCAGACACCGTCCTCACGCCAGCGGCGCGTGAACTGCTCGATCTGTTTGGCGGTTCCGTCCCGGTCGAGTGCATGCATGTGGGCGAGATACTCGGGTTGGGCGTAGATCTCGGCGAGCGCGTCGAGGTCTTCCGTCCGCCACTGCCGCAGGAGCAGGCGCGCCGTTCGTAACTCCGCCGGGATCGGGCGATTGACGGTCTAAGACTCGCCGAGCAGCCGGGCCAGCTGGGCCATGAGCCGGACACCCGATCCGGTTGGGCCCCTGGGGACGGTCTTCAACTCCGACGTATCCTGCCAGGCGCTCCCGGCGATGTCGAGGTGAACCCAGGGACGCCCTTCGACGAACTCGCGCAGGAAGAGCGCAGCCGTGGTCGCACCAGCCCAGGGAACGGTCGAGTTCTTGATGTCGGCGATTTCGCTATCGATCAAGCCGTCGTAGTCGGCCCAGGTGGGCAGCTCCCACACGCGTTCACCGGCAAGGTCGGCGGCCCGCCGCACCAGGTCCATCAGCGTCGAGTCGTTGCCGAAGGCCCCGATTGCCAACGGACCAAGCGTCCGCATGATGGACCCGGTCAGGGTGGCAATATCGACGATGTGAGTCGCCCCCTCTTTGACGGCGTAGGTAATCCCGTCCGAGAGAATCAGACGACCCTCGGCATCGGTGTTGATGATCTCGATCGTCTTGCCACCTGACCCGGTCACCACGTCGCCCGGCTTGATTGCATGCCCAGAGGGCATGTTTTCGGTGGTGGGCACCACACCGATGACATTGATTTTCGGCTCGAGCGCGGCGATCGCCAGCATGGCGCCGACCACGGCGGCGCCGCCACCCATGTCGGACTTCATCATCTCCATGTTCTGCGCCGGCTTGATGGAGATGCCGCCGCTGTCGAAGGTGATGCCCTTGCCCACAAGCGCCAGCATGGGGCCGCCCTTGCGTCCGCCCTTATACCGGATCACGATCATCTTCGCCGGCTCGTCGGAGCCACGCGCCACGGCCAACAGCGCGCCCATCTTGAGCCGGCGCATGTCGTCGACCTCGAGAACTTTCAGGTCGAGGCCCGTGCCTTTGAGGGCCTCCTTCACTTTCTCGACAAAAACGGTCGGCGTGAAAGCGTTCGCCGGCGCGTTGATCCATTCCCGGATGCGATTGGTTGCGTCGACCAGCACGACGGCGTCTTTCACGGCGGCGGACGCCGCCTTGTCTCCGTCGAGGCCAAGGATGCCGAGGGCGCCGATCTGCGTCACCGCATGGTCATGACGCGTCTTGAGCGAGCCGATGTCGAAATTGCTGAGCCCGATCCCTTCGGTCACCGCCCGCGCCACGTCAGTGGCGCTCGCCCTGGCGGCCACCTCCTTGGGGAGGATGACGGTAACCCGCCGATGACCGCGCTTGCGCAGCACGCGGCCGGCAGCCTGCAGCGCGTTGCGGAGCCGAACCATGTCGAGCTCCTCGGGCTTGCCGACGCCCACCAGGACGGTCCACATACTGGGAAGTGTCTTGAGATTGTGGACCGGCAGCAACTCCATGAACTTGCCCCGGAACTCCCGAGAGGCAAGCAGTTGCGTGATGGCGCCCTTCAGCTTCTTGTCGAGCGCGACGGCTTCCCGTGGCAGCTTCGTCTGCCCCTCAAAGATCGGAAGAATCAGCGCGTCCGCCTCCGCCTTCTCCGGGGCAGTGTTCAGCAGCCGTGCCTGCATGCGTCCTCCTGGGCCCCTCGCAAAACCTCCGTATTCTACGTGCCGGGCCTAAAGAGGTCGGGGCCCTCGCTTGCGGGCCTGCCGTTCCTGAAACCGGCGCTCCATCTCCACGATGTCCGCTTCCGTGTAGCGATTCCGGCCGAGCTCGTCCTGCCGGCTGGCGGTCACGATGCCGAGCCGGATCCAGGTGGCAATCGTCGCCGGGGAGACGCCGAGCTTCTCTGCCGCCTCGGTGATCGAGTAAAGCCGCTCCTCGGCCATCGTCCGAATCGCTATCGGGCCTGGGCCGGCTGCTGCAGTCTGGCCAGCGTCTCGCCCGCCAACTCGATCGCCTCGGGATCCTCCATACGGGGCATGTTGAAGATCATCCCGTCGAGCCCGGCATCGAGGAATTTCTGCACCTCCTCCGCCACCCGGTCGGGGCTTCCCGCGATGAAGCTGGTGCGGACTCGCTCCTTGTCGATTCCCGGTATGGTCAGCACCTGCTCGAGGAGTCGCTGGGCTTCCCCGTCGCTCTTGCGGATGAGCAGGCTGCCAAGTCGTGTCTTGATGATCGTGTTGGGATCGCGGCCGGCCGCCTCACAGTGCCGCTCCAGCACCTCCAGCTTGTGGCGAACCATGGCCACGTCACCAAAGATGTTCGACATGTCGGCATACTGCGCCACCAGTTTGAGCGTGCGTTGCTCGCCCCCGCCGCCGACCATGATCGGCGGGCCGTTCGGCTGGACGGGCCGCGGGAAATTGAGCGCGCCCTCGATTCGGTAGTAACGTCCCTTGAACGTGGGCGCCTCCTCGCGAAACATTGCCCGGCAGATCTGTAGCGCCTCCTCGAGCCGGCTGATGCGTTCGCCGACCGGCGGAAAGTCGTACCCGTAGCCGCGATGCTCGTCCTCGTTCCAGGCGGCGCCCAGGCCGAGGATCGCTCGACCCGATGACACGATATCGAGGGTCGTTACCTCCTTTGCCAAGAAGGCCGGGTTGCGGTAGGTGACGCCGGTGACGAGGGTGCCGAGCCGCACCTTCTTGGTGCGCGCGGCGATCCCGGCAAGCGCGGCGTAGCCCTCCAGCATCGGCTCGGTCCGCGGTCCGATGTTGGGCAGCTGATAGAAGTGATCCATCACCCAGACGGAATCGAACCCGGCCCTTTCAGCGGTACTGGCGAGCATCACGACGTGGTCAAAGAGCTTGTCGTTCGTAACCCCGGGAAAGGTGTAGTTCGGAATCTGAAAACCGAGTAACTTCATCCGTCCATTATCGATTTGGTTCGGTGGCTGGTGCCGAATTGATCGGGGCCAAGTAGCATTGCTCTGAATGGAAGATCTCCGGCCGCCGGTGCGTTGCCCGCAGTGCAACGGCGAGCCCAACTGGCGGGAAGTGCGGCAAGCCTTTGTCGATCAGGATCCGCCTGGCCGGCTCGGCGTGCATCCCCTGATCGGGTGGCGCTGCAACATCTATCCCTACTTTCTACCCGTGTCGCAGTGGGAGAGCTGACAGACACCCTCTCGACGCTGTAGTCAGGCGTCGACCACGAGGCCCTGGAGCGGGCCGAGCAGGAGACGGGACCGCCGGGAAATCCCGGGCAGCATGGTCAACCGGTGCGTCGCCCTTTCTCCCCGTTTGCGACGGTCCGCTTGTTCCTGCGCGATCGGCTTCCACAACCGCTCGATCACTTCTACCGGGTCACCGGCCACCTCGGCGACCGGCCGCTGTAGGTGCTCCGCCCAAAGGCGCAACCGGGTTTGCCGTGCGAGCCGCGGGTCGTGGGTGACAAGGTTCATCTCGGTGTCGTTGAAGAGCGAGTGTTCGTTGAGGTTGGCCGACCCGAGCGTCATCCAGGTATCGTCGGCGATCCCCACTTTGGCGTGGATGTACACCGGCCAATCCTTCTCCCCGCTGATGGCGTAGAGGGTGGACGCGAGTAGCCGGCCGCCGTCGCCATCGGCCTGGACCAGCGTGCCGAGCTGGCCGCGAGTATCGTCGCCCCCGCTGTCCGGTTTGGCGGGAAGCAGCAGCACCAGGCGAAAGCCTGGCGTCGGAGGGTTGGCCAACTTTTCGCGAAGGACCGCCAGGATCTCCGGTGACCAGAGGAACTGATTCTCCAGGTAAACGAAGCGGTGGGCGGCTCGCAACGCACGGAGGTAGGACTCGAGGATGCGGAAGTCCCCGCGGGGGAGCTGCGGATACATGCCGTCCGGCACCGTGCGCACGATCTGGACCTCGACGTCGCCTGCCGCTGGCGGCGGGGCGACCGGCGGCAGGGTTTCGCCCGCAATCGCCTGCCAGCGCATCGCGAAATTCTCGGCGACGTCCTGGACCGCGGGGCCGGTGATCCGCGCGGCGACATCGTGCCAGCCCTTCGCGTCCCGAGCGGGGTGCTTCTGGGCATCCCAGCGGTCGCCGTGGAAATTGGTCAGGTCGATGCCGCCGACAAAGGCAACCCGGTCATCGATCACGATCGTCTTCTCGTGGTGGCAGTGCATCGGCCGCTCGCGGGCATCCAGCACGCATTGCACGCGGCTCCCGCTCACGAGTTGGTCGCGAACCTTTCGCACGTCGCCCCGCCATGGGTGAAGGATCGGGAGGGGCGCACCGGCCCAGATCAACACCCGCACCGGGATCTTGGCCGCGACCTTGGCCAGAAGCTTCTGGAGGATCGTTGGCGTTTCCTCCCGTGTCAGCGCAAAATCGGGCGTGATGTGCCAGCCGGCGATGTGGACGTGCGATCGGGCGTCGGCAATCGCGGCTGCCATCGCGCGGAGTGTCTCGTCGCCGTCGATCAGCACCTCGACGGCATTCGCCGCGCGCGGTGGCGGATCACCCCCGGCCCATCCGCCGGCTGGCGCATCGATGGCCGGCGTCCACCCGACCCGCCCGAGCCGGCGCCGGTGGTGCGAAACGCTCAGCTGCTCGACCAGCTGACCGAGCGCGCCATCGGCTACGTCAAGCGGGCTTCGGGCCGGCACGTCCGCTTCAGGGTAGCTGCTAGGCTTCGCCGGATGTCGCATCAGATCATCCAGATCATCACCGCGGGTGGGCTGATCGCCATCTTCCTGACGATGACCGCGGAAAGCGGGGGCATTCCAATCTCGAGCGAAATCGTCGTGCCGCTGGGGGGCGCGCTGGCCTCACAAGGCAAGCTCTCCTTCATCGGCGTCGTGATCGCGGCGAGCGCCGGCAACCTGCTTGGCTCGCTGATCGCCTACCTGCTCGTCCGTCGCTACGGCGAGCTACTGATTCTCGGCCCGGGTCGGCGCGTCGGCCTGACCGCCGGTCACCTGCGACTCGCGAACCGGTTCTTCGAGCGCTGGGGTCTGTTTGCGGTGTTCCTCGGCCGCCTGCTCCCTGTTATCCGCACTTACATCTCGTTTCCGGCGGGCCTCTCGCGCATCATGGTCGTGCCCTTCACCCTGGCGACCATCGCGGGGGCCGTTCCCTGGAACCTGGCACTGGCATTTGCCGGCTACAAGCTGGGCCAGCAGTACGAGAAAGTGGCAAGCGCCCTCGGTCCGTTCACGATCCCGCTGGCCATCCTCGTGCTGCTCGCCATCGTGGTGGCCTACTACTACGGGCGTCGGATCGTGGAAACCGAGGCCGGTTAACGAACGGCGGCGACGATCTCCGGGTCGAGGCCCGGATATTTCTTGAACTCCGCGGCCCGTTCCTGCTTCAGGCGTTGCACCCACTGTTGGTACTCATCGGACCGCCCGGTCCGCTGGTATAACCGGCGCGGTTGGAGGACCTCGATGTCGTCGACCCCAGGCACACCTTCCGCCACCTCGTAGCCGAAGTCGGGGTCCCTGGTCCAGGCGATGGTGCCTTCGGCGATCGCCTTGACGATTGCGCTCGAGTACTCGATCGTGACTTTCTTACTGCCGGCGGACCCGTCACCACCGCCAACGCTACCGGTGTTCATCAGATAAACCTCGAACGGGCGTGAGCGGTGCAACTCGAGGAAGCGATTGCCCTGCTGTTCGTGCCGGAGCGGGAAAAATGGATTGGTCCCGGGGACCCGTAGCGCCTTTCCCATCTCGTCCTTGCCACCGGCGGAGGTGCCCTGCGTCTCCCCGAGCATGAAATAGGCGGCCGCGTGCGCCGAGTCGAGCCTGGCGACGCCGGGAATGATGTTGTCGTTCCGGTTGAGGATCAACAGCACGTCGGCCGGCCCGATGTTGCGTGCATCTTCGACCCAGCCCAGCGCCGACAGCTCGAACGTGGCGCGGCCATTCTGCGTGTAGCTGGTATCGAAAAAGTCCACTGGTCCCCCGTCTTCCGTCTGCGATACGTTTTCCAGGTAGGCGTCCCGCTTGGTCACCGCACCATAAATCGTCGGCTCGTGCTTTGGGTCCAGACCGAAGGTCTTGGCAAAGCAGCCATTCTCGGTGCCGTAGATCCGTCCCTCCGGCATCAAAGCGACGAAGTCGTCCTGGACCGGCTTGGAGTTGTTTTGTCGGGTGAAGGTCGTGGTCGTCTTGCCCGTGCCGCTGAGGCCGACGATCAGGAAGACGCGCTGCTGGCTGCCGACGGGGATCACCTTGCACCCCGCATGCAGCGCGAGCCCGCCGGCATCGTAGACCTTCTTGTTCCACATCCGCAAGCCCCCCTTCTTCGACTCGCCGAAATAGTCGGAGTTGATCACCCGCGTGATGCCCGCCTCCAGATCGACGAAAATCGCGCGGTCGCTGGGGTAGCCCGGCGCCGTCAGGTTGGGGGTGTCGATGATGGTGATCTCTGGCTGCACGCGCCGGCCATTGATCGGGTAATACAGGTGGTGCTGCATACCGGCGACATTGGCGTTGCGGGCCTCGATGATCAGCCGGGCCGGCGTCAGGAACTTCGCCTCGTTCCCGATGTACCCGTCTACGACCACCATCTCCTGGCTGTGGATGTAGTCGTCCTGGATCTTTGCCCATTTGCGCCCCTCTCCGGGTGGCACGCTTTGCGCCGTGTGCTCCTGGGGGCGGTCGGTGACGATGTAGGTGCTCTTCGTACTGCGCGAATCAACCCGCGTATGGACGTTGTAGTTGTCGTAAATGGTGCGCAGCGCGTTTGGCATCTTGGCAGTCAGCGCTCGCAACTCTTCGCGGGTCGGTTGGTCGATCAGGCGCTTGGAGGCCGGGATATACCCACTGCGGATCTCGATGGTCACTGACTCAAGGATACCGGGAAGGGCTGCGGCGACTAAATGCCCATGACGCCGACGAGTTCGTTGACCGAGTCGGCGGATCGTTGCAGGGCGGCACGCTCTTCGTCCAGCAGCTCGAGCTCGATGATCTCCTCGGCGCCCCCCGCCCCGAGCTTGACCGGGACGCCGACGAAGAGACCGCGGATGCCATATTCGCCCTCGAGCCGGACGGCGCACGGCAGGATTTGCTTGCGGTCGAACATGATCGCGTCGACCATCTCCGCGACCGCGGCCGAGGGCGCGTAGTAGGCGCTGCCGGTCTTGAGGAGGTTGACGATCTCGGCGCCGCCCTCGCGGGTGCGCTTGACGATGGCGTCGATGCGATCCGGCTTGATCAATTTGCTGATCGGGATCCCGGCCACCGTACACATGCGGGCCAGCGGGACCATGGTGTCGCCATGACCGCCGAGGACATAGGCCTGGACGTCGCGCACCGAGGCATGGAGCTCCTGGGCGATGAAGGTGCGAAACCGCGCCGTGTCGAGCACCCCCGCCATGCCCACCACGCGCTGGCGAGGAAACTTGCTCACCTCATGCGCCAGCTGCGCCATCGCGTCGAGCGGGTTGCTCACCACGATCAGGATGGTGTCGGGCGAGCGGCGAACCAGCTCCTGGGTGACACCCCGGACGATGTTCATGTTGGTCTTCACCAGGTCGTCGCGCGACATGCCAGGCTTGCGCGGTACCCCGGAGGTGACCACGCAGATCGTCGAGCCGGCGGTCTCCTCGTAGCCGTTGGTGCCCGTGATGCTGGAGTCGTAGCCAACGATCGGTCCGGCTTCCAGCATGTCGAGCGCCTTACCCTGCGGCAGGCCTTCGACGATGTCGACCAGCACGATGTCGGCGTAGCCGCGCTCGGCGAGGCGCTGTGCCAGGGTGGCGCCGACGTTGCCGGCGCCGACGACCGTGATCTTCGAGCGACTCATCCGCACGCTACCCTAGCAAATCGTTCGGAACCGTCAGTCGATCGCGGGAAGACTGACGGCGACTTCTGTCCCCCGGCCTTCGGTGCTCGTCACCGCGATGTCGCCCTTGTGTGCCTCGACGATCCACTTGGCAATCGCCAGGCCGAGACCGCTGCCGCCGTTCCCGCGAGTGCGCGCCTTGTCG
>DASWBA010000141.1:0-14551 GCA_036390825.1 Candidatus Dormiibacterota bacterium
GACGCCGACCCCGACGCCGACCCCGAGGCCGACGCCCACGCCAACCCCAACCCCGACGCCAAGGTTTGCCATCAGCCGGGCGAACGAGCAGGTGACCAAGACGAAGGGCGGAAATGGAAACAATCCAGGGAAGTGTCCCCAGGTCACGATCGTGGCCAGCGGGAGCTTTAGTACCAACGGCGTTGGCGGGTTAGTTTCCTACCAATGGGTGCGGGTGGACAGCCAGGGCAACCGGACGATCGGTGCCTCGGGAACCATCCAGATCGCGGCCGGCGATCGGAGCCTGCATACGGTCACCAGCGACAGCTTTACGCCGGCGCACAGCGGCTCCGATCAACTCGTCTTCCTCAGTCCCGCCTATTCTGTCCCCGCCCAGAGTTGGAACTGTGTTGGCTAGGCCGCGCGTTCGCACCCGGTTGAGGATGCCCACCCTAAAAATTCGCACCCAGATCATCCTGCCCTTTCTGCTGCTGATGTTGATCCTGGGCGTGATCGGCAGCTACCTGACGACCAGCCTGGTCGCCACCTCGCTGGAGAACCGGATCGCCGACCAGCTGGTCCACTCGGAAGACGCCGCGCTGGACGCGGCGGTCAAGCTCCAGGGGCGCCAGGTGGCAGCCATCCGGTTGATCGCCAACACCGAGGGGATCGACCAGGCGGTTCGGGCGGGCGACGCGGCCGCCCTTCGGCGCTTGATCGTGCCCCTCGAAGTGAACAACCGGCTGGGGACCGTGATGGTTTTCGACCCGCGCGGAAAAACCATCCTGGAAATCAGCCAGCCGGATGCGACCAATCCGAGCGGACTGGTGTTCGGGAGCGGGACCGATTTGTCGGCCGAGCCGGTGGTGCAGCCGGTGCTCCGCGGCGACTACGACTCACTGGGCGACAAGTACATCGGCTACGTTGGTCTGCCGCCGACCGCGCTGGCGGCGGCCGGTCCGGTGCTGCTGGGCGACCGCGTCGTTGGTGGCGTGTTGGTGCAAGCGCCGCTGGCGAGCGTCCTCAACGACATGCAAACCAAGTCGCAGGCGGAGGTCGTGCTGCTCGATGCCAACGGACGCCTGGTTGGCAGCACTCTCCCGGGCATCAAGGGGGACCTCATCGATCAAACGCTCCGCTCCTACCTGGCGCTCGCCTCTCCTGGTCGGGCGGCCACCAGAAGCCTTACGGTCAGCGGCCAGGACTATGAATTTCAGTTCACCAACTTCTATCTGCGGCAACAGTCCGCCGGCTACCTCGCGGTCGCCGTTTCGCGCAAGAGCGTCATCGAGGCTGGGCTGCAGTCGGCGATCCAGATGACAACGCTGTTTGCCGGGGTGGTGTTGGTCCTGTTGCTGATCGGCTACTTGCTGGCACTTCGCCTGACCCGGCCGATCGAGGCCCTGGTTGCGGGAACCAAGGCGATCGCGCGCGGCGACCTGACCACGCGACTGGACACCAGACGCCGTGACGAGCTGGGCGAACTGGCGAGCGCCTTCAACATCATGACGGCGGACCTGCAGGAACGAACCCGATCCCTGAACGAGCAGATGCGCCGTCTCGCCGCGCTCTCGCAGACGAGCCAGGGCCTGGGCAAGGACAATGAACCCGGCGCCATGGCCGAGGCGATCCTTGGGGTCAGCCTCAAAGCCCTGGGGCTCGAAACCGCCCTCTTACTCGCCCGCAACGATGCCAACGGGCTCGAAATCCGCGCCATGGTCGGCGGGTTCGGCAAGGCTGCCGGACAACTCGCCCGGCTCAGTCCGCTCAAGCTGGCGGAAGGATTTTCGAGCGCGTCGGCAGCCGGCGTCGAGATCGCCGAAACGCTCTCCACCGATGCCCGACGCGGTCTGCGGCTGTTCGCCGAGCTGGCCGGTGTCCAGCGAGCCCTGGTCGTCCCGCTGATCCGCGGTGAGCGGAATGCAGGCTATCTCGTGACCGGTCTGGCCGTGGGCTATACCCTGCCCAAAGAGGACGTCGAACTGCTGCAAACCATCGCCACCGAGATGGCGTTGATGATCGAGAACGCCGACCTGCGCAAGAAGACCGAGCTTCAATCCCACCGGCTGGACCAGGCCATCATCGCCCTGGAGAAGATCTCGCAAGCCCTGACCGCGGTCACAGTGGGAACCGACAACCTGCTGCGGGCCGTGGCGCACGCCACGTCCGAGATTCTCGACGTCCCCTACGCCTCGCTGCACCTGCGCAAACCGGCCTGGCGTCACCAGTTCTCGGATGTCATCGTCGGCGCCACCACCCGCCGCGAGCTGGCTGCCGTGCGCCACGGCGGAGAGGTCGCCGCCCAGCGCGTGGTGCGGCCCGAGCAGGTGCTGGAGCTCGACCTGGTCGACGAGGGCGGCGACCCACTGCCGGTGGTGCGACGGATCGGGCTGCAGCGGACGGTCGCCGTCCCGATGTGCCTCGCGGGGGAAATCGTCGGCGTGCTCGCGGTCCACATGAAAGAGCCGCGGCCGCTGGAGCGCAGCGAAATCCGAGTCCTACAGACCCTGGCCAACCAGGCCGTAATTGCGATCGAGAATGCGGCCGCGTACGAGCGCACCAAGCAGCTGGCGACGACCGACGCCATGACAGGGGTCGCGAACCATCGGGAGCTGGAAGCCTATCTCGATCGCGAACTGCAACGGGTCAAGAAGACGAGGGAACCGCTCGCCATCGTCATGGCCGACGTCGACAACTTCAAAGCGATCAACGACACGGTCGGACACCCGGCGGGCGACAAGGTTCTCCAGCACCTGACGCGACAGGTGCTGCTTCCGTCGGTCCGGCCGAAGGATCTGGTGGCCCGCTACGGCGGCGACGAGTTCGTTCTAGTTCTGCGCGGCACCGACGGCCGGGCAGCGGTTGCGGTGGCCGAGCGTATTCGGCGGACGGTGAGCAGCCAGGCGGTCCTGTTGGACGGCAAGGCCGTCTCCAACCTTTCGCTCAGCCTCGGCATCGCTGTCTTTCCTCGCGATGGCGAAACCCGCGAAGCCCTGATCCAGGCGGCTGACCAGGCGCTCTACGTGGCCAAGCGGACGGGACGCAACCGGGTGGTCCGCAGCGACGCTGGGTTGAGCGACACCCAGCTCGCGAGCTAGCACCGCGTCGGGGTCTTCGCAAAGCCATTCGCTAAGCTTCGACACCATGGCTCCGATCGCGCAGCGTGCGCCCGGCACGCAAGACATCCTACCCGCGGACCAACCGTACTGGGAGGCGATCGAGGCTGCCGCGAAAGACCAGGCTGCACGATTCGGTTACCAGCGAATCGAGACGCCAATCTACGAACCCACCGACCTATTTGTTCGCGGCGTGGGTGAAAGCACCGACATCGTGACCAAAGAGATGTATACCTTCAGCGATCGCGGCGGGCGTTCGCTTACGCTGCGGCCGGAGGGTACGGCGCCAATCGTGCGGGCGTACTTCGATGCCGGGATGCAGGTGGAGCCGCAGCCGGTCCGACTCTTCTACATTGGTGATTTTTTTCGCGCCGAGCGCACTCAGGCCGGCCGATTCCACCATTTCCATCAGTTTGGAATTGAGACCATCGGTGACGCCAGTCCGCTGCTCGACGTGGAAGCCATCGTGCTTGGGTGGAACTGGCTCGCCGGGCTCGACATCGCCGGCGTCACCCTACACCTCAACAGCATTGGCGATGAGGTCTGCCGGCCGGCCTACCGGGAACTCCTCCGAGAGTACTTCCGACCACACCTCGCGACCCTGAGCGAGACGAGCCGGGCCCGGTTCGAGAAGAACCCACTTCGCCTCTTCGACTCGAAGGATCCGCAAGACGAGTCCTTGAAGCGGAATGCGCCGCGCATTCTCGATCATCTTTGCGGCCCTTGCGCCGAAGCGTTCCGCGTCGTGAAGGAGGGCCTGACCGCGGAGCAGATCCCATTCGAGCTCGATCCCGAGCTGGTCCGCGGTCTCGACTACTACACGCGGACCGTGTTCGAGTACCAGCACGAGAGTCTTGGCGGCGCGCAGAACTCCCTGGGAGGCGGGGGCCGTTACGATGGACTCGCCGCGGCGTTGGGATACCGGTCGACGCCGGGCGTGGGGTTTGCGATGGGGATGGAACGGACCGCCATCGTGTTGAAGCAGAGCAAGCCTCTGACGCCGCCCGCACCGGACGTCTACGCGATCGCCCTGGAGCCTGACGATGAGCTCTACGTCTTTCACCTGGCCTCGTCCGTGCGTGCCCGCGGATATCGCGTCATTCACGACCCGGGGCCGGCACGGCTGGACGCCAAGCTGCGCAAGGCAGCGAAGCGGGGGGCCCGGCTGGCGCTGCTCGTCGGCCCGGAGGAGCGCGAGAAAAAGCAGATCGTGATCCGCGACATGCGCGCCAAGACGCAGACGAGCGTGGCGGAGCGCGAGCTGCTGGCAACCGTGGTTCAGATGTTGGGCCCCGGGTGAGCCTGACGGCGCGCACGCCGGCCGGCGCGGTGCGATCCGACCAGGTCGGACGCGAGGTGGACCTCTACGGCTGGGTGCATCGCCGGCGCGACCTGGGGGGCCTCATCTTCATCGATCTCCGTGACCGCAGCGGGATTATCCAGGTCAAGTTCGATCCAGTCAACAAGCAGGCTCACGCCACCGGCGGCGAGCTGCGCCCCGAGTCCGTGATCCATGTCCGTGGTCCCGTGCAACGCCGCCCGCCCGGGACCGAGAACAAGGAACTGGCCACCGGCGAGGTCGAGGTAGAGGCGCGCACCGTCACCATCCTCAATCGCGCCCAGCCACCGCCGTTCGCCGTCAACGAAGACAACCCGGTCGAAGAACAGTTGCGGCTCCGCTACCGCTACCTCGACTTGCGCCGCAGCCGGATGGCGCGCAATCTTCAGCTGCGGCACCGGGTCGCGAAGGCGATTCGGGATTTCCTCGACGACGAGGGTTTTCTCGAGATCGAGACGCCGGTGCTGATCCGAAGCACACCCGAGGGTGCGCGCGACTACCTGGTGCCGAGCCGGCTAAAGCCGGGTTACATGTACGCGCTCGCCCAGTCGCCCCAACTGTACAAACAGCTGCTGATGGTGGCTGGCATGGACCGCTACTTCCAGATCGTGCGCTGCTACCGTGACGAAGACCTGCGCTCCGACCGCCAGCCCGAGTTTACCCAGCTCGATCTCGAGATGTCATTCGTTGGGGAGGACGACGTGCTCGACGTCGTCGAACGCTGTTTCGCCTACGTATGGCAACAGGTTCTCGGCACGCCCATCTCGACGCCAATCCGGCGCATCACGCACGCCGAAGCGATGCTCCGCTACGGCGTGGACAAGCCCGATTTGCGCTACGGCCTGGAGATTCAGGAGCTCTCTCCAATCTTTGCCAAGACCGAGTTCAAGATCTTCCGCCAGGCACTCGACGCCGGCGGGGTGGTTCGGGGACTGCGCATTCCACGGGCGGTCGGGGCGAAAGAAATCGCGGCGCTCACCGAGGTTGCTCGCGGGGAAGGCGCCAAAGGGTTGGCCTTCTGGTATCGCGAGGCCGATGGCTGGCGCTCGCCGATCACCAAGTTCTTCACCGAGCGCGAGTTGACCGACCTGCAGCAGGCCGCGAATGCAGAGCCCGGTGACCTGGTGGTCGCCGTTGCCGACCGCGTCGAGGTGGCGGCGCCCGCGCTGGGCGCGGTCCGCAAGGCGGCGGCGCGGATGCTGGGGCTGGTCAAGGAGGGCGTCTTCGAGTTCGTCTGGGTGACTGAATTTCCGCTCTTCGAGCGCAGCAAGGAGACGGGCGAGATCACCGCCGCCCATCATCCCTTCACCTCGCCAAGGCCGGAGGACGTCGGGCTCATGGATGAGGCGCCGCTCAAGGTGCGGGCGCGGGCGTATGACCTGGTGCTCAATGGGACGGAGCTGGGCTCGGGGAGCATCCGGATCCACGACCCGGAGCTGCAACAGCGGGTCTTTCAAGGCCTCGGCATCTCGCGCGAAGACGCCGAGCGCCGGTTTGGATTCTTGCTCACGGCCTTCCGTTACGGCGCGCCGCCGCACGGCGGCTTCGCCTACGGTCTCGATCGCGTCGTCATGCTGGCCGCCGGCGAGGAAACGGTACGCGAGGTCATCGCGTTCCCCAAGAACCAGCAGGCAGAGGAACCGATGACCGACGCGCCGGCCCCCGCGGATCCCAGGCAGTTGCGCGAGCTCGGGCTACAACTGTTACGGCCGCCGACCCCGCCGGCGCCGTAACGATCATTCGGTCCCGTCACGGCTGCTGCAGCGCCCCGTTACGAACCGCATAACACCGCGCCACGGCCTACGTAAGGTACGCAATCTACCGTAGTCGTATGGACGCCAGTACTCTCGCCAAATCTGCGAAAGCCCTTATCCTCGCATCCGGTTTGATCGTCGCCTCGACCGTCATCGGCGCCGCCCAGGATGCGCCAATCCCACTGGGCACGACGGCAACCGTTGCGCTCAATAGCTGGTACATCACGCCGCCGTCCGGACAAGCGGTGCTGGGCGGACACACCTTCGATCTCACCGGCGGAAACCTCATCCTGCTCGCCAACGGCCAGAGCGTCAGCTTTGCGGGCTCGTACGCGGGCGTGAAAGGGGTCTACCTGTTGCTCAACTCCTCGAACACGTACTCGTACTACATCGGCAGCGTGGTGGGCCAGGTGGTCCTGACCTTCAGCGACGGCACCACCCAGGCGACCGATTTGACCGTCGGCACCAACCTTCGCGAATGGCGGGTCGGCGCGAATGCTGCGATCGTCGACATGGTGACGCCGGGCGCTGGCTCCACCCAGGCCTGGATAGGAACCGCCCAACCGGGTATGGGTGGCGGAACGGCCGTCATCGACATGCTCAGCATCCCGGTGGCGACGGCGGGGAAGACTCTCACCACGGTGACATTGAACGACACCAACACCTTCGGGGCGCTGCACCTCCAGCTCGCCGGCCTGACGGTCGACTGGACCGCGCCGACGCCGACGCCAACTCCGACTCCGACGCCGACCTGCACCATGAACGACCACGCTGGCAAGGTCTCCGCGGAGAAGGCCCAGAACGTGCCGCACTGCATCGCGAAGGGTGAGGACGCGAAGGCCGACACTTTGGCGGCGCATCCCAGCAAGAATTGAGGCTGACTGATTCGGATTGCTGGCAAAGGCCCGGGATTTCCGGGCCTTTTGCTTGTTATGCGCCCGGTAAGGATTCCAGCCGAAACCCGTGACGCTAGTTTTTCGGTCCCGTTACGAACTCCAATTCAGCGCCACCCGAGGCGTAAGGTGCGCAACTTACTGTATGCAACATGAACTCGGCAATCTTCACGAAGTCTGCGAAAGGTCTTATTCTCGCGTCCGGTTTGATCGCCGCCTCGAGCGTCGTGGGCTATGCCCAGGACACCACGGTGGCCCTCGGTGCGCAGGCCACTGTTCCGCTTAGCTCGCTTTACGCGTCGGCGCCCACGGGCTCCGCGAGCCTCGGTGGGCACACATTCGATCTCAGCGGCGGCAACCTGGTCTCGCTCGGCAGCGGCGAGTCGGCCACCTACACCGGCTCATGGAGCAACGCGCAGAGCGTCTACCTGCTGCTGAACACCATGAACACCTACCTCTGGTACGACCAGACCGTGGTCGGCAATGTGACGCTGACCTTCAGCGATGGCTCGACGCTCAGCACCGACCTGCTGGTTGGCGGCAACATCCGCGAGTGGCGGACGGGTGCCGGTAACACCGTCAACTGGACCAGCGATCCGGCGACCAGCTACGTCTGGAGCGGTAGCGCCACCGATGGCTCGAGCGCGACGATCGACATGCTGACCATCTCCGTGTCGCCCGCCAAGACGATCACCGCCGTGACCGTCAACAACACCAACGGCTGGGGCGCGTTGCGCATCGACCTCGCCGGCCTGACGATTGACCCCGTCGTTGTTGCGCAGACGCCGAGCTGCATCCGTCCGGGCAGCTCCTGCACCACCCCGGCCGCGATCAACAGCCAGGCGTGGAAGTGGCAGCCGGTTCTGCCGGGCGCGACCAACACCAACCCGCACGCGAACAACGCCGACAAGAGCAACAACGGTCACAGCAAGGCGCACTAGACAAATCGACGCCAGGAGAGGCTCGGCCAACCGGCCGGGCCTCTCTTCGTTTTGAGGCCAACACCGCCGGCTTGCGGTAGACTCGCGGCGTTGCCTGTGCCCGTCCCGCCGGTCTTCGTCCTGGCCATGCTCGTCATCCTGCTGGGCACACAGCTCGCCTACCTGGTGGCCCCCAGGGCGCCCCACTACCTGGTCCGCCTCGGGCTCAGCACGCTGGCCGTGCTGCTGGGCGAAGGGCTGGGCTTGGCGGGCGTAGGCGCCCGGCTGGCGGTCGGCGAGCTGCACCCGATCAACGACCTGGCCGTCCTCGCCCTGCTCCAATGGGCCGGCACCCGCTGGATCAGGCGTGAGCAGCCGGTTTAAGCCGGGGCCCGGCGCGGTAGAACTTGGTCAACATCCCATGACCGATACGGTCTGGAGGATTGGGTAATGGTCTGGCAAGTTGGGGTCCTGCTCGTAGGCGTTGGGTTCCTTTTGCTCAGCCTCTTTGCCTCCTTCACCCTCCTCAACATGACGCGTAGCCTGCGGACCATCGAGTCCATCTTGACGCTGACCCTCGACGAGGCCCGCCTGGCACTCCCCGAGCTCCGCCACAGTCTGCAGCAGATCGACGACATGGTCAGCGGCGTCAACGATAAGTTCACCGCCGCCGACCGAGCGATGAATGCCACCAGCGCCGCCATCGGCGGTTGGCGCGATCGCGTGCGCGACGCCTTTGGCGGAATCGGCCGCCGCAAATCATCGGCCGACCAACACCGGGAGGAAGCATGACGGAAAGCCGAGCTCGCCACCAGCCCGCGACCGCCGGCCACGAGGCACCTGCCGCAGGCGCCTACGTCACGGAGCTCAAGCTCCCGGCTGTCGGTGACTATATCGTCGTCGCCAAGCGGGCGGCGGCCTCACTCGGCCTCGTCGTCGGGTTCTCGGTCCAGGAAATCGACGACCTCAACATCGCCATCAGCCAGGCCTGCGAGAATGCCTGCGCGGCCGCCGCCGAGCAGTGGGGGACAGGCAACGGTCAGCTGAAGTTGATCTTCAAGAGCCAGCCCCGCCGGCTGGAGGTCGAGGTCCGGAGCGTGCCGCCACGCGCTGTGGAGCAACACGCCCGCCGCGTCCGGCGCGAGGCGGAGCTCGACTATGAAACGATTGGTTTGAACATGATCCGGCTGTTCGTCGATGAACTCCGCTACCAGGTGGACAGCCAGACAGGCAGTATGCGGATGAGGATGGTCAAATACCTGATCGAGTAGAGAGCCCAGCTCCCGCCCGAACGACCGTTCGACCGAATCGCGACCTCGTTCGCCGCCTCTTTCTCAACTATCAGAAAACCAAGGATCCCCAGGTCCGGCAGCAACTCGTGGAGTTGTTCAACAACCTGGTGATCTTCCTAGCCAAGAAATTCAGCAACCGCGGCGAACCGCTCGAGGACATCGTGCAGGTCGGCTATATCGGCCTGCTCCAGGCGATCGAGCGCTTCGAGCCACAGCGGGGCCTGGAGTTTTCCACCTTCGCGACGCCGACCATCGTCGGCGAGATCAAGCGCTACTTCCGGGACAAGAGCTGGGCCGTCAAGGTGCCGCGACGGTTGCAGGAGACGATGCAGCGAGCCGACGTGGCCCAGCAGCGGCTGCAGGGGACCCTCGGACGTCAGCCCTCGGTCAACGAGATCGCAAAGGAGCTCGGACTTGAACCGGAAGAGGTGCTGGAAGCGATGGAGGCGAGCCCGGCGCAGCGTACGATTCCGTTCGAATCGACCGGTCCCGCACCCCGCGATGATGATGGCCTACAACTGACCGAGCGACTGGGCCGGGAAGACGAGAACCTCGATAAGGTGGAGCTCCAGGATCTGCTCGACCAGGCGATGCGACACCTCACACCACGCGAGCGTCGCATCATGTACCTGCGTTTCGTCGACGAGCTACCCCAGGCGGAAGTCGCGAAGCGGCTCGGAATCTCCCAGATGCACGTGTCGCGACTGCAGCGGGCCGCGGTCGAACACCTGAAGAAGGAGTTACCGGTCTCGAGCTGAAGACAGGGCCAGGTGCCGCCGCCGAAGCCGGACCGTCAGTGCGACCACAACGATGGCAAGGACCACGCCCATGGTCACACCTTCTACCGTGCGGATTCGCGCACTGGTCGTCCCCATCTCGTACTCGGTCAGGAAAGTGCCCCCGACGGCGATGATCGGGACCGTCGCCCCCATCAGTCGCCGGCCGAGGGCCAGCGAACCTTGCTGTCCGAGCCACCACACGGCCCCAAAGACGTAGGCGTCGAGGAAGTAGTACGGCCAGACGCTCTTCGCCAGCAACGGCAGCGTGAGGGCCGTCAACGCCAGGAGTCCATAAATGTCGCGCGATGAAGGCTCCAGGTCTTTGCGGGCACCGATGACGGCCAGACTAAGGAGCACGGCCAGCCCGAGGACGAACAGGATGTCAGCGTGTTGAGGAACCCATTGGTATGGCGTGCCCACGAGAAGCTGCCAGATCGATCCGCCGCCCACGGGAAGGCTGGCGCGATGCGTGAGGAGTGAGTAAATCGTGTCGGTTGGATCGGCAAGGAGGAAGGGCAACAATCCGAGCGCGACGATCAAAGCGGCGATCCCTATCAACGAGATCATCGCCCGCCATCGGCCCCGGGCCAAAAGCAGCAATCCCAACGGAATCAGCGGGAGCGCGGCAAGGGTTCGCGTCAGGATCGCAAGCCCGAAGCCGACCCCCGCCGCCACGGGCCGCTCCCGGGTGAGGGTGCGCACCGCCAGCAGCACCAGCCACAGCATCATTGGTTGCTCGACGTGTCCGTAGCCGAGGACGCCGATCAACAGAATCGGCGACACGGCAAAGACGCCATAAGCCACAATCCGCGATAGCCCCTCGAGAGGCGCCCCGCGCAATCGGTCGATGGCGGCGATCGCTTCCCGCGCCATCAAGAGGCTAAAGATTGAGAGCGCGGCCAGGATGGCCGTCCGCAGTGAGCGGTTGTCGTTGCGTCCCAACCAGGACGCAACGGCGGCGACGGCCGTGACGGGCACCAGGCCGAGCGGACCATTGTCATTCGCAATTACCGACTGGAAACGGACCGTGTACACCAACAGCGGGTGGCCGCTCAGCGCGATCCGTATCGAGGGCAAAACGAAGAAGTCGAGATCAGTCAGCGGCCCGCTCCACAGCCATCCCGCAACGCCCCAGCCGAGTGCGTAGCCGAACCCAAGGATCCACGTCACGACCCGCGTCACTTGGTGATTCACCGCTGCCGTTTCCTTGGGCGAGAGGCTACGCTATCAGCGGCCTTCGCCACCATGATCCGCGACAGGGAAAGAGGGGTTTAACTGCCGACACCCGGCTCGATCCAGAGAACATACCTCGTGCTTCTGCTGGGCAACACGCTGGCGGCTTCACTCATCTGGGGGATCAACACCATCTTCCTGCTCGATGCGGGACTCTCCAACCTGGAGGCATTTGCGGCGAACGCTTTCTTTACCGCCGGCATGGTGCTCTTCGAGGTGCCGACCGGGGTTGTTGCCGACACCGCCGGGCGCCGCGTCTCGTACCTGCTCGGGACGGTAACGCTGGCGGCGTCGACGCTACTGTACGTGTTGTTGTGGCGAATCCACGCCCCGTTCTGGCAGTGGGCCGTCGTTTCAGTGCTCATCGGTCTCGGCTTCACGTTCTTCTCCGGTGCTGTCGAGGCCTGGCTGGTGGACGCGCTGAAGGCGACGCGCTTCACCGGCCAGCTGGAAGCCGTATTCGGGCGTGGCCAGGTCGTCAGCGGAGCGGCGACGCTGGCCGGTTCCGTTGGCGGAGGGTTGATCGCTCAGCAGACAAATCTTGGAGTGCCTTTCGTGCTCCGCGGCGTGATCCTCATCGGCATGTTCGTCGTGGCCTTCCGGCTGATGCACGATGTCGGATTCTCGCCCGAGAAGGGTGGGCGAGTGCTGACCGAGATACGAAAAATCACCTCCGCCTCGATCGAGTATGGATTGCGGGTACCGGCGGTCCGCTGGCTGATGATCGAGTCGCTCTTCACCGGCGGCGTTGGCATCTACGCGTTCTACGCGTTGCAGCCTTACCTGCTGCAGCTCTATGGCGATCGTCGCGCTTACGTCATCGCAGGACTAGCGGCGGCGATCGTCGCGGGCGCCCAGATCCTTGGTGGGTTAGCCGCCCCCCGAATCCGTCGACGCTTTCGCCGGCGCACGTCGGCATTGATCGCCGCGGCGACCCTTGGCGTGGTCGTTCTCAGCCTGATGGGAATCTTTCAGAACTTCTGGGTCGTGATCGGGCTGATCGCCATCTGGTCGCTCATCTTCGCTGCCTCGTCGCCGATCCGCCAGACTTACATGAACGGCATGATCCCGTCACGACAGCGGGCAACCATCCTCTCCTTCGATTCGCTGATGGGCTCGGCGGGCGGCGTCTGGACGCAGCCGCTCCTCGGCCGCGTGGCCGACGTGTGGGGCTACGGCCCGTCATACGTCGTCGGAGCAGCGATCTCAGCCATCGCGGTGCCGGCTCTCGCCCTCTCGCGACGTCAGAACGCGCCGGCGGACTCGGTCCAGGCGCTGGTGGCGCCGAGTCACCCGCGCTGACCCCAGCCATTTGCCACTCCCTATTGCAAGGCGCAGTTCGGACCGGGCTATGACCATGGCAACCAGCAGAGACGGGCTGGCCGAAGGCGATGGCTGGGCCAACTGGTCAGGGTTGGCAACTCTGCTTGGCGAGGTGGCAACCTCCGTTGCCTCGACGCTGGACCGATTACTAGCACGAAACTCGTAGCCTTTTCGCCGTGAGCGAGCACATGGTGACCGTCGTCCGCTTGGATAGCGCGGAAGGTGAGATTGATGAGCTTGCACAGAAGCTAACGCAGTGGCTACTCAAGGAAGGGGGTCGTATCAACCAACTCCAACAGGGACGAGCTTCGGCAACCCAGCGGGTGGATGCCCGGACGGCGATGGCGCGACGTCGTCGAGGAAGGGTCGTGGAATGAATACTTCATCGGCACCGCGAACATTGGCGTCGACGTTGAGGTGGAGCGCCAAGTCCATCACCCGGTGGAGAACTATGAGCCACCCACTTGCCGGCGTTGTGGCGCGATCCTTCCCCCCGACGTTCACCACGACACAATCGAGCACTGGCTGGCTGGGGGTGAGCCGACTGTCGTCTGTCCGAATTGCGGATGGTCGGCGCTGATCGGGGACTGGCCGGCTGAATTCGGTTTTGCGATCGGGGCGCCGGCGATCGTCTTCAATAACTGGCCGATGTTCAAGGAGGCCTTCCTGACTGAGCTCCGTGCATTGCTGGGTGGCCGGACCTTCGTCGTTCGGACTCACATGTAGCTGCCTGGCAGCGGTCGCCAGCGAACCTTAGGGCTACCCGGCGATTGTGACGGTCACGATGAAGGCGATGGCTGGGTCAACTGGTCAGGTCTGGCAACTCTTTATCCCGCCTGGATGAGCAGGTTCGCGACTCACTGCGTCGGGTCCTCATCGGCTGCAAACCCCGTTTCTTTTGATGGTTGATCGAGTCGTCCGCAGAAGGGATAATTTGGGCTGTGCAGCCCGGCGAGATCGTCGCCGAACTCTGGCGCCGGATACAGGCCCGAAACTGGGACGCAGTCGGCGAGCTGCTTGCCGAGGACTTCGTCCTGGAATGGCCGAACGCGCAACTCCGGATCCGCGGCCGTAGGAATTTCGTTGGGTTCAATCAGAGCTACCCGGAGGGTTGGTCGATCGAAGTCCTCCAAATCATCGCGGCGGGAAATATCGCTGTCTCAGAGGTGCGCGTCCCGCATCCGACCGTCGGCCCTCACTACGCGCTCTCGTTCTTCGAAGCCGCCGACGGCAGACTGGTGCGCGGCCGCGAGTACTGGGTCGAGGAGCGCGACGAGAAGCCAGCCCCCGACCGCGCCCGCTGGTTCGAGCCGATGTGATGAGTTCGAGATCTAGGCTCGGCCTCAGCCGAGCTGACCCACGCGGTTTGGCGCGTGCTTGGAATCTGGATCGGCACCTGCGTGCGTAGCGTACTAATGCAGTTCAACTTTTGACCGAGGCCATCGGGGTGCCGAAGGCGATGGCTGGGTCGCTAGGATTCGAACTCAGTACAATGACGAAGCGCGCAGGCCAGATATGACGAGCGCGGAAGTCCGCCAGCGTTTTCTCAACTTCTTCAAAGAGCGGGACCACAAGGTGTTACCGAGCTCCCCTTTGATCCCGTTCGGCGATCCTACCCTGCTGTTCACCAGCGCGGGAATGGTGCCGTTTAAGCCGTACTTTCTTGGCCAGGCCACGCCGCCCTTCTCGCGAGTCACCACCTGCCAGAAGGTCTTCCGCACCGTCGACATCGACGTCGTTGGCAGCGACGGGCACCATCTGACCTTCTTCGAGATGCTCGGCAACTTCTCCTTTGGTGACTACTTCAAGGAGAAGGCGATTCCGTACGCCCACGAGTTCTTGATCAAAGAGTTGCGTCTCGACGAGGAGCGGCTGTGGGCAGGCATCCACAACAACGATGACGAGAGTTTTGACATCTGGAAG
>DASWBA010000142.1:0-19060 GCA_036390825.1 Candidatus Dormiibacterota bacterium
GAGCACGAGCTCGGCCGCGTCGTAGAGCGGCGTCGCCGCCAGTACTTCCTGCGGGCCCTCGGTGACCTCGCCACCATCCAGGGGCTCAACATCGGGCAACTGGCGCTGGCGAAGGTCGAGGCCGGTGGGCGTGCCGGCAAAGAGATCACCGTCGCACCGGAGGCAGTCCCAGCCGAAGCCTAGTTAACGCGGCAACTTCGGGTTCGCATGGGAAAACTGAAACGCGCGCGCGTACTGTAAGACCATGCGAACCCTGAGTCTCGTGATCGGCGGAATAGCTATCCTGGCTGGCGCCGTCTGGATCCTGCAAGGATCGGGTGTCCTGCCCGGCAGTTTCATGACGGGCCAGCGCATGTGGCTCATCATCGGCATCGTCGTCGCCATCATTGGATTGGCGCTGGCGTACAACGGGATCCGCCGACCCGCCAGCCGCTAACCGCTTGGCCCGTCACCGCCCGCTGATCACCGGCCTCGGGGCCGGGGCGCTGGCTCTGGGCGTCGACTACCTCGCGCACGCCTTCTTGGCCGTGCCGTTGCTCCCGGAGCAGGCAGGCTACTTGCTACTCAAGGTGCTGCCCCTGTCCACCTTCGCGAACCTGCTCAAGCTGTTGGGCGTGCTCGCCCGGCCGCTGCTGCTCCTAGGGGCAACCGTCGTCATCATCGCTCTCTACCTCGTTGCGGCGGTGGTCGGCGCCCGGCTCTTTCCGCGCATCTACGTCGCGGTGGTCACCGCGCTCGCCGTGCTGGTCGGCGCCCTGGTTACGACCATGGCCTTCTCGCCGGGGGATTCTGCGATCGGCGTCGTGGTCGAGGTCGTGCTGCTCGCGGCCACCATCCCGCTGGTCGACCGGGTCATCGACGGTTTCGTGTCGGAAGGTACTGTCAACGAGGACCGCCGGATCCTGTTGCGCAACCTCTTTTATGGCGCGGTCGGGATCGCCGTCCTTGGCCTCGGCTACGTCAACGTCCGGCGGTTCACGACGGCCCTCGCGATCACCCAAGGGAACCACGCCGGGACGGAGATCACCGACGTCAACGACTTCTATGTGGTCGAGAAAGATCTTGGTGGCGGACCCGTCGTGAATGCGTCCACCTGGCGCCTGAACCTCCCAACCCGATCGCTGACTTATCAGGAGTTGCTGGCGATGCCCGCGCAACAGCTGGAACTCACGCTGGAATGCATCAGCAACGACGTGGGCGGCACGCTGATCAGTAATGGACTCTGGAGAGGCCCACGAGTTTCTGATTTGCTCGCCTTGACCACCGTGCCGTCGGACGCGGTCTGGATGCTGATGGAGAGTGCCGACGGCTACACGGAAAGCTTTCGGCTCAGCGAGCTGACGCCCGACCACATGCTGGCGACCCATCTCAATGGCGCGCCGCTGACTCCGGAGCACGGCTTTCCAGCCCGGTTCCTTTTCCCCGGCCACTACGGCATGAAGCAGCCCAAGTGGGTGACGCGGATCCGGTTCTCCGCCACCGACCAGCCTGGGTACTGGGAGAACAACGGCTGGGACGAGCGCGCGATCATCAAAACCATGTCGCGCATCGATCGGCCGTCGGACGGCGCCGCCCTGGCCGCGGGCTCGATCCAGTTCGGCGGCATCGCGTTCGCTGGATCCCGCCGGATCAATGCCGTCGAGCTGAGCTGGGACGGCGGCCGCAGCTGGCAGCCAGCGGAGCTGCAGGCTGAGTTTGCCCCCAACGCCTGGCGCTTCTGGCAGCTGGCGGCCAGCCTGCCGGCGGGACATTACAACGTCAGCGTCCGGGCTCGCGACGGTGAGGGAACGTTACAGACATCGAAGGCCACGGGCACACTTCCCAACGGCGCCGACGGCTACCACAGCATCACCCTCGATCTCGCGTAGGCGATCTCAGCCGCTTCTCAGGACGGCTTCAGCCAGATTCGCAAGGCCGCTTCTACCGTAAGGTTCGAGGGCGCCAGGAAGAGATGAATCGGCACGTTGTACCAGGCAGGGAGAGGAAGATGTCCTCGATCACGACGCTGAGGTGGGCGTCGACGTTGGGCACGCTGCTGCTGGCGTTGCTGGCTGGCGGCGTGGTTGCCACTTCCCCCAAACCCTCCCAGGCGCCGCTGCATCCTTCGGTCTCGCTGCTGCCCAACGATGCCACGATCCAGAGCAAGAGCTATGTCTCGTGAACTCGCGTCCCGACATTTCAGCGCGCTCGGCTCAACCTGCGAGCTGCTGGCCCTCGGGACCGGGCAGGCAGCGCTCGAGCGTTGCGAGCAGCGGGTGCGCGAGGAGGAAGCGCGCTTCACACGATTCGTCAGGGACAGTGAGCTCGCTCTCCTGAACGCCGGCGACGGACGCTACGTTCCGGTCAGCCCGGAGATGTTCGCCATGCTGGAGGCGGCCCTCTGGGCCTATCAGGAGAGTGGGGGACTGGTCAACGCCGCCATTCTTCCGGCGTTGACGGCGGCCGGCTACGACAAACCGTTCCGTCAGGGCCTGTCGCAGCCCGCATCGCTCGAGTCGATACAGGTTCCCGCCCTGCCCGAGGTGCTGATCGTCGATGGGACGACGCGCTCCGTCGCGCTGGCGCCCGGGGCAGCGCTGGATCTGGGTGGGATCACCAAGGGGGTGCTCGCCGATCTTCTGATCGATGAGCTCGGTGATGATGCGGTCTGTAACCTCGGCGGCGACCTCCGCGTGCGCGGCAACGGGCCGGAGGGCGACGGCTGGCATATCGGACTCTGCGATCGAACCGCCGTGGCGATACGCGACGGTGCCGTGTGCACCAGCGGCACCACCCGGCGCCGCTGGGGCCAGTCGATGCACCACCTGATCGATCCCAAGACGGGAATGCCGGTTAAAACCGACCTGGCCGAGGTCTCCGTCATCACCGATTTCGCCTTGCGCGGCGAGGTCTACGCGAAGTGTGCGATGTTGCTCGGCGTGTCCGCCGGTCTCGCTTTCCTCGAGTCGCGCGGCGTTCGCCACGCGGTCGTACCGACGGTCGGTGACGGCGACGGTCTCCTTCCGGCCGCCGCGTGAGCCTCGACCAGCTCCTCTGGATGACGTCACGCGCGGCGGCGCTCAGCGCCTTCTTCGTCCTGGCGGCGACCCTCGTCACCGGCCAGGCCTTGCGCAGTGCGATGTTCGAAGGCGCGGTGCGCAATCGCGACCTCTCGAACCTCCACCGGTACCTGACCGCGTGCTGGGTACCGTTGGTTGCCCTTCACCTGGTGGCGATGACGTTCGATGCCGTGGCGCGCATCGGCCCGCTCGACCTGCTGATCCCCTTTCGGGTTTCGTACGCGGCGCTGCCGATCGGGCTGGGGACGATCGGCTTCGACCTGCTGCTGATCGTTACCATCACCGGCTACCTCCGAGGTCACCTCGACCCGGCGGCATGGCGATGGCTGCACCGTCTGTCGTACGTGATGTTTGCGGTCTTTGTGCTGCACGCCTTACTGGCGGGCACCGACGTCGCCCGGCCCATCGTTCTCGCTCCGGCAGCCGCCGTCGTGGCCTTCGTCGCGATCAGCAGCCTGGCCCGCCTGGTCTTTGGACGCTTCACGACGACCTCCGGTTAGACTCGCGCTCACAACCGTGGATCCGTGGCATCGAGCGATTGCCTTCATCCGTGCGGTGGACGAGCGTGCCGCCGAGCAGGTCATTCCCTTTCGCTGGGGCCGCGCGCTGGTCAACCGGCGGCTCCAGCTGGTGCACGATCTCAACTACTTGATCGTGGACCGCCTCGACGGCGCCGAGGTCGGGGCGCTCGCCGCCGAGGCCGATCGGATCCAGGGCGCGGCCGGCATCGCGCATCGTCGCATCAACGTCGACCACCAGGTTGCTGCCGACCGCCTCGCGCCGGCGTTTGCGGCGGTCGGTTACAAGGCGGAGCGTTTCGTCGTGATGGCCTATCGCCGGTCTCCAGGCCGGCAGGTCGATACCAGCGGTGTGCGAGAGGTCGACTGGACGCTGTTGCGGCCAGCTCGCGAGCTCGAGCTGCGCCAGCAGCCCTGGGCGACCGCGCCCGGGCTGGTCTCGCAGATCCTCGCCAAACACGAACTCACCGCGAGCCGCATCAACACGCGCTACTTCGGGGCCATCGTCGACGGCGGCGTCGTCTCGTCATGCGAGCTTCGAACCGAAAGTGACACCGCCCAGATCGAGACCGTGGAAACGCTCGAAGCCTACCGCCGGCGCGGACTCTCTCGGGCGGTGGTCAGCAAAACACTGGAGGCCGCCCGCGCGTACGACTTTGTCTTCCTGGTCACCGATGTCAACGACTGGCCGCAGGCGTTCTATCGCCGGCTCGGGTTTGAGCAGGTCGGCATCGAGTCGCGATTCCTGCGTCTGCCGAATGGCTGACGATTAACCTGCAACCGTTAGGCTGAAGGGACGTCGGCGATTGTTTTCGGCGGCGGGGCCAATCCCAGGGAGGACTGCGATGCGTGTCATGGATGTCGTCAACGAGGCGAAGGGTGCGATGCGGGTGAGCGAAGTCTTTGGCACGCCCTACGAAAAGAATGGCGTCACCGTCATCCCGGCGGCGAGAATCACGGGCGGCGCCGGTGGCGGCGGTGATCAACAGAATCCGCAGGCGGGTGGTGCCGGATTTGGGGTCTCATCGCGGCCGGTCGGCGCCTTTGTGATCAAGGACGGAGACGTCAGGTGGCAGCCGGCCCTTGACCTGAATCGGGTCATCCTGATGGGCCAGCTGGTCGCGATTGTCGCCCTCCTCACCGCTCGCGCGATCGTCAAAGCGTCGAGCAAGCGTCGCTGATGGCGAGCCCGACCACCATCGACCTCGATCTCCAATCCGTTCGACCCCAGTTTCCGGCGCTTGCCCTGATGATCGAGGGGCAACCCGTTGTCTACCTCGACAATCCCGCTGGGACCCAGGTGCCCCAGCGGGTGATCGACCGCACGGCGGGGTACTGGCGCACCATGAACGCCAACCGAGGAGGGGTGTTTGCGACCAGCGAGCAGACCGACGCCTTGATCACGCAGGTTCGGAGTGCGGCCGCGGTCTTCCTCAACGCGGGGTCAGCCGACGAGATCGTGTTCGGTCCCAACATGACGACACTGACCTTCGCCGTCAGCCGGGCCATCGGGCGCGAGCTGCAGCCGGGCGACGAGATCCTGGTCACGCGACTCGAACACGACGCCAACGTATCGCCCTGGCTCGCCCTCCAGGAGCAAGGCGTCATCGTGCGATTCGTCGACATCGCGGTTCCACAGTGCACGCTCGAGATGGAAGACTTCAAGCGCCAGCTCGGCCCGCGGACGCGCCTGGTGGCCGTGACCCATGCCTCCAACGCGGTCGGCACCATTCCGGACCTGGCGGCGATTTCACGCGCCGCCCACGCGGTGGGCGCCTGGGTCTGGGTCGACGCCGTCCACTACGGCCCGCACGGCTTGATCGACGTCCGCGCCATCGATTGCGACTTTCTCGTCTGTTCGAGCTACAAGTTCTACGGGCCGCACCAGGGTGTCCTGTATGGCCGGCGCGAGTTGCTCGAGCGACTCCGTCCCTACAAGGTGCGCCCCGCCAGCGATGAAGGGCCAAGCCGTTGGGAGACCGGCACGCAGAACCACGAGTGTCTCGCTGGCATGCTCGGCGCCTTCGAATACCTGGCGGACCTCGGTGGCTCCGATCGGGTTGTACGGCCGGCGCTGAAGGCCGCGATGCACCGCATCCAGGCCCACGAGCGGGCGCTCGCGGCTCGACTGATCGACGGCCTGCACCAGATCAAGGGTGTGCAGATTTACGGGATCACCGACCCCCAACAGTTAGACCGGCGCGCACCGACGGTGTCGCTGACCTGGGCGCCGCATCGTCCCGAGGACCTGGCCCGCTGGCTCGGAAGCCAGAACGTTTTCACCACGCATAGCGATCACTATGCGACCGAGCTCATGAATCGGCTTGGTCTCACCGAGCAGGGTGGCACGCTGCGCATCGGGGTTGCGCACTACAACACCGCCAGCGAAGTCGATCTCGTGCTGGAGTTGCTGGCCGGCTACCGTCCCTAGCCGATCAGATACTAATCAAGAGCACTCCGGCCAGGGCCATGACGATCCCGAACTGCTGCAGCCGGGCCATGCGCTCCCTGAGCACGATCCGGGCCAGGATGACGGTGGCCACCGGATAGAGCGACGAGAGGATGGAGACGATACTCAACAGGCCGATCGTGGTTGCGAACGCGAAGAAGACATCGGCGGACACATCGAGAACGCCCACGGTAACCAGGGATGGCAGGTCGGCACGCGCCACCTTGATGCGCGATCGGAACGCCAGCCCGAGCAGCAGCAGCGCCAGCACGCTCCCGGTTCGGGTCGCGAGCACGCCCCACACGGGGTCGGGCCGGCTCGCGTACCGGATCGCGACCAGGAACACGCCGAACGACAGCGCCGCCACCAGCGCCAGGCCCACGCCGGGAACCAGCTTCCCTCCGGCCTGCGGCCGTCGATCGAAGGCCAGGAGCGCGATCCCGGCAAGCGTCACGGCAATACCGCCGAACTGCAGGATGGTTGGCCGTTCGCCAAGCGCCAGGCCAACGATGATGGGGACGACTGGTCCGGTGGCGGCAATGGTCGAGACCACGCTGACCACGCCGATGGCCATCCCGCGGTAGGCGGCCGATAGGCCGACCAGGCCGACAAGACCCGCGACCACTCCGGCCACGATCCAGGGACCGGGCGCGATCGGGACGCCGCGGATCACGACTACGGCAGCAATCAGCAGGAGGGTCGGCGGCTGGGAGACGAACAGCACCGCGAACGCGCCCAGGCGCCGCGTCTTGAAACCGCCGATGAAGTCTCCGACGCCCCAACTCAGGCTGGCGGCCAGCGCCAGCAGTGTGGCCGTCAGTGAGAGACCCGACGAACCGCGGTCCTGGTCGCGAGATCGCCAAGCCGCTGGCGCTGGCGAGTGCGCCACACCAGCACCGCGTCGATCGGCCAGAGGGGGAAGAGGACCCCGACCAGGTTGCGCACGGCGGCCCGCCACCACCCGGGCACCCCCGTGGCGGGTCCGTAGACCGAGATGCCCATCAAGGTCTTGCCGATCGACTGGCCGGTGCGCGCCTCGATCGGGACCCGATACACCAGGGCGATCACCGCCAGCAGTAACAGGCCTTCGGGGTCGAGGACGATTTCGGTGTTGTCCAGCCCGGATACCGCAGTGAGGATGAGGACGGCGACCATGAAGACTATGGCCAGGTCGATGAGGCCCGCCCACAACCGGCGCACCAGCGGATATACGCGCCACTCGCCGCCCCCGAAAATCGCGTCGTCGATGGTGTCGGCCATATCACGTCGCACGCCCAACACGATCGGTTCCAGCGCCGACAGGGCGCCACGGCGCGCCAGCCAGCGCACCGAGAGGATGATGGCGGCGACGGCCAGCACCGTCACGGCGATGACAAAAAATCGATGCTCGGCCCGGTGAAAGAGCCGGACCGCGGGCTGGCCGGCCAACGCGCCGAGCCCGACGAAGACCGCGATATAGACGACAACCGACGGGATCAGACCCGCGGCAAAGGTGAGGCGGGGCATTTTGCTGACGCCCGCCACCTGGGTGGTGCTGATGCGCAGGCCGGGAATCAGCCGGCCAATGAAAACCGCCGGCGGCCCGCGACGTCGGAGCAGGCGGGTCGCCCGTTCGAGCGCGGGTCGGAACCCGAGCGCGTCCGCGACCTTGGTCAGGGCCGGCCGACCGACCGCGGCGAAGACTTCGCGGCCGATCATGGCGCCCAACACGGTGGCCGTAAGGAGCGCGGCCACCATCGGAATCGGATCAACCGTGTCACTGGCGATCGCGATCCCGGCGATGATCAGCAGGAGATCGCCGGGCGCGAAGGGGACCGGGATCCCGGTCTCTTCGATGAAGACGAGTCCGGCGATCACGACGATCAAGAGGTCGCCACTCAGGCTGGCGATCGAGGTAATGGGGTTCATGCGGCAGTCGTCGGGCTGGGGTCGAGGAAGCTATTCCGTAAGGGAATTCGTAACGTCGCCCACGTCCGCACGGGGTTTGAGGCTAGCAGGTGACGGTCCATAGAGCGTTATGGGGGACGTAAGGCACGGCTGTTACGTTGGCGTCACCGAATCATGCGCCAGCCATCATCGCGCCGTCACCAGCTGTCAACCTTCCACCGGGTGCTCCTGGCGCTGCTGGCTGCGACCGGGGTGGCGCTGGCTGGTCTCCCGACGATTCCGGTCCTCGCCGCATCCAACCAGGCCCACCTCGACCGCGACGTCCTCAAGGCGATGCAGGCCGGGCGATCGATCAATGTCATCGTGGTCGCTCGCGGCGATCTCAACGTGCTGGAAGCCGATTTGCGGCGTTCCGGTCTGAAACATACGGTGCGCGTCCCGATCGCTCACGGGATCGCGGTCCAACTGACGGCCGCGCTCATCGACCACCTCCGCGCGGACACGAACGTCGCCCGCCTCATTTACGACGCTCCCGTCACCCTGACCGATACCCCCTTCGACCCGACGGCGCTGGCGACGGCGTACCCGTCGGTGGTCGATTCGCTCCAGGTCTGGAGCAACCCTCTGGCGCCCCTCACCGGGCGGGGCATCGGGATCGCCGTGATCGATAGTGGCATCGCGTCGCACCCGGACCTGGGGAGTCGCGTGATCATGAGCCAGAACTTCAATCCGAACGTCAATGGCAGCGATGACGCCTATGGCCACGGCACCGCCGTCGCCGGCATCATCGCGGGCAGTGGCACAGCCAGCCTCGGACAATACATTGGTGTGGCGCCCCAGGCGAACCTGATCAGCCTGCGGGTCAATGATGGCACCGGCGGCGCACCCACCTCCGCGATCATGAACGCCATTCTGTGGGCGGTCATCAATCGAAATACCTACAACATCCGCGTCATCAACCTGTCGCTGCAAGCCTCGGTGCAGGAGTCCTATAGCACCAGCCCGATCGACGCGGCCGTCGAATATGCCTGGCTGAAAGGCCTCGTGGTGGTCGTCGCCGCCGGCAACAGTGGGCCGAACAGCGCCCTCTATGCGCCCGCCAATGATCCGTACGTGATCACGGTGGGCGCGACCGACGATCAGGGCACCACCGCCACGAGCGACGATATGCTGGCCGGCTTCTCGAGCTACGGCGTGACCCAGGACGGCGTGACCAAGCCCGACCTGGTCGCGCCGGGCAAGCGCATCATCACCACCCTCGCCACCAACAGCACTTTCGCGCTGAACTACCCGAGCTTTGCGGTCGGTTCGCAGTACATCAAGCTCAGCGGCACCTCGGTGGCGGCCCCGGTCGTCAGCGGCGTCGCGGCACTCTATATCGAGAGCAATCCGACCGTGCGCCCCGGCCAGCTGAAAGGCGTGTTGCTGGCAACGGCCAATCGTCTCGGTTTCGCCGGTAGCGGCGCCGGCTATCCCGACGCCCTGCACGCGATCACCTATACCGGCCTGGTTGGGAATGCCGATCGTGGCCTGGATCCCAACGACTACCTGAAGGTCCTCTACATGGCGGCCCACAGCCTCTCGGTGCTCCCAGTGGTCTCCTGGGACACCGTTTCCTGGGATAGCGTGTCCTGGGATAGCGTGTCGTGGGATAGCGTCTCCTGGGACGCGGTGAGCTGGAGCAACTAGCCATGGCACGGGGTCAACTCTCGACTGCCGCCCTCGCCTACATCGCCGGCGTCAGCATCGCCGCCGCCGCGGCGGCCCTCATCCTCTGGCGGAGCGAAGGCCCGGCAGCCAGTCTCGTCGTCTTCGCCGTTCTTGCCGGCCTGGGCATGCTGGCCCACGCCTACCCGGTGCATGGGTTCCGTCACGAGGCCTACCAGGTGACGCTGCCCTTCATCGTCGTAGCGGGCGCCATCTTGAACGCGTGGCAGCTGGTGGCGTTCATCGTCCTGATCCACCTGGCCGAACAAGCCCGGCTCCGGCGGCGGCTCCACATCCAGTGGTTCAACGTCTGCAACTACTTCACCAGTGCGGCCGTCGCTGCCGCCTTTTACCACCGGGCGACCGTGCTGCTGCCGGATGGCGCGCTTGGTCAGGTGGCGGCCGCCCTCGCAGCCGGTTGTGCCTTCGTCATGGTCAACCGTCTACTGCTGGCCGGCGTGCTCTGGCTCGGCCGAGGCCTCTCGCCGATGGCGTCGGGGCTGTTCCAGCCGGAGTTGCTTGGCGCGGACCTGATCACCGTCTGGATCGCCGGCCCCATGCTGGTCCTCACACTGGAGGCCGGACCCTGGATGCTGCTCGCCACCGCGGGCCCACTGTTGCTGGCGCGCGTGGCACTATCGGCGCTCCTGACACGACGCCAGCCGCAGGTGCAGCCGATCGAGGCCAGGGCCGCCTGAAGTCGATGAGCGATCTCCCGCGCGCGGCACGGATCTACATCGGCGTCGTGCTGGTCACGGCGGTCGTGGGCAGCATTGCCGGAATCCTGCTGGCGCCGCCGCGGCTGGAACGGCTGCCGATCGCTCTCGTCCTCCTCCTCGGCGCGACGATCGCGCAGCAGTTCAAGGTCAAGAGCCCCAAGCACCAGTCCTACTACACGACGACGATTTTCTTCTTCGCCGGGGCCATTCTCTTGCGTCCGGCCTACGTCGTCGCCATCATCCTGGCCGCTCATGCCGTTGAGCTGCTCCGTGTGCGCTACCGCTGGTACATCCAGGCCTTCAACGTCGCGAACTTCGTGCTCTGCTCGATCGCTGCCGGCGTTATCGCCGGCATTGGCCAGCCGACCCAGCCGTCGAGCACCGAGGGCGCTGTTCTCTACGTGGCGCTCGCCGGGCTGACGTTTGTTGGCCTCAATCACTCTCTGACCGCGCTGGTGATCATGTGGGCGCGCGGCGTCGCAATTTCGCGCGCCGGCACCATGGACTGGGACAACGTGGGGACCGACCTGGCCTTGATGTCGGTGGGCGCAATGGGCTCCCTGCTCTGGCTCAAGAATCCATGGCTCGTACCACTCTGCCTCGGCCCACTCTTCTTGATCTACCGGTCCCTGCTCGTCCCCAGTCTCAAGGAGGAGGCGCGGACTGACCCGAAGACCGAGCTGGCCAATATGAAGCACTGGAACCAGCTGGCGCAGGCGGAGGTCGAGCGCGCACGTCGCTTCGGCCGTCCCCTCAGCGTCGTGCTCGCCGATTTCGACCTGCTCCGTGATGTCAACAATCGATACGGCCACCTGATGGGGGACCAGATGATCCGGCGGGTGGCCGACGCCATCAGGGCGTCGTTGCGTGAATATGATGTGCCGGCCCGTTTCGGCGGCGACGAATTTGCCGTCCTCATGCCGGAAACCACGCTGCCTGAGGCGATGGCGGTCGCCGAGCGAATCCGGCGTGGGGTCGAGTCGATTGTGCTGAAGAGCGGAGATGGCTCGGTCCCGGCGAGCGTCAGCATCGGCGTCGCCCTCTTCCCCGCACACGGGCGAACCGCGTCCGACTTACTGGCCGCCGCCGACCGCGCCGTCTATCAGGCCAAAGCGTTGGGTCGCAACCGCGTCTGCGCCTTTGCCGAGCGCGAGGACGCGACGCTGCGGCCGATCATCGTAACGGCGCCCTCGAGGCGCGAGGCGAGCTAAGGTCTACTTCTTTGCCCGCCGACTTCCGCGCCGGTCCGCGTGCGCGCGCATGAAGGTGTAGGTTTTTTCTGCCGCGTAGCCTTTTTGCACCGCGTCCTGGATGCGCGGCCAGAACTCTTCTTTCACCCAGTTGCGGGCGATGAGCACCTCGACGCCGGCGAGCCGAAGGTCTCCTTTCTCCAGGTCAGAGGTCGTATCGCCTCGCTGCAGGGCGCGCACGGCATCAAGGCTGAGGTTCGGAAGGAGCCATGCGCTGGGGATGAGGACCTCGGCCTGGCCACGCCCCTCGTCTGGCACGGAGCAACTATAAACGGCATGCGGAGGCGGCATATTACCGCCGCCTTTTCCACGCCGGAGGCGGCTACATTATGCTGCTGACGTGTCGGTGCTGAAAACGCTGCACGTGTTCGGAGCGATCTTGCTTCTCGGTGGTGTCACGACGCATGCCTTGCTCCGGCCGATGGCGGCGCGCGCCGCCGACGTGGCGCAACAGGCGCTCTACCAGTTTGCCGGGCGCGTGCAGCTGGCGATGGTCTACCTCGGATCGGCGCTCGTCTTGATCACCGGCGTCCTGCTATGGATCGGACACTTCAAGTTGTTCACAGGTTGGCTCGTGCTTGGCGTCTTGCTCTTCATTGCGGCCATGGGTTTGGACGGGGCGTTCCTCGCCCCCAACCTACGGCGGGCGCGCACCGCGGCCGGCGAGGCCTCCAGCGCTGTGGCCGGCGCCGCCGTGACGGTTCAGCTGGTCGCCTGGCTGCTGCTGGTGGTCGTCCTCTTTCTCATGGTCGCGCGCCCCTTCTAGCGCGATGGCGTCGCTCGGACCAATTACGCTGACCGGGAACCACGTCCGGCTGGAGCCGATGCGGCCGGCGCATGCCGCCGCGCTGCTCGAAGCGGGGCGCGCCGCCGAAATCTGGGAGTGGATGCCAACCCGCCCGGTCAATGAGGCAACCATGGAGGGCTGGCTGAAAAAGGCGATGCAGGCGGAGTCGTTGGGCCGTGAGTATCCCTTCGCGGTGATCCTGGTCCCGAGTGGCCGCCTCGTTGGCAGCACTCGCTATCTCGATGTCCAGGAAGACGACCGAACGGCTGAGATCGGCTGGACCTGGTACGCGCCCGACATCTGGGGCGGCGTGGTCAATCCCGAGGCGAAGTACTTATTGCTGCGCCACGCCTTCGAGGATTGGGGTGCCATCCGAGTGGCGCTCAAGACCGATATCCGCAACCTCCACTCGCAGGCCGCCATCAAGAAGCTGGGCGCGAAGTACGAGGGGCTGCTCCGCAACCAGCGGATCCGACCCGACGGGAGCTACCGGGACACGGTCGTATTTTCCATCACGGACCGCGAGTGGCCGGTGGCCAAGTCGCGGCTCGAGCAGCGCATCGAGCGGCTCACTCCTCCGGGAAGAGCGTCATGAGTGGCGGATTTTGCGTCCGGCGCTTGCGCGACGGGCGTCTGGCGCCGCCCGGCAGCACCAGCAGCGTGGGCGCCTCTTTGCGACGCGCGCGGTAACCGCTGGCGACCCGGGCTGCCGCCGCCTGTACCGCTCCGATCATCTCCTGCGCCGCCACCTCGGGGCTGCGCAGCGACTGCTCCTCAAACGGCACGAGCTCGCTGATGCAAATCTCACGCTGCGGGTCGACGATCACGACGGCGACGAAGGGCTCTTCGGACCTGATGCTGGGATGGATATCTGACCACGGAATGACATTGCCCATGACGGCAGCCTACCCCCCGGTTTTGACAGCTGTCTGTCGTAGATTCCCTGACTTGCGAGATTGGCGCGGCTCCGCCGAGCATCGGCGCGGTTAGGTCGAGACTTCTTCTTCGACCTGGTCGGGGCTCGACCCATTGGCCGGCGTTCCCTCCGCCGACGCCTGGACGAGAGCAGGTCCCGGCAGGCGGATGATGGTCCAGTCGTCGTTCTTCTCGGCACGGTCGGCGAGCGACTCGTCCTTTGAGAAAAGGATGACCTGGTGGTCGAGGCGGCCAAGCTCGTCCATGGCGGCGCGCAGCCGGCGGCGGTCCGCGTGCACCAGCGCCTCGTCGAGGAGCAACGGTGGTGGCTCGGCGTTGCCGCCGATGATCCGTGCCAGCGCCAGGCGCTCGAGCAGGTAAATCAACGACCGGGTGCCGAGGCTGAGGTTGTCGACATCTTTATATGCGCGCTGGTCCTGGGTCTTGACGGACAGCGCGAGATCTTCGCCGATCCGCACGTCCCGGTAGCGGCCGTTCGTGATCGGGGACAGCTGACCCTGCAGTTGCGACTTGAGGCGCGGAATCACGGCGCGCCGGACGGACTTGGCCGCCGCTTCCAGGGTTTCGATGGCGAGGTCGTAGGCGTGGGCCTCGGCCTCGAGCTCCTGCAACTGCTCGCGAATGGTCGCGATCTCCTCCTCGAGCGCGGCGACATCGCCGATCTGGGTCAGCCGATCGTTCAGGAGCTCCTCGGCGCGAGCGCGTTCCTCCTGGGCTCGCTCCTTCACGTCGCGGTGCTGGTCGCGTTGCCGCTCGAGCTCGGCCAGGGGGAGTGCCGCGAACTCGGCCGCCCGCGTCGGATCCACGTTTTTGCCCACCTCGCCCAACTGGCGCGTGAGGTCGTCGACCAGCTGACGGAGCGATCCCGCTTCGTCGGCCGTGACGCCGCCGCGTTGCGATTCCAGCTCGGCCAGCCGAACACTCGAGGTCCGGTAGGCCTGGGCGTGACCGACGGCGGCCTCCCAGGCCACGGCCGCCGCCTCCATGTCGGGATCGTCAATTCCTGCGTGGGTGTAGATCGCCGCCAGCTGCCGAGTGTACTCATCAGCCTTGGCCCGCTCGGCCGCCGAGCGCTCACTGGGCGCGCGAAGCTGCGCCAGCTGGGCATCGAGCTGCTCGATGCGGGTGCGAACCTGCTGGGCCTGGCGCTCGGCCTCGCAGCTGGCGATAAAGTCGCGCGCCGCGCCCAGCGCCTCGCGCCGGTCGAATCCGAGCCGATCGAGCAGGCTGTGGAGCTGCTGCCTGAGCGATTCTCGGCGCTGGTCCATCTCGGTCTCGGCCCGCGCCGCCTCCTGCGAGCGCTGACTGGCGGCGTTCCAGGCAAGGCTGTCCTGTGCCAGCGATTCCACGTCCCTGGCCGTGGCTTCGACTGCCTCCTCGGTGGGGGCGGGCTGAGGGAGGCCCCAGGATCCGACCAGCTCCCGCAGGGTTCGACCGGCCTGCTGCGCCCGCTCCTCCAACTCGGTGGCCTGGCGATCCAGCTCGAGCCGGGTGGCGTCGTAGCGGACCTTCTGCAGGTGCTCGACCAGCGCCTGCTGCAGCTCGCCGGAGCTGCGCACGCCCCACGGCTGCAGGATCTCCCGGCGCTTGACGCGAGCTTCGTCTTTAGCCCGAAGGCGGCGATCGACCTCGCGGACCGCGGCGCCGCGGACCCAGATGCCGATGCCGGTCGACAACACACCCATGCCGAGCAGGAAGAAGGCGGCCCCGCTGAGCGGCAGTGGCATCCCGCCCTGCAGCGCAAGAAAGGCAACCAGGATCGCCATCGCGGTGAGCAGCAGCCCGCCGAGCATGGCGCCGAGAAAGGTTCGCTGCCGGCTGCGGGCGCGCTCGGCCATCGCCTCCTCACGCCGCATCGCCTCCTCGGATTGCTGGCCGGCCTTGATGACGTCGGGAACCTCCTTGTAGCGGGCGATATCGTGCTTGAGTTGCTCCAGACGTGGGGGCAGCTCGGCGCCGGCGCGCTGGCGCGCCTCGGTCGCGACATTGTGGCGCTCGCGCCATTCGGAGTAAACGCGTTGGAACTCCATCTGGCGGGCTGGCCAATCGAGGTTCTGGCCGATCAAGCCGGGATGACGCTCGGCGATCCGGCGCGCCTCTTCGGCGGCGGTTTGCGCCCGCAGGTGGACCTCGGGGGCCTGGGCATCGGCCACGTTGAGGGAGGTCAGCAGTTCACGAACGACGGGTTCCTGGTCGAGCGCTGAAGCATCGATCCCTCGGGCGCGGGTTTCGTGACCCTGCGCCTCCGCTTCGAGCTTGGCACGTTCGGCTTCGAGTTGCTGCACCTGCGCGGCGTTCTCGCCGGCCCGGTGCTCGTGGTCGTCCTGTGCCTCGCGGGTTGCCCGCAGGTGGCTGCGCAGCTCCTGGACCTCAGCCTGCCGGTCGAGCGGGAACATGGCAAAGCGGGTGTGATCCTCTTGCTTTGCCCGCTCATCAGCGATGGCACGCTCGAGCGTTTCGACCCGTTCCAGGCGATGACGAGCTTCGTCCAGGCGGGAGCCGAGCACGGCGGCGTCGAGGAGCTGGACCACCGCGAGCTCCGCCTCGGTCAGTGCGGTCACCGTCTCGCGCTTCTGCGCCAGCTCGTCGACGGCACTGCGAGCCTGGCGGGCGGCCGTGAGCTGGCGCTCCAGATCCGCAAGGCGGCTTTCGAGGTCATGCAGCGGTCCGGTGCGGCCGCGCGGCCTGCCGATACGCTGGGCTCGTTCCTGGCGCAGGCGATCGAGCACGGCTTGCGCGGTCCGGTCCGGATGCGCCGAGTCCGCCAGCGCGACGATCGCTTCCTTGATGCTGCCGGCGTCTTCGAGGCGCAGCACCTCGCTACGCGAGATGCAGGCGGTGTTGGTGTAGATATCGCGGCTGATGCCGAGCAGCTGCCGTCCAATTTGGAGTCCGCCCCAGGGATCGCGCTCGAAGCGGTCATTCAGCTCGGCGCCGTTGGCGAGATCGAGGACGCGAACCACGTCGGCGTCGAGGTCACGCTCGACCCGCAGCCTCGAGCCGTCGTCCAGTTCGAACTCGAGGGCGAGGCCGAAGCCGCCGCCCTCCCACGGCCGCCAGCGATCGGTGCGCTCGACGATGGCGGATCGGCGGTCGCCACTGTCGAGGCCGTAAAGGCCGGTCACGATCGCCTCTTGCAGGGTCGATTTCCCGGCTTCGTTCGGGCCCACGACGAGGTTCATGGCGGGACCGAAACGCAGGTCGATGGCTTGCAGGGTGCCGAACCCCTCGATCTCGATGCGCGTCAGGCGCATGAACGACTCACCATGTACAGGCTAAACGTCATTCGTCGAAGGCATCGAGCGCAAGCTGCAGCGCCCGACCGACCGTCTGTTCCTCCTGGCGTGATCCCTGCTTGTGATCGACGAGTTTCCGAACCATTTCTCCGCGGCTGGTGAATTCCTGCGTCGCCGCCTCCAGGTCGTGAGACACCCGAGACTGGTCGCGGAACTCGAGGTAGGCAAAGCCATCGCTGCACTCAGTTGAGAGCGCCTGGGGATCGATGATCAGCGAACGGGCCCGTTCCCCAACCAGCGTGGCCCGGATCACCGCGCCCTCGAGGTGCTTACCCTCACGGATCGCAAGCACCGCGTCACGGACATGTTCGGGGCTGGTCATGCCGGTGATGTCGATCGTTTCCTGGGCGAACCGGCGTTGATTGATGTCTTCGAGCATGACGTGCACCGCGCCATCATCCTCGATCGTGACCAGCGCCGTGCAGTGCCGCCCGGTTTCGTTCCAGCCCAATGGTTCCGGACTGCCTGGATACGTCATCAACCCGCTCGTATTGCCGTCGTGATAGTGCCCGAGCAGCGCGTGATGAAACCCAGCCTGCTCCACCTGGCTTGGAAGGATCGGCTTAAAGGGCGTCACGCCTTCAGGCACCTGGCTCATGTCCGAGGCGTGCAGCAGGAGGAGATGCGTGCCCTCGTCCTGGCGGGCGAAATCTCGCAGCGGCGCCTCGGAGACCTCGGGGCGCATGAAGCCGGCGGCCCACACCTGGACATCACCGTACCGATAGGGGCGCAAATCGTCGTGCGCCGCAATCGTGACGTTCTCCGGCCAGCGAAGATACCGGTAGGGAGAGCTTGGCACCGCCGGATCCGCGTGACCGGGAGCGATCAGTACCGGCAGGCCGGCGCCGCCGAGGGTTTGGGTCACGAAGCCGGCCGTCTCGCGGGTCACGTGATCCTGCTCGAAGAGATCGCCGGCGCAGGTGATCAGGTCGACCTGTGCCTGGTGGGCGCGCTCGACGATCCGCTGCAGGGCGGCTCGCAGGTCGCCGCGACGGCGTTGCGCGCCAACGCCGTAGAGGCGCTCGCTCGCAAAGGACCGGTCGAGGTGCAGGTCAGCGAAATGGAGCAGGCGAAGGGCCACAAATCCCCCGTAACCACGCGAATTGTGCCTGGCGCGATGGCATATGCGAGCGCGAAATCAGCGCCCATTATAGAACGAGGCCTGAATTTATTCCGAATCAGCCGGCGTCGCGACAGCAGCGCCTACACTGAGCGACGAAGTGGGCTCGTTCGAGAAGGGGGATAGGGGTGCGCGCATCCTCAAAATCCAGACGCTCCTTCAGGGCAATCCGCGCGGCTTGACCACCGGCGAGATCGCCCGCCGGACGGGCGTCAACCCTCGCACCACCTACCGCGATATCAGGGCGCTGGAGGCCATGAACGTCCCGGTCTACGAGGAGGCGGGACGGATCGCCATCGACCCGAACTACTTCATCGCGCCGGTCAAGTTCACGCTGCGCGAGGCGATGGCGCTGCTGATGGGCGTCCGTCTCATGTCGCGGCACAGCGATGAGGCGGATCCCGATGTTGCCGACGCCTTTACCAAGCTGGCGGCGGTGCTGCCCACCCCAGTCGCGGAGTACGTGCACGCCACCGTGCGTCAGATGGCGGCGCGGCCGCCCAACCCTGTCTATTCCAGGGTGCTGCAGACTGTCGCGCTCGGCTGGGCCGGCCGCAAAGTGGTGCGCATCTGGTATCCGAGCACCGATCACGCCGTCAAGGCTCGGCTCATCGAGCCATACTTCCTCGAGCCGTCGCTGATTGGCCACAGCAGCTATGTGGTCGCGCGCGATCGCGGGCTGGGGGAGATGCGGACCTTCAAGCTGGAACGCATTACCCGGGCGGAGCCCATGACGGAGACCTACGCGATTCCGGCCGACTTCGATATCAACAGCTACCTCTCGGGGGCATGGGGCATCTATCACTCCGGTGAGCCAACCGAAGTCCGGCTGCGGTTTTTCCCGCCAGCCGCCGCCAGGGTCCGGGAATCGACCTGGCATCCCTCACAGAAGCTCAGCGACGGGCCGAAGGGCTCGGTGAACATGACCGTCACCGTCACCGGAACGGTCGAGATCACGCCCTGGATCCTCGGCTGGGGCGATGCCGTCGAGGTGCTCGCCCCGAAAGACTTACGCAAGAAGATCGCAGACGCCGGCGCGAAAATGTCAACTCGGAACGCGATGGATGTTCCCTCCCCCTCTGGGAGAGGGCAGGGTGGGGGCCGGAAGGCTCGAGGAGGATCGCCATGAATGTCTTTGGCAAAGTCTCGGCGTTTACACCGGCACGTATCTGGGATGGGGTGGTCGCGCGCCCGCTACACGCCGACCGGGTCACGATTGGATTCGTCGACATCGACCCGGGCGTATTGGTGCCCGAGCACCGGCACGACAACGAACAGGTCGGGTTTGTGCAGCGTGGTTCGGTGACGATGACCGTCGCGGGTCAAGCGCGC
>DASWBA010000143.1:0-11185 GCA_036390825.1 Candidatus Dormiibacterota bacterium
GTCCGGTCCGGCCATCCCTGCCACGATCCGACCGCAAGCGTGGCGACGAGGACGGCATAGCCGGCGACGAGCACGGCCTGGGCCGGCGGAGCGGCGCGAAGCCGCGAGTTGGAGCTCAGTCCGTGGGTCATTCGAGCTCAGACCGCCCTGGTGACGCCGACCAACCATCTGGCCTCGAGCAGCCGCACCCGAGGGCGCATGCGACCGTGGACGGGATCTGCACGATCTCAGGATGGTTCGAGGCGGAGAACAAAGTCCGCAATATCGCAGCAGTCCTTTGCGCTGAAGAGGCTCACCGTCGCCGTCGAGGAGAAGATCGGCAAGCTGAGGAGGGAGCGCCGCTCGTGCCGAGTTCGCTAGCGGGCAGAGAGATTCAGAAGGCAGTGGGAGTCTTGATCGCGGGCGTCTGGATGTTTACGCTCTTGTCCGGTGGGTCGAGCAGCCGGACAAGCTTCTCCTCAACCTCGGCGCGAGCGTGGAACGGTCATGAAGTCGTCGAGGACGTCTGCCAAGACTGCCAACGCCAAGACCGCCAAGCTGCTGGTCGCCATGACGGGCAAGGCAAGCCCCGCGAAGGCCGCGGAAGGCGACGGGCCGGTGTTCGCCTACATCGCCAGCTTGCCGCAGCCGCAGCGCCGCATCGCCGAGCGCATCGATGCCTTGGCGGCCGAGCAGCTATCGGACCTCCGGCGTGCGGTGAAGTGGGGTATGGCGTACTACGGTGTGGGCGGGGGCTGGTGCTTCTCGTCCGGCGCCTTCGCCGGCCATGTGAAATTGATGTTCATACGCGGCACCGCGCTCGAGCCGGAACCGCCGGTGACTCCGGTCGGGATGGGCAAGTCCACACGTGGCGTCGAGCTGGCATCCTTGGACGATCTCGACGAGCGACTGGCGGCCTCGTGGATCAAGCAGGCCGCCGCCATACCCTTCTTCGGGGGGAAGAAGCGATGACGAAGAAAGCAGCAGCGCTGCTGGATCTCGTGAATGGCCGCCCGCCTTTCTTCGTGCAAACGACCCACCCGCCGCGCTCGTAGGTGATTAGGAGACGACACTAGCTCGCGGGAGCGCGGCCGGCAGAGCTTGAGGCCTCAAGGTACGGAAGCTGTCGCTTATGAAACATCAGACCCGCTCCCGGGAGGACAGTCGCCCCTTGTGCGCGGTTGGCCCAACGTGGAAATTGCCCATGAGGCCGAGGTGCGGTAGCAGGTGGAGCGGTCTTGAGGACACCGGTGGAGATGAGTACTGGCATCCAGGAAGCACATGTTCTTCCTACGAGTCCTGGGGTGCCTCCAGATCACCTTGACCTGCTGGAGCGGCCGCTTCTGGGAGCGCTGAGCACGCTCTTGCCGGACGGCCAGCCTCAGACGCAGCCCGTTTGGTTCAGCTATGAACCGCCCTGGCTGCTGATAAACACGATGCAGGGCTTCCGAAAGGAGCGCAATCTACGGGCGGACCCCAGGGCGACGCTGCTCGTGATAGACCCTACGAACTCCAGCCGCTGGATCGAAGTGTGGGGCTCAGTTGATCTGATCGAAGTCGGGGCACGCGCTCACCTTGACGAGCTAGCCCGGATGTACGCGGGCGCAGATCACTTCTTCGGAGGCTGCGTGCCGGCGGAGTTGGAGAATCGTCAGGTCCCGATCATCGGCCGGATCACACCGATCCATGTGGTTGATGAGCACTCGGCGGACCGTATGCCCAGGGTTACCGGTACCCTGGCTCCGGCACGGCGATCGCCGCGTGGCCGAGCGCCTCTGCCCGCCTCGCATCTGGACCTACTGCACCGCCCGCTGATCGGCATCCTCAGCACCCTGATGCCGGACGGCCAGCCGCAGACGCAGCCGGTCTGGTTCGCTCTTGAAGGTCAGGACCTCGCCATCAACACCACCCGAGAACGGCAGAAGGGCAAGAACCTGGAGCGCGACCCTCGTGCCACCCTGTTGGTCATCGATCCAGCTGACACCAACCGCTGGATTGAGGTCCGAGGCCTGGTCGAGGTGACGGAGCGAGGCGCGCTGGAACATCTCGATCGGCTTACACGGGCATATACGCCCTGGCCGTCGTATTACGGCTATGTCCATCCCGCGGAGCGGAGGTTCCGAGAGACCCGGATCATTGGCAGGCTCGTTCCGCAGCACGTGGTCTGCGATGCGATCTACCGGGCGCTACATTCCTCGAATGGTGACGAACCCACCAAGGCACAACATGGCCTCGGAAGCGTGTGATTAACAGCTTCCGCCATGCGACGTTCTCAATGAGGCAATCTGGCAGAAGTGATTCAGACTTCACGTCCCACCAGATAGTGCCGACCCTCCTCCTCATCAGCGCGGTTCTCGGTGCGGTGCTCTTCATTGGCACCGACCTCGTTGTGGGTAGCCTGACCAAGGGCTATAGCTTCGTCTTTCAATCGATAAGCCAGTTGAGCGCCGAGGGCGCTCCGATGCGATCGATCGTCGTCCCACTCGTCATCGTTTCCAACGTGTGTGTAATGGCAGTCGGAGTTGGCGTCTGGGAACTCGCTGGTCAACACGCGGCCATGCGCATCACGGGAGGTCTGCTGGTCGGCAATGGTCTACTTAGCTCTGTAGCGGCGTTCTTCCCGACCCGCCTCGGTGTGACTCCAGGCAGGTTTTCCTTGACCGTAGTTCTTGGCGCTGCGGCGGTCATCTGTGTGGTGCTGGCGATTGCGTCCGGAGCCGCTGCTTTTCAGAATTGGTTTCGCTTCGTATCAATCGCGATCCTTCTGATATTCGCTGTGCTCACTATCGTGGGGTTCATGCAGACCACCCCACACGTAGGGCTTCAGGAGCGCGTGCTCAGCTATGTCTTCCTGATCTGGGTCGTGATGCTGGGCATCACGCTTTTCAGCTCAGGAGGCAGACAAAGCGCGGTCTGAGGACTGCTGAAGGCCGAGTCGATCTCGAACGGGTGACAAAGCCGCGCCCATCCCCGGGACGAACGACCCCAGCCAACCCTACCAATCGCCTCTTTGCCTTGGCGATGTTTGGTGGCAACGTGGTGCCCGGAGGTGATTGAACGTGGCAGTGCAGCAGGAAACAGAGCAGAAGGCTAAGACGCTGCGGGTGAGGGTGGTCGACAACTCTCGTGAGGGCCATCCGACGGTTAACGTCAAGGTGCCCATCGGTGTGGTCAGGTGGGGCATGAAGATGGGCCAGGCATTTTCGCCGCAGCTGAAGGACGCCAAGCTGGACTGGGACAGCATCAACGCGATGCTCGAGAGCGGCGAGCTCGGAAAGATCGTCGAGGTCGAAGACGAGGCGGAGCACAAGACCGTCGAGGTCTGGGTCGAGTAGATGCTCGCCCCGAGTGATCTACGGCCGCGAAAAGAACTGAACCTTAGCCTCGGCGTTCTCATCGGCAGTGGGGACAGGATCGTCCTGTTCACACTGCCGTTCGCGGCGGTGGGGGTGATCCTGAACATCGCCTACCCGCAGCTCTTCAACGTCGGCGGCCCGGGAGCCGCCCTTCGCCTGCTCTCCCTCGTCATGCTGGCCGCCGGCATTGCGAACTGGGCGTGGTCCGTGTTCCTGATTCTGACTAACGTTCCTCGGGGCCGGCTGATCACATCCGGGCCGTATGCGTTGGTCAAGCACCCGCTGTACACGGGCATGGCCCTGCTGGTGCTTCCGTCAGTCGGCTTCCTATTCAACTCGTGGTTGGGAGTGGCGCTCGGGATCGTTCTCTACGTCGCGACCAGGATGTTTGCGGGGTCGGAAGAGGAAGCGCTGTCGAAAGCGTTTGGCGCCGCATGGGATGAGTACAGCAGCGACGTCAAGATCTCGTGGCTGTAAGGCGAAGGAGCCTCAAGGACCAGTCGCCGGGCTTCGGACGTCCCAAAACGGGAGGGCCGTTCGACTTTGTCAGCCGGACGGCCCAAGCCCTACTCTCTAACTTGGAGCGAGTAATCGCCAGGGCCGCAAGGCGACAACACATAAGGTGGAGATGGCTTGAGCCGACCCGGGCGACTCGCTCCCTCCTGATTCTGATGGCGAGGATTTCACCATGATCACCACGGCGACCCCTGTTGAATTCAAAACCTCGATCGGTCGCGTCGCGGGCCTTCGGTACGGGCCGGTCAGTGGCAAGCTGCTCGTGGCCGTTCCCGGATTGAGCCAGGACGCTCGCTCGCTCGACGCGCTGGCCTCCCGACTTGCGTCGAACGATCGGCAGGTGCTCGCCATCACCCCGCGTGGTCGCGGGGGGAGCGAAGCAACCGCTCCCGGCACATACGGCTGGGAGAATCACGCCGGCGACGTCGCCGAAATCGCGACGCAACTCGGTCAGACCAATTTCGATTTGCTGGGCTGGTCGTTTGGCGGGCTGGTGGCTCTGAAGGCCACAGCGCTCTTTGCCAAGCGCGTCCGCAAGCTGGTGCTGATCGATGTGGTCGGCAAGCCTGACCCGTCCTCGTTGGTTGTGATCGCCAAAGGCCTGGAGCGACTGGGCGCCGTTTTTCCGACCAGACAGGCGTACGTCGATCTGGTTCTGTCGAGCGGCGCCATGGCCGGGTTCGAAGAGGTTTGGCGGCCGTACCTGGAGGGTGACCTGGTGGATGTCGAAGGAGGGTTTACCACCAGGACGAACAAGCAAGCGGTCGTCGAGGACGCAGTGTATGGCGCCCAGCAGGATGTCTATACGCTGTGGCCGTCGGTGATCATGCCGGCCTTGCTCGTTCGCGCCGGCCGCGAGATCCTGCCCGGAATGGGTCGCATAGTCTCCGACGAGGACAGCCGGCGCTTCCCGGACGAGGTGAAATCGGCCGAGGTCATCACAGTGGACGCCAATCACTACGGCGTCGGATATCACCCAGACGCAATCGCCGCCATCGACAAGTTCCTGGCAAGTTAACGGGCAAGCGGCGGGCCTCCTCCCTGCGCACGGCCGGTCGACCCTGGTCTGTCAGGTCGGTCGGGCCGATGGTCCATCCCCTCCCAGGTCTCAGTACCCTGTATCGCAGCGCCGGCGGCGAGCACGCTCCGCCAAGTAGGAGGTAAGCGGCACGTACACCGGAATGCGCCGCGGGGTCTGATGGCCGCTCCACGACCAGGGCAGCTACAAGTCCTGGGAGATCAGGAGTGCGTCAAGCTGCTCAAATCGCATGACCTTGGCCGGATCGCCCTGGTCGACAGAGATATGCGCCCGCTCATATTCCCGATCAACTACTTCTTCGACGAGGGCATCGTCCTCTTCCGAACAGCCCCCGGCGCCAAACTGGACCTCGCACCCGGCGCGCAGGTCTGTTTCGAGATCGATGGCTGGAACCAAAGAAGCGGCATAGGTTGGAGCGTGCAGGTTAAGGGCATCGCCCACGACATAACAGAGCCGCGCGGCATGCCCACGGCACGCATGCATAACTGGCCGGTCCGGCCGATGGCGCCCGGATCTCGCCAGCACTGGATCGGCATCTGGGCCGATGAGATCACCGGGCGTAGATTTCGGTCCGACGTTCAGCGATCGACCTCGAGCGGAGGTTCGCCTGATGGCAGCTGAATCGCCAGGCGAGATGGAGGAGATCAAGGAGTGGGAATGTCTGGAAATCCTTGAACGACATGAGCTCGGCCGGGTTGCGATCGTCGTCGACGGCCAGCCACAGATCTTTCCCGTCAACTACGCAATGAGTGGCCGGATCATCGCCTTCCGCACCGGGTCCGGCACCAAGCTGGCCCATACGCCAGGGTCGAAAGTGTGCTTCGAGATCGACGGACACGATTCGTCAGCGGGCAGCGGCTGGAGCATCATGGTGCAAGGCGTCGCCGTCGATGCCACCGACTCATTCGATGACGTGTCCTGGGCAGCCCATGCTGCCGCACCCTGGCCGCTTGCACCAGGCATCAAGCCTTTTCGGATCGGGATCGAGCCGACCAAGATCACGGGGCGTCGTTTTCGGCGCAGGGCTTAGCTCTTATGGATCGCATGAGCCCGCAGGATTCGATGTTCACTGCGGTCGAGGATGAGCGCAACCCGATGCACATCGGCAGCGTCTCGGTCTTCAAAGGTCCGGCACCGACCTATGGCGACCTTGTTCGGACGGTCGCCTCGCATCTTCCCAAACTTCCGCGTTACCGCCAGCGCGTGCGTACCGTCCCGCTCGGCCTGGGCCGCCCGGTCTGGGTTGACGACCCACATTTTCAGATCCTCTATCACGTGCGCCACACGGCGACTCCGTCGCCGGGCTCGGCCGAAGAACTGCGCAACCTGGCCGGTCGAGTCTTTGCCCAGAACCTCGACCGGGCCAAGCCGCCATGGGAGCTGTGGATGGTCGAAGGGCTCGAAGGCGGCCGCTGGGCGCTGATCTCCAAGGTGCATCACTCGATGGTCGACGGTGTGTCCGCTACTGACCTGCTCACAGTTCTTCTCGACCGCGAGCCCCAGGCGCGGCCGCGTCCGGCGCCGAAATGGCACGCCGCTCCGGAACCTAGCGGTCTGCACCTCCTGGCCGACGCTGCGGCGGACGCCATCGCAAGTCCGCTCAAGACGATTCGCGGCACACCACCGGTGGCCCGCGCTTTGTTCGCCAGCGGGCTGGGCATGCACAACGTAACGGATGTCCGGAACCTCATCCGCTCACTCGGCACATGGACGCAACCCGTCGCCAGCTCGCTGAATGGACCGATCGGACCGCACCGCCGGTGGAGTTGGGCAAGCGCCAGCCTGGAGCAGGTGAAAGAGATACGCACCGCGCTCGGCGGCACTGTGAATGACGTCGTCCTGTGTGCCATCACCAAGGGCTTCCGCGACTTGCTGCGCCATCGCGGCGAGGAGGTTTCCGGCAAGGTGGTGCGCGCTCTGGTTCCCGTTTCCGTCCGGAACGAAAGCGAACGCGGCATTTACAACAACCGCGTGTCCGGACTCTTCCCTGGCCTCCCGGTTGGACTCGGCAGCGCGGTGGGCCGCCTCAACGCAATCCGGGCTCAGATGGACGCCTTCAAGGGGTCCGGCCAGGCCGTGGCCGCCGATGTTCTGATCCAGATGACGGGCTTCGCGCCGCCGATGCTTCTGGCGCTCAGTCTGCGGCTGGCTGTGCATTCTCAGCAACACCTGGTCCAGACGGTGACGACCAATGTGCCCGGACCGCAGTTCCCCCTGTATGCGGTGGGGAGGAAGATGCTCTACGCGTATCCCTACGTACCGATCGCCGGTTCGGTCAGGATTGGCATCGCGGTCTTCTCGTATCTCGGAGGAATCAACTTCGGCGTCACCGGCGATTACGACTCGGTACCTGACATCGAGGTGTTTACGCGGGGCATCGAATCCGGTATCGCGGAACTCCTTGGCTTCGCGCGCCGGCGACGGCGAGCCGTACAACTCCGGTCGCCGCGCGACACGGACGTCGGCAGAAATGGAGAGAGTCAACCGGCAACGCGGGGCCGGCCGCGCCCACACGCAGTCCTCTAGCGGGAAGACCTTGATGTTGTCGGGCGAGTGACCTCATTGACCCGCCGCGACACCGGCAAGATTTCGCGCGCGACGTTTATCAGCGCGCGCCCGGCGACTAACGGCCCGGCATCGACACGCGGCCAGGCCGATGATTTCTTGAGCAAGGAGAGGTCAACAGTTCTATGACGACACACAAGCTTGAAACGACCGGCGCCAACATCGTCTACGACGTCCGAGGCCCGCTGCCTCCAGCCGGCGGACGCCCGCCCCTGTTCATGATCGGCCAGCCGATGGATGCGAGCGGATTCTCCACCCTGGCGTCGTACTTTCCCGACCGCACCGTGATCACGTACGACCCGCGTGGCCTTGGCCGCAGCATCCGCAAAGACGGGCGGACTGACCACACGCCGGCTGTCCAGGCAGCCGACGTCCATGCCGTCATCACAGAGCTCGGGGCCGGCCCCGTCGAGATGTTCGCGAGCAGCGGTGGCGCGGTCACCGCTCTTGCGCTGGTGGCGACATACCCCAACGACGTGACCACCCTGGTGGCCCACGAGCCGCCTCTCATCTCGGTGCTTCCGGACGCGGCGGCTGCCGAGCGCGCCCTCGCCGGCGTCCGGGACGCGTATGCGGCCAGAGGCAGGGGTGCCGGGATGGCGGCGTTCATCGCGATGACGTCGTGGCGGGGAGAGTTCACCGACGACTACTTCGCAAGGCCCGCCGCGGATCCCGCGCAGTTTGGGATGAGTGTTGAGGACGACGGCTCTCGTGATGATCCTCTGCTTTCCGACCGTTCATCGGCGGTCAGCGCCTATCGCCCCGACTTCGACGCGCTCACCGCGTCGCCGACACGGATCGTGATGGCGGTGGGTGAGGAGTCCATGGGCGTGTTCACTGGGCGTACGTCCCTGGCCACTGCAGAGCTGCTTGGTCAACAGGCGACGGTGTTCCCCAGCCATCACGGCGGCTTCTTGGGCGGCGAGTCCGGATATCCGGGCCAACCAGAAGCCTTCGCGCGCAAACTGCGCGAAGTCCTCGGTCCCTAGCCCTGCAACGCACCTCTGGCATCCTTTCCGCCATGAGCCGGCAGCCCCAGGGCCCTCGTCGTTTGGCCGACCTTTCCGGCACCAGCCCGGAGCGGCTGTCGGGCATCTCCGATGGCATCTTCTCGGTCGGCATGACGCTGCTCGTCCTCGGCCTCGTGGTGCCCGCGCTGAATGGCTCGAGCACCACCGAGGGCGAGCTCTGGCACGGATTGAAAAATCTCGGTCCGAGCGTCCTCGTCTACACCATGAGCTTCATGACTCTTGGCATCTTCTGGCTGGGCCAGGGCACGCAGCTGGGTCGGCTGGCGCGGAGCAATCGCAACTACGTGTGGATCCACCTGTTGTTTCTGTTCGCGGTCACGATGGTGCCGTTCTCAACGCTGCTGCTGGCTCGCTTTTACTGGCTGAAGCCCGCGCTGCTCGAGTACTGGCTGAACATCGTGCTGCTCGGCGCGATGCTGCTGGCGAGTCTCGAGTACGGTCTGCGGGCCAACCTCTTCCGGGAGGAGGGTAGGGCCGGAATGGCGCACCTGATGCGTGGGCGCATCTTGATCGCCCAATCCCTGTATGCGGTCGCGACCGCGCTCTGCGTGATCTTCCCGACCTGGGTCAGCATCGGTCTGATCGTTCTGATCCAGCTCAATTACGTCCTGGCGCCGCGGATTCCGATCCTGCACCGTTTCTAGCTGGTGGCGTATAGGTTGGGGGGCATGATCGAGAAGAAGGTCCCTGAGGTCCTCTTCGTGTGCGTCCATAACGCGGGGCGCAGCCAGATGGCGGCGGGGCTGCTGAACAAGCGTGCCGAGGGCAGAGTCCACGTCCGCTCTGCAGGCAGCACCCCGGCCGATGAGCTCAACCCGATGGTGGTCGAGGCAATGCGCGAGATCGGAATCGACATCAGCCAGGAGTTTCCCAAGCCGCTGAGCGACGAATTCGTGAGGGCCGCTGACGTCGTGATCACGATGGGCTGCGGGGACGCGTGCCCTATCTACCCGGGCAAGCGGTACGAGGATTGGGAGCTCGACGACCCCGCGGGACAGGATCTTGAGACCGTGCGGCGAATTCGAGACGAGATCGACTCTCGGGTGATGGCGCTGGTCGACGAGCTCGCAGCCAAGCGCACCTAGCGGTCTCGTCGTCGCCGGTGCCACAAACTGGCATCCCGGCGACGTGTATATGCAAGCGAAGCCACGGCGCCGGCTCTCGCCACCAAATCAAACACAAGGAGAAACCACGACATGAATGCCAGCGCGTCCCTACCTTTGGCGCCGATACCGGCCGGCATCGCGCGCATATTCGTAGTCGCGATGTTGGCGGCCTTCTTGCTGGGCGCCACCGGCGGTTACGTCCTCCGCGGCTGGAGCTCTGCCGCATCGACCACGACGACGACTGACACGACCACGCGTCCGTCCGTCACGGTGCCAATTCCCTACATCTCCCCGGTCCCATCGCCGACGCACCCGCCGGCGCTCGACCCGGCGGGCTACCCCATACCGATCTAGCCGCGTACAGACTGTTGCAAGGCGTGGCCAGCCAGCCGGCCGGTGCGGCTCAAGCGGTGGACGAGCAGACCTTCGCGGACCTGCTCGTTCCGCTCGTGCAGCCAGCCTACCGGCTGGCCTGCGCCATGCTTCATGACGCGCCGGCGGCAGAGGATGTCGTCCAGGAGGCGTCGCTCATCGCGTGGCGCAAGTTCGCGCGGCTCGACGATCGAAGCCGGCTCAAAGGCTGGTTTCTGGGCATAGTCGCCAACGAATGCCACAACGCCAGGCGGCGAAGGTGGCTCACTCGCGTCACCCTGGGGCTGCCGAGCGGCTTGTCGGTACTGTCGGGCGAAGACCGCGTCGTCGGCCGCGCCGACCTACGCCGAGCGCTGCGACAGCTCGCTCACGAGGATCGGTTGGTCGTCGTTCTTTACTTCTACCTCGACATGCCGCTGGCAGAGATCGCAGCCGTGGCGGGCACGTCCGAGGCAGCGGCACGAACCCGGCTGTACAGGGCGATTCGTCGCCTGCGTCCGGATGTTGCCATTCAGGAGGAGCTCCAATGACCTTGCGGGCCGAGATCCACGACGCAGTTGACGAAGTTACGCCACCGGCTCCGCACCTGGAGTTTCAGGTCAAGAAGCTCCTACTTGACGGCGAGCGACAAATGAAGGCCGGAGTCCGCAGTGGTGGCCGCGCCCTGTCGATCAATCGATTTCGTGGGGTCGTCACGCTCGTCGCCGCCGCTTTAGTAGTGGTGCTGATCGGAGGCCTGATCCTCGGTGGACGGCTGCTGCGCGACATGAATGCTCCGGCGCACCCCATCAATCAGACTGAGCTCACAAGGCTTGAGGCGCGACCAGTTCAGTTCCCAGTCGTCCGAGCAGGCGCCACGTGTCCGATCAGTCCTGTCACCGACACGTCCGCTCACAGCCTTGCATGGCCGGTATTTGGCATCGGACCCGTGTACGTGACGCCCCTCGAGGGCATCTCGGCGAGGACGGATTGGGGCGCGTGGACGGTCTTGTCCCTGCTGGTCGATACAACGAACGCTTCGAAACTGATTCTGATCCGAGGGACGGATCTGGAAACCAATGCCATGGTTGTGTTCACGCGAACTCCTCTTCATGCGGCCGACGACCCTGGCGACGGGATAGCGACAGGAAGGGTGATCGGGAGCCAGGTTGTCGAAGGCGAGAGGCAGCAACTGTATTCAGAGCTCGTGATCGATACGTCTCGCGCCTATGCAGGGACCCC
>DASWBA010000144.1:0-4671 GCA_036390825.1 Candidatus Dormiibacterota bacterium
ACGGCGTGACGCCGTTCAACGTCTTCGACGCGATTAATCCGGAGAACTGGTACTACACCAAGTAAGAGCCTCAGGCCACCCGGTGGAGTGGGAAGTGGCAGGCCGTCTCATGAACCGGGAAGCCGGGCGCCTGCCTTTCCAGCGGCAGCATCGGCGGATCGACCGCTGCGCATATGTCCTTCGCCCGCGGGCAGCGCGTGCGGAAGCGGCAGCCTGACGGCGGATTCATGGGCGAAGGCAGCTCGCCGCGGATCGCGGCCCGCTCACGGCCGGCGCGCGCCCGCGGATCCGCCACCGGGACTGCCTCCAGCAGGCCGGCGGTGTAGGGATGCGCCGGGGCGTCGTAGATGCTGGCGGTCGGGCCGGTCTCGACCAGCTTCCCGAGGTACATCACGCCCACGCGGTCGGCGATGTAGCGCACGACCGACAGGTCGTGCGACACCATCACGAGGGCGAGGTCATGCTCGGCCTGCAACCGCACCATCAGGTTGAGCAGTTGCGAGCGGATCGAGACGTCGAGCGCCGAGACCGGCTCGTCCGCGACGATCAGCCGCGGTCCCAGGGCGAGCGCGCGGGCGAAGCCGATCCGCTGCCGCTGGCCGCCGGAGAACTCGCGCGGCAGCTGCCGGCCGGAGCTGACCGGCATTCCCACCTCCCGGAGCAGCTGGGCGACCCGCTCATCGCGTTCGGTCTTGGTGAACATCCGCTGGACAACCAGCGGCTCGGCCAGGATGGACTGCACGCGCATCCTGGGGTCGAGCGAGGCGTAGGGGTCCTGGAAGACCATCTGCAAGTCGCCGCGCTGGGGTCGTCGTGCCCGGCTCCGCAGCCGGCCGGCCTGGTGACCCTGCACCGTGATAGTCCCGGAGTCAGGCTCCTCCAGCGCGACCATCAGGCGGGCTATCGTTGTCTTGCCGCACCCGGACTCGCCCACCAGGCCGTAGGTCTCACCGCAGTTGACGGTGAGCGAGACACCGGACACAGCCTTGACCGATCCGACCACCCGGCGCGCAAATCCGCCCCGTGCCGGGAACTCCTTGACCACGTTGTCGAGCACGAGCAACGGCTTGGGCTCAGGCGCCGGAACCGGCTCCTGGTCTCTTGCGATGACCTGTACCGGGACTCCGGCAGGCACGCTTTCCGCCGTCAAGTCGCCTCCGGAATGCGGGCGGGGGTGAAAGCACGCGTAGGCATGCCCGTCGCTGTCGCTTCGCAGGACCGGCATCTGTTCCGAGCAGTCCTGCGTCGCGTAGGCGCAGCGCGGGACGAAGCGGCAGTGCGCGGCGGGGCTGGCCAGATCGGGCGGAGCGCCCGGAATGGTCGCGAGCGCGGTGCGTACACCCACTGTGACTGCCGGGACCGCGGTGAGCAAGGCCTCTGTGTAGGGATGGCGGGTCTGCGTGAACAACTGTGTTCGCGGCGCGGACTCGATGATCTGCCCGGCATACATGACGAGGACCCGGTCGGCATGCTCGGCGATGACACCCATGTCGTGGGTGATCAGCAGGACCGCCATGGCAAGCTCTCGCTTCAGCTGCTGGATAAGGCTGAGAATCTGGTCCTGGATGCTGACGTCCAGGGCGGTGGTGGGCTCATCCGCGATTAGCAGCGTCGGCTGGCAGGCCAGGGCGATGGCGATGCAGACACGCTGCCTCTGCCCGCCGGAGAGCTGATGGGGGTAGCTGGAGACCCGCTCCGCCGGGCGCGGAATGCCCACCATGGCCAGGAGCTCAAGGGTGCGCTCACGGAGCTCGGCCTTCTTGACCGTGCGGTGGATCAGCAAGGACTCCGCAATCTGGTCGCCGACGCTCATCGTGGGATTCAGCGCCGCCATCGGGTCCTGGAACACCATGCCGATCTCGTTGCCCCTGACGTGCGCCATCGCAGCCTCGGGCAGAGCCGTAAGGTCGCGGCCGCCCAGCCGGACCGATCCGCTGACGATACGGCCGCCCTCAGGCAGCAGGCGAAGTATCGACGCGCCCATCATCGACTTGCCGCTGCCCGATTCCCCCACCAGCCCGACGGTTTCGCCCGCCTCGATCTGGAACGAAACGCGGTCCACGGCCTGCACGGTCCGACGGGGGAGCACCAGATGAGTAGTGAGGCGCTCGACTTCCAGCAGTGCCATCGGCCTCCTCCCAGGTTAATGCGCCCGAGCTCACCGCCGCCTGACGAGCATTCGCCCGTAGTGTGCCATTATCGGTAGCTATTCAGCGCGAGTGACAGCGGATTGGTGCAAGTCACGGTCATGCGTGCTCCTCGCTCGGGAAGACGGGTTACAAGCCTAACACCCAAAAAACAGACACGAGCGTTGATACTGGTTCGTAACATCCGCCCAATTTCTTCTTCACACACCCTCTGACGTTTACTTAATAGCTACCATTATAACTGTCAGAGAAACCGTGTGGAGTACCGTGACCGCCTACATCGCACGACGTTTTGCCCAGTCCATCGTGATTCTCCTCGGTGTCACGCTGCTGACTTTCGTGCTGCTGCACCTCATTCCTGGTGGGTCGGCCCGGGGCATCCTCGGCCCGCGCGCCACCGCCGGGCAGATCGCGGCCTTCGAGCAGGCGAATGACCTCAACAAGTCCGTCTTCCGGCAATACGTGCTTTATCTCGACCATCTGCTGCACGGGAATTTCGGCTACTCCTACAAGCTCAACCAGACCGTGAGCTCGGTCTTCGCACAGGACCTGCCGAAGAGCCTCGCTCTGGTCGGGCCCCCCACGGTCATGGCCCTGGCCATCGGGGTACTGCTCGGGATCTGGCAATCGCAGCGACGCGACAAACTGGACGACCACCTGATCACGAGCGTCGGTTATGTGCTTTACGCCATGCCCGATTTCTGGCTGGCGTTCATCCTCATTGATCTCTTCGCGTTGCGGCTCTTCTGGCTGCCGCCCATCGCCCCGTCGAGTCCGAGCTGGACGGCAGCGTTCACCAACGCCAAGGCCATGATCTTGCCCTGGGCAACTCTCACGCTGGTCTCGATCGCCGTGTTCAGCCGCTACATGCGATCGTCGGCGCTGGACGCGCTGTCGCAGGATCACATTCGCACAGCGCAAGCCAAGGGAGCGCAGCGCGGGCGGATACTACGCAAACACGTGATCCGAAACGCCAGCATCCCGATCATCACACTGATCGGGCTGTCGATACCGGGGCTGCTAAGCGGAGCGATCCTCGAGGAGGTCGTCTTCAACTACCCCGGCATCGGTCTCGCGACCTACAACGCCGCGCTCGTCAAGGATTACCCGATCCTGCTCGGCACCACGCTCGTCTTCGGGGCGCTCACCATCGCGGGCAATCTCGTCGCCGATATCGCCTATGCCTACGCCGATCCGCGAGTGCGGCTCGCATGACCGGGCACGGCAAGGCGGCGGCACGCCACGCGCCCACCACAGCGACATTCCCGTCCGGAGGCAGAGCAGCATGAGCATCAACTCCGCGTCGCAGGGGATGCTGCGGCCAGCTCAGGAAAAGATCGCCGAAGGCGGCGAAGTCGGAGTCGGCCTGCACCGCGGCGAGCTCCTCCACGACGTGTTCTGGGGCGGGCGGCTGGCCAGGATCGGAACGACGATCATCGTGTTCGTCGTGCTGTTCTGCTTCGTCGGGCCGCTTCTGTACCGCACCAACCAGACCCAGCCGGATCAGCTGCTCATCACCGACCCGCCGTCCAGCCAGCACCTGCTCGGCACGGACGGGAACGGCTTCGACGAACTCGGGCAGCTGATGATAGGCGGCCAGTCGGCCTTGGAGATTGGACTGGCATCTGCGTTCCTGGCGTCTATCTTCGGGGCGCTGTACGGCGCCGTCGCCGGATATCTCGGCGGCTTCTGGGATGGCCTGCTCATGCGCGTCGTCGACACGATGCTCGCCATCCCGGGCCTGCTGCTCTTGCTGCTGCTGGCCGTCATCTTCTCGAACTCGACTCCCGCGCTCATCATCATCCTGACGCTGTTCGCCTGGCTGGGCCCGGCGCGGCTCGTCCGCGGCGAGACACTGACGCTGCGGACGCGGGAGTACGTCCAGGCGGCCAAGCTGATGGGCGCTAGCAGCATACGCATAGTCCTGCGGCACATCGTGCCCAACGCCCTGGGCACGATCGTGGTCAACACGACGTTCCAGGTCGCCGACGCCATCCTCGCGCTGGCCGCGCTGAGCTTCCTCGGCCTGGGGCCGCCGCCTCCGGCAGCCAACTGGGGCGGCATGCTCAGCGACGGCACTGAGTACCTGACCGCTGGCGCGTGGTGGCTCGTCTATCCGGCGGGGGCGGCGATCGTCATCACCGTCATCGCGTTCAACTTCCTGGGCGAGGGCATCGAGGAAGCGCTCGGAGCCCGCGCCCGTAGTTGACGCCTAGTACGGCCAGTGCCTCCGCGACCGGCGGCGGCAGCCGATGGCGGGGATGAGGTTACTGCGGAGCTCTTCCCCGGCGACAGTGAGGCTGACCGGCGGCTGGTGCGCTCGACCAGCCGGGCGCCGATGCGTGCCTCCAGGCTGCGCACGGCTTCGCTGACGCCCGGCTGGAAGATATGCAGCCGCTCGGCGGTCCGGCCGAAGTGCAGCTCTTCGGCGAGGGCCAGGAAAATGTGGAGCTCACCGAGCTCGACGGCGTTCCACATCAATCGGGAATCCTAATCGGTGGGATCACCGATCGCTCATTGACCG
>DASWBA010000145.1:0-3790 GCA_036390825.1 Candidatus Dormiibacterota bacterium
GGAAGGCGCTGAATTGCGGCCACCCCAGAGGATGCCCGTCCCATTCTGGGGCCCGACAGTTATTGGAACGGAGAGTCGGGATAAAGTGTTATCTGCTTGGCAGCAATTCTTCGGAGGTGGTTCACGGGCAACCGTTACAGGGTGACCGGTGACCCGGTGAGGGCCCCCCGTGGATGGGCCCAAGTGGTCGTCGACTCCCATATGCCGGGCAAGCGAGTGACGATCTTCTACGATCCCGCCCATCCTGCGCGGAGTGCGCTCCTCCTGGAACAAGCTCCTTGGTACTTGGAGTGGGCGATCTGGTGGACCGTCTTCGCCCCCGTCATCGCGTGCTACTGGGCCTGGGCCTCCAACAGAAGCCAGTGACGGGGATGACCACCGACTGATCGAACCGACTGTCGTTCCCGCCTCTCACACAACAGAAGTCGAGCCGGCGCCCGATGTCGGCTCGGGAATCCATTCCTCTTCTTGGAAGAGATAGTAGGGTACGTTCGTCACGATGAACGCCTTGACCCGCGATCGGACGTTGTGGCGCTGGAAGAGCAGCCGAGACTTGATCGCCAGCGAGTTCTGGTTGTGCAGGAGGTGGTGCCACCACCGGCTGGAGACGGCTTCCGGTATCACGACCGTCACGATGTCGTGTTGCAGCTCGGCCTCGACCTCGTCCAGGTATTCCATCAAGGGGCCGCAGAGCGAGCGGTAGGGCGACGGCAGCACGACCAGCGGCACCCCTCCGCTCCATCGGTCCCACTCCGCCTGGAGCTTCTCCGTCGACTCCTTATCGAGGCTGACGTGAACGGCCCGGACCCGGCCTAGGACCGCGATGGACTGAGCATACCGTAACGCCGTCACCACTCCGCGGTGGAACCCCGACCCCGACACGAGGACGATAACCGTGTGCACGTCCTCGCCGAACCGCTCCGCCGGGTCGAGCCGCTCCAGCGACGCCCGCAGCTCCCGCCCGACGCGGACGTAGTGACGCTTCATCCCAAGGAGCAACAGCACCAGGATCGGCAGGAGCACGATCACCATCCAGGCGCCATGCGTGAACTTCGTCGCGACGAAGACGATCAGCACGACGGCCGTCACCACCGCGCCGACGGCGTTGATCACGATCGACTTCCGCCAGCCGCCGACCTCCGTCATCTCGGCCATCGCCGTCGGGCGGGAGTCGGCCCCCGTCGGCTCGGGGCCGTCGTGGTGGGTCTTGACCTCCTCGATCGCCTCGTGGTGCGCGATGCGCGACTGGGTCGCGACCAGGCTGGCTTCGCGCTCCTTGAGCCAGTGGCGCACCATCCCCGCCTGCGAGAGCGTGAAGGAGAGGAAGACCCCGATGGCGTAGAGAGGGATCAGCGCGTGAGTATCGCCGTGGAAGGCCACCACCAGCAACAGGGCAAAGGCCGTCAGGGCGTAGATGCCCCAGTTGAAGACGAGCCGATCCCCACGGTCCAGGAACCGCTTCGGCATGTAGCCGTCCTGGGCCAGGATCGAGGCCAGGCGCGGGAAGTCGGCGTAGCTGGTGTTGGCTGCCAGGATCAGGGTCAGCGTCGTCGCCACCTGCACGATGTAGTAGAAGAACGCGAAGGCGGTACCGCCGAAGATCGCCCTGGCGATCTGCGAGATCACGGTCTCCTCGTGTGAGGGGCCGATCCGGTAGAGGTAGGCCAGGATGGTGACCCCGACGAAGAGCGTGATCAGGGTGGCCACCATCCAGGAGAGCGTCGTGGCGGCGTTGCGCGACTCGGGGGGCTTGAAGGCGGGGATGCCGTTGGAGATCGCCTCGACGCCCGTCAACGCGGTGCACCCCGAGGCGTAGGCGCGGAGCAGCAGGAAGAGAGTGAGCCCCTGGGCCGCGGTCCCGATGGCAATGCGCGGCTCCCTCTGGGAGATGAGGGTCGCACCCCCCAGCCAGAAGTGCTTGACCAGGCCGACGGCGATGAGCACCAGGAGGCTGCCGATGAACAGGTACGTCGGCACGGCGAAGATGGTGCCGGACTCCTTCAGGCCGCGGAGGTTGGCGAGGGCGATCAGGAGGTTGGCGGCGACGCACAACTCCACCGTGTAGGGCCTCAGGGGCTCGAAGGCCGAGGTGATGGCTGCCACGCCCGCCGCGATCGAGACCGCGACCGTCAGGATGTAATCGACCAGCAGCGCCGCGGCCGCCGTCAGGCCCGGCAACTCGCCGAGGTTTTCTCGGGAGACGATGTAGGCGCCACCCCCGTTGGGATAGGTGTGGATCGTCTGGCGATAGGAGATGGCGACGATCATGAGCAGGGCGACGATCCCGGCGGCGATCGGGAGTGAGTACCCGAGTGCGACCGGCACGGCTGCCGCCAGCACGAGCAGGATCTCCTCGGTGGCGTAGGCGACCGAGGAGAGGGCATCGGAGGAGAAGACGGCCAGCGCCGTCCGCTTGCTCAGGCGCTCGTGGTGCGCCTCTTCCTCATGGATCGGGGAGCCGAAGACAAAGCGCTTGAGCCTACGCATGCTTGACGCCCTCCACCGTCTAATCGCGTTCTCGCCGTTTTCAGTTCTTTCCGCGCGACACCCAGGTATGAACGTCGCTCCCTGAAGGGTTCGGCAGTTCCCAAGCAGGCGGGACAAGGGACGAGAACGACGTATTGATGCATGCGAGGCTACCCGGGCCGGATCATCGCCGCAACAACTTCCCCAGACGTTCCATCCGGACCGCGTGCCGGATGGATTACCCATGCCCTGGGTCCTCTCCTACTCCCTTGTCCTGCCTTAGACATAATCACCTGAAAGCAAACGATTCCAGGATGGCCTGAGGGTGAAGCGCGCCTTTCCAAGCAGAAGGCGCAGCCGGAGGAGCCGTCCCGAAACGGGCCGTTTGGTGAGACCCGGCGGATGCCGCCCCATCGATCGCCCCGGCGGGCCGATCCGCGTCTCGCGATCTCGTCTCGAATTCAAAGTCTCATGGCTGGCCCGCACGCCGGGGATTTGTGAGACTGACCCCGGCGGAGGACGAGGGTTCCATCAGGGGCCGGTGCGATGCGGATCGGATACGCCAGGGTCTCGACCATCGAGCAGAATCTCGACCTCCAGGAGGATGCCCTGAAAGCCGCGGGCTGCGAGAAGGTCTACACCGACAAGACCGGCGGGACCAGGGCCGAGCGGCCTGGAGCGGGCCCTGGCCGATCTGCGGCCCGGCGATAAGCTCGTGGTCTGGAAGCTCGACCGCCTCGGGCGGTCGCTGAAGCACCTCATCGAGACGGTCACCGGCCTGAGCGACCGCGGGGTGGGCTTCCAGAGCTTGCAGGAGGCCATCGACACCACCACCTCGGGCGGCAAGCTCGTCTTCCATGTCTTCGGGGCCCTGGCCGAGTTCGAGCGGGACATCATCCGCGAGCGGACCCTCGCCGGCCTGGCCGCCGCCCGGGCCCGCGGGAGGATGGGCGGCCGGCCCCGCAACCTTGACGACAAGAAGAAGCGGCACGCCGTGCTGCTCCACAGCGACCCGACGAACTCCGTCGAGGACATCTGCCGGACGCTGGGGATCTCGAAGGCGACGCTCTATCGGTATCTGGCCGAACAGAAGAGCCGATGATCGATGACCCCATCGGCCAAGAGGCTCGACGAGTATCGGAGCCATCGGCGACGGTCGGCTGTCCAGCAAACTGGACGGCTTAGCGTTGGTTTCTGCTCCGATGCTACCTGAACCCCGAGTGGGTCGGCTGATCGGCCGTGGTTACATGACCTCACCCATCCCACATCGTTCCCAGCTGGCGTTTCGTTCGGGACGATCGCCGCGACGGGGCCAGCGTCCCTG
>DASWBA010000146.1:0-8735 GCA_036390825.1 Candidatus Dormiibacterota bacterium
CCCTTCTCCCCGTACACGTCGACATTCGGGAAGGACGCCGGATCCGCGAACTTGACGAAGCCGATGTAGTAGTTGGCGATGTCCCGTGCCCACGGCAGGCCGGCGTCGGTGAACAGCTGCGGATAGTCCTGCGGCGTGTAGAACTTTCCGGTCGCGGTATTGAGGACGACGGTCTCGCGGTCCCCGAAGATCTTCGGATCGGCCGAGCTCATGTAGCTCGAGGGTGCCGTGAGGTACATGTGGGCGCTGCTCTGCGCGTTCTCAGGGGTCGTTGGGAAGGTGAAGTCCTCGATGTTGATGCCGGTAAAGAGGATCGGATAGAGGGCGCCCTGGCCGGGGAAGTTGCCGGCGATCGGCGTGAAGCCGTGGACGTACTTCGCCTTCCAGGCGCGCGTTGTATGTGTCAACAGGTACTGGGCGTAGAGCGGCCCGTTCGAATGCCCCACCAGGTGCACCGGCCGGTTGCCGTTATCGCGGTAGGTCTCCTCGATCAACTTCTTGGTTTTCTGCAGGAAGCCGCCCATGTCGGGCGTCAGCCGGGCGTCGTAACTCGCCACCCGGATGTCCTTGTTGCGCTGGTAGCCCGCCGCTTCGAGCGCCTGGTACATCGATTCATAGAAAGGTGCGCTCTGCGTTGTGCCATAGCCGATGATCTGGACGGTCACGCCGGGCTGGTTGGAGAAGCGCTCCGGCATCGGCTCCTTGCCGTCGGCGTCATAGCGCAGCATCATCAGCTTGTCGCGACACACCTGCGAGAAGGTGGTACTGGGTTGGTCGTTCAGGAACCAGTCCTCGAAGCTGCCCGAGCGCGGGCACCCCGGCGCGACCGTCTGGTTGTGGACGGTCACGAGCAGCTTGGTGAAGTGGAACGCGGGAAAGAGCACGACGGGGGTCCGGGCGCCGTGGTTGCTGGCGGACGCGAACGCCGGCCCGGTTACCAACGTGAGAAGGATCGCGATGGTGAGCGCGATCGATGCCCCCACGGGCCGCATCGCGCGACGCGCCGACGACGTCCCTCTCATCCCCACCTCCCCGGTCGCAAGCTTATCGCACGTTGGGCTCGGCCTCGACCCCTTCGCGGATGGCTCGAAGGTAGGCGGCCTCATCCGCGGGCGCAAGTGACCCCGCCTGGCGGAAGCGCTCCACCGCGACTCCCGCCATGAAGCAGGCGAGCGGCGCGAAGCGGCGCTCCTTGGTATGGGCCGCGGCTCGCGCCAGCTCGAGGACCTCGTCCGCAACTTGTGGATCGAGCTCCGGCGGGGCGATCTGGGCGCCCCGATCCGCAGCGGTGTCGGCGAATAGGCGGGCCAGTGCCTCGAACCAATCATTCATCTCGAGGCCCACCGTATCACGCCCCCCACCCTGCTCTCCCCCAGAGGGGGAGGGTGAGAGACCGTGCTCTCCCGCGCGCGAGGGAGGGGACGATCTGGTTGACACAGCCGGAGCCGATCGGTAGGCTGAGGCTTAGTCGCCTGCTAAACGCGGTTCCGCGGAGGAATTGAGTGCCACAGGTCACGCGCCGCGACTTTCTGAAAATCGGCGCCGCTGGGACCGGGGCGGTCGGGCTCAGCGCCCTCGGCTTCGATCTCGCCCAGGCGGCGCAGATCCAGCAGAGTTTCCACATCGCCGGCGCGACGGAGTCCCATTCCGTTTGCCCCTACTGCGCGGTCGGCTGCTCGCTCGTCGCATTTACCGGCGACGATGGAAAAGGCGGGAGAAAGCTCCTGCAGATCGAAGGCAACCCGGACAGTCCGGTCAATGAAGGGCGGCTCTGTCCCAAAGGCGCGACGGCCATGCAGCTCGCCACCAGCGCGCGTCGCGTCGAAAACCCGTTGTATCGCGCGCCAGGTTCCGATAAATGGCAGCAGATTAGCTGGGACGACATGATGACCAAGCTTGCCCAGCGCGTCAAAGAGGCTCGCGACGCCACCTTTGTGGCCCAGGACGCGACCGGCAACACGGTCAACCGTACGGAGGGGATCGCCTTCGCCGGCGGCGCCGCCTTCAGCAGTGAAGAAGGGTACTTCGCCACGAAGGTGATGCGCGGCCTCGGCCTGGTCCATCTAGAACAACAGGCAAGGGTTTGACACGGCCCCACGGTGGTCAGTTTGGCCGCCACATTCGGGAGGGGGGCGATGACCAACCACTGGCGCGACATCAAGAACACCGACCTCATCCTGATCAACGGCGCGAACCCGGCCGAGGCGCACCCAGTCGGCTTCCAGTGGTTCCTCGCCGCTAAGAACGACCCCAAGCGCGGGCCCGGCTCCGGCGGGGGTGCCAGGATCATCCACGCCGACCCACGATTCACCCGGACTTCGGCGATGGCCGATATCTATGCCCGCATCCGGACGGGCACTGACGTCGCCTACTTCGGCGGACTGATCAATTACGTCCTGCAGAACAACCTCTATCACAAGGAATACGTCCTCAACTACACCAACGCCTCCTTCCTGGTAAAAAAGGAATTCGGTTTTCAGGACGGCCTGTTCACGGGCTACGATCCCAAGACCCGCAAGTACGACATCTCGTCCTGGGGCTACCAGATCGATACCGCCGCCAGCGACGCCTACAACGCCGCCCATCCGCCCGCCGGCGGGGCGATCGCGACCATCGCCAAGCGCGACATGACCCTGGAGGACCCGCAGACCGTCTTCCAGCTGATGAAGCAGCACTACTCGCGCTACACCCCAGAGATGGTGTCGCGCATCACGGGCGTTCCCCAGGATCAGTTCATGCGCATCGCCCAGCTGGTCGGTCAGATGGGCACCCCCGACAAGGTGATGACGATTGTCTATGCCGTCGGCCTCACCCATCACACCACCGGGGGCGAGCTGATCCGCTCGGGCGCCCTCCTGCAATTGCTATTAGGGAACATGGGCCGCCCGGGCGGGGGCATGAACGCCGAGCGCGGTCACGCCAACATCCAGGGCAATACCGACCACGCCATTTCCTGGGAGATTCTCCCCGGCTACATGCAGATCCCGGCGCCGCAGCGCAAGACGATCGATGAGTATGTCGCTGCCCAGGCGCCCAAGAAGCTGGATCCCCATTCGTGGAACTTCTTCGGCACCAACTACAAGAAGTTCACGGTCAGCCTGCTAAAGGCCTGGTACGGCGACGCCGCGACCAAGAGCAACGACTTCGCCTTTAACTTCATCCCCAAGCCGGGGCAGAACTCCTCCTGGATGTCGATCTATGACCAGTCGCTCAAGGGCAAGATGCAGGGGCTGATCTTGTGCGGGATGACGGCGACCAGCATCGGCCCGGACTCCAACCGGGTGATGCAGGCGCTGGCGAACCTCAAGTGGCTCGTCGTGATGGACCCGCTGCCGACGACCAGCTCGGAGTTCTGGCGCCGTCCGGGCGCGGACCCGAAATCGATCCAGACGGAAGTCTTCATGATCCCGACGACGCACTGGATCGAAAAGGACGGCTCATTCGTCAACAGTGGCCGCTGGTCGCAGTGGAAGGAACAGGTAATCCCGCCGCAAGGCAACGCTCGGCATGACCACTGGGTCCTGGCGGACCTTTTCACGCGGGTCAAGGCCCTCTACCAGCAGCAGGGCGGCAAGTTCCCCGACCCGGTGATGGCCCTGACCATGAACTACGCCAATCCGAAGCAGCCGACCCTGGACGAGCTCGCCCAGGAAATCAACGGCTTCGATCTGACAACGAAGACGCGGATGAGCTCGTTCGCCAACCTCAAGGACGACGGCACCACCACCGCCGGCGACTGGATCTACACCGGCAGCTACCCGGCGAGCGGCAACCTGATGAGACGGACCGCCGGTGTGCAGGACGTCGCCAAGAACGATCCGACCGGGATGGGATTCTTCCCGAACTGGGCATGGTCCTGGCCGCTGAACCGGCGCGTCATGTACAACCGCGCCTCCGCCGACCTGGCCGGCAATCCCTGGGACCCGACGCGGGCGGCCATCAAGTGGGACGCGACCCAGGCCAAATGGGTGGGCGACGTCCCCGACTATCCGGCAACGATGAAGCCGTACACCCAGGATCCGACCGCCTGGCTGCCCTTCATCATGACCGGCGAAGGCACCGGTCGCCTTTTCTCGAATTCCATGGTCGACGGCCCCTTGCCCGAGCACTACGAGCCGATGGAGTCGCCGGTCGCCAACCCGTTACATCCGAACCAATCCGCGTCGCCGGTGGCCTTCATCTATAGCGGGGGCACCGGCAACTTCGCCAACGTCAAGGACAGCTTCGGCACCGCCGCCGACTATCCGTACGTCGCGACCAGCTACCGGCTCACCGAGCACGAGCACTACGTCACGCAGCACGTGCCGCTGCTGGCCGGCTTGCAGCCGTCGCCGTTTGTCGAGATTCCGCAGGAGCTGGCCAATCAGAAGGGCATCAAGAGCGGCGATCGCGTCCGGGTGCGCTCCAAGCGCGGCAAGATCGAGGTACTCGCGCTGGTGACAAAGCGCCTCGGACCAAGCACGATCGACGGCAAGCAGATCTTCCAGATCGGCATCCCGATCCACTGGGGCTTCGTCGGCGTCTCGGCGGATGCGGACCCGAGCAAGGGAGCAAACTGGCTGGCCAATGCACTGACGCCGTTCGTCGGCGACGCCAATGCCTACACGCCGGAGTTCAAGGCCTTCCTCGTGAACCTGGAGAAGATCTGATGCAGGTCCTCGAAGCGGCAGCCGCCCGCACCGCCAACCCGTGGCCGCTTCGTCGCGAGCGCGCGGCGGAACTGGCCGAACGGTATCCGCATGCGGCGGAAATGCTCCGTCTCTACCATGCCCTCACCGTCGTCCAGGAAGCCGCCTTTGATGAGGCTCGCGCCAATTTGCCCTCCCCCGCCCGCGGGAGAGAGCAGGGTGGGGGCTTTGAGGAGATCGCGAACTTTGCGGCGACGAAAGTCTTGCCGTCAGTAGTCGATGCGACCGTCTCGTCTGGTCCCTCAAGATTGCGGGATGGCGTCATCGCAGTCTTCTGCGGCGCCGACCTCGTGAACCTGGTGCAGCGCTGGCTCGATGGGCAGCCATTGACTCCGGTCGAAACCTATTTAGCCCGCGCTTCCGCCTCTCCCCTCCTGGAAGCCTCGGCTGGCAGCCCCCACCCTGCCCTCCCCCAAAGGGGGAGGGTGATATCCGAGTGTCCGGCGTGCGGGGGCCTTCCGCAGCTGTCCTACTTCGCGGTATCGGGCGAGGCGCTCGTCAGCGGCCCGCGTTACCTTGTCTGCTCCCGATGCGCCAACAACTGGGTCTTTTCCCGCATGACCTGTGCCGGATGCGGCGAGTCGACGGGCACCAAGCTCCCGATCTACCAGGAACAGGAACGTTTTCCTCACGTTCGCGTGGATGGTTGCCAGACCTGCCGGAAGTATTTGCTGACCTTCGACCTTCGGCGCGAGACCCGCGCCGTCCCCATCGTGGATGAAATCGCCGCGCTGCCGCTGGATCTGTTTGCCCGCAACCAGGGGTTAACGAAAATCACGCCCAATCTGATGGGGAACTGAGCATGGCTACACAACCGGTTGGATTCTTCACCGATACGACGCTCTGCATCGGGTGCAAGGCCTGCGAGGTCGCTTGCAAGGAATGGAACGGTCTGCCCAACAATCCACTCGAGTTCCGCGGCAGCTACGACAACACCGGCCAGCTCGACCATGCCAACTGGCGCCACGTGCGTTTCGTCGAGCAAGCGGGCACGAGCCAGGACAAGCCGATCGCCTGGTCGATGATGTCGGACGTTTGCAAGCACTGCGCCAACGCCAGCTGCCTTGAAGTCTGCCCAACCAACGCCATCGTCCGCACCGAGTTCGACACCGTCTTCATCCAGCAAGACGTCTGCAATGGCTGCCGCGACTGTATCTCGGCCTGCCCCTACGGCGTCATCGGCTTCAACAGCAATAGCGGGACGGCACAAAAGTGCACCTTCTGCTACGACCGGCTCCAGAATAATTTGAAGCCGGCGTGCGCCACCGCCTGCCCGACGCAATCGATCAAATTCGGCCCGCTCGCTGAGATGCGCCAGACGGCCGCCGCTCGGCTCGACACGCTCCACCAGCAGGGCATGAGCCAGGCTCGTATCTACGGCAACCAGGAATACGGCGGGCTGCACGCCTTGTTCCTGATCACGGATAAGCCGGAGGCCTACAACCTGCCCAGCACCGAGAGTGCCGTGCTGCCGAGCCGGAACAACATCCCGGGCTACCTTACGATGGCTGTCACCGCGGTGGTCGCGGCGATGGCCGGTCTGATCGCGTTCCGCCGCCGCGGCGAGAGCGCATCTCCCTCCCCCTCCGGGGGAGGGCAGGGTGGGGGCTGATGCCCGGCGAACACTTCGTTGTAGCCCCGGGTTGGACATGGTTAATCCTTCTGTATTTCTTCTTCGCCGGGATATCCGGTGGCGCCTTCGTGATCGGCACTATGCTGCGGCTCTGGGGTAGTCCCTCAGACGCGGCGGCCTCGCGGCTCGCCTTCATCGTCAGCTTCCCGCTGCTCCTCATCTGCCCCATCCTCCTGACCCTTGACCTCGGACAACCAGCGCGCTTCTGGCACATGCTGGTCGATGTCGGTTCTGGTACGCCCGCCTTCAAGGCGTATTCCCCGATGTCGCTGGGTGTCTGGGGGCTGACGCTGTTCGGGCTTTTCTCGTTCGTGATGTTTCTGGGTGCCGTGGGTGAGGGTGGATATCTGCGCTGGCGCGTCCTCGCCGGCGCCGGCCGGGTCATGAACAGCGCCCTCGGGAAGGCGTTCATGGTGGTCGGCGCGATCTTTGGCTTCTTTTTCGCCGCCTACACCGGGGTTCTTCTGGCCGTGAGCAATCAGCCGGTGTGGAGCGATACCTGGACCCTGGGCGGGCTGTTTCTCGCGTCGGGGCTGAGCGGTGCCGCCGCGACCATCCTGCTGCTGAGCCGCGGCCGGCGCGATGCCGCAGTCACGGACGGCAAGCTAATGGAGGCCGACCGGTACTTCATCATCCTGGAACTGGTTCTGATCGCCGTATTTTTGATCACGTTGGGCGGGGTCGTGTCGAAGGTTCTCGGCGGCGGCTGGATCCTCCTCTGGCTGGTGGTCCTCATCGGCACCCTAGTACCGCTCGTAGCCGAGTGGCGACCGGCCCTCCGTCGCCAGTTACCGCCGGTGCTTGTGCCAGTGCTGGTCCTGGTCGGAGTGCTGGCGCTGCGCGCGGTCATCATCTTTAGCGCCCAGGCATAGATGAAGGTTGGAGTCCTCTTCCCCTCCCGGTTCGAGGACCCGGGGGAGTTCCTGGCGGACGCGCGCGCGATGGAGGCCGCCGGCGTGGACAGCGTCTGGATGGAGGACGGCGACGGCCTCGACCCGATGCTGGCGCTCGCGGCGATCGCGGCAGTCACGAGCCGCCTACGCCTCGGCCTGATCACTCAAGCCAGGGGAGACCTAACATCTCCCTTCCCCGCCGGCGGGGGAGGGTCGGCGAGAGCTCTTGAGACCCTTCAACAGCTGTCACGACAGCGCGTCGTTACTGACCACCAACGCTGGCGCCGCGTCGAGGTCCCTGCGGATCGAGAGGCGTGGGCGAAGACGTTGGAAGAAGCTCAGCCCGGCATAGATGGTGTGGTCGTGCCGATGGATCCGCGGCTCCTCGACATCCTGCGACACCCCGACGACGCGATCGATCGCTCCGACCTGCTGCTAGCGCAGGGTTAGGCTACCGAGACCTCGGCCGGTGGCTCAACCTGGGCATCTTCTCTCTCGCTTGCGAGGGATGGCACGGTGGCGGCGTCCGATCCCGCCGGCAGCATTGGGAGGGCGAGCGCGAAGACCGTCCCGTCGCCCGGCGTACTGCTTTCGATCGCAAGGCTTCCGCCGTGACCTTCGGCCAGCTGGCGGCTGATATACAGACCGAGGCCGGTGCCTGCCACGTGGCGGAACGCCGGATCGTTGGTCCGCTGGAACCGCTCGAAGACCCGTTCCCGATCACTCTCCGGAATCCCGGCGCCGTTGTCTACGACCCGCACAAGCGCACGGGCGTCTTCTGACGACACGCTGATGGTTAACCGGGGCGGCCGCATCGTGTAGCTCAAGCCGTTATTGATCAGGTTGTCGAGAATGCGGCCGAGCTGCTTGCCATCGGCTTCGACCAGGACAGGCTGGTCTGGCAGCTGCACCACGATCTCGCCTCCAAGCAGGTCGGCTCGTGACTTGCCGCGTTCCCCAGCTTCCTGGACAACCGTGCGGAGATCCAATTGGGCGCGCGGCCGCGGTGCCGCGTTCGCCTCGATGCTCGAGGCCTCGAGCAGATCCGCCACGATGCTATTGAGCTCGCCAGCCTTGCCCATCAGGATCTCGAGCGGACGTCTCCACGCCACGGGCACCGAGCCAAGACTGCCGTCCGCGACCATTGTGAGATAGCCCATCACGACCGTGATCGGGGTTCGCAACTCGTGCGCCGCCATGTGAAGGAACCGGGTCTTGGCCTCGCTGGCGAGCTGCGCGGATGCGTACAGGCGTGACATCTCCTGCTGGCGCTCACGCGTCACGACGAACGCCGCGACCAGGAACGAGGTCAGCGCGACGCTCACATTGAAGATCTGGAGGGTCACCATCTTCCCCAGGAGCGTCTCGCCGGCAAAGGGACCCGTCCCATGAATCGCCGACCAGATGGCGACGCCCGACGCGATCAAGGCGGTGGCCGCCGCGCCACGCAGGCGGTAGCGCCATGCGGCGACCATGATGATCAGGAGCACCAGGTACTGGAGCCCCAGCCGATTCTGGAAC
>DASWBA010000147.1:0-3447 GCA_036390825.1 Candidatus Dormiibacterota bacterium
TGCCCTACCATGAATCCGATCACGTCCTGAACATCGCCTTCAACATCCTCGCGGGCGGACAACGCCTCGAGCACATCGAGCGGCGCCGCAACGATGCGGTCTACCTCGACGCCCTGGGCGCCGAGCGGATCCCCGATCCCACGACCGAAGGCGACTTCTGCCGTCGGTTTACCGCGACCGATGTCCAGACCCTCATCGACACCCTCAACGGGGTCCGCCGCCGCGTCTGGGCGCAACAACCCCCGGAGTTCTTCGACCAGGCGATCCTCGACGCCGACGGCACCCTCGTCGCTACCGCTGCCGAGTGCAAGCAGGGGGTCGATCTGTCCTATAAAGGCATCTGGGGCTATCATCCCCTGATCATTTCGCTGGCCAACACCGGCGAGCCGCTCTACCTGGTCAACCGGAGCGGCAACCGCCCCTCGTCCGAGCACGCCGACGTCTACTTCGACAAGGCCATCCACCTGTGCCGCGAGGCCGGTTTTCGCCTGATCATCCTCCGGGGCGACACCGACTTCACTCAGACCAAACACCTCGACCGCTGGGACCAGGCCGGCGATGTCCGGTTCTCCTTCGGCATCGACGCGATGCCCAACCTCAAGGTATGGGCCGAGCAACTCCCGGCCGACGCCTACAGCTTCCTGGAACGACCGCCGCGGTATGAGATCAAAACCGTCCCCCGCCAGACGCCCGAGCCGGTCAAGAAGCAGATCGTCCGACAGCGCCGGTTCGAGACGATCCATCTGCTCGAGGAGATGATCGCCGAGTTCGACTCCTGCCCGGTCGCCTGCAAGACGAGCTATCGGGTGATTGTGCTCCGCAAGCGTCTCGGGATCGACAAAGGAGACGTGCGGTTGCGCGAGGAGTATCGCTATTTCTTCTACATCACCAACGACCGCACGTCCGCGGCCGAAGCGGTCGTCTTTCAGGGCAACGACCGGTGTGACCAGGAGAACCTGATCGCACAACTGAAGAGCGGAGTGCGGGCGCTGACGACGCCGGTGGACAACTTGATCAGCAACGGGGCGTACATGGTGATGGCGTCGGTGGCCTGGAGCCTGAAGGCGTGGAGCGCCTTGTTGGTGCCGGTGACGCCGCGGCATGCGGAGAGACACCGCGCCGAGAAACGCGCGTGGTTACGGAGGGAGTTCGCGACCTTTCGCGCGGCGGTCATCGAGATGCCGTGCCAGCTGATTCGGAGCGGTGGTCGACTGATCTATCGGCTGATGTCGTGGACCCCGTGGCAAGGGGTATTCCTGCGTCTGGTGGAGCGGTTGCACGGTTGCTGGTTGTGTTGAGGGAGGAACTTCTGAAGTCGGGGTCCGGATGCCCCGATCCGTGTTGGCCATCGAACCCAGAGAGGCGGTGAGGCGATGAAGCAGACGACTCGAGACCAGGGGACCGGGAGCGACCGTCCGGTACGATGAAGGTACGTGATCACATTAGTGCTCTTTGTTGTTTCTAAACAACGATCCTCAACAGAGCTAGGATGACGGCAATTCCCGGTAGCGCCGCTCCAAGTCGGCCAGGAGGGCCGGCCGTTGCTTCTTTGAGCGGGCCTTCCTCATGATCGTGCGCCGCTTCAACGCCTCGGTTTGGCTCGGCGGCTCGCGGGCCGCCCGATACGGCAACAGATCCTCCACCGTAAAGAGCTCGGGGTGCGCCGCGTGCGCGTCCAACGCCGGCACCAGTGTCGCGCCCGTCTGGACGAGACGGACCCCCGCGTGGCGACGACCGTGGATCCGACGTTCGTGGCTCTTGGGCAGGCGAAACCAACGCTCCAGATCGAGATTATCCCGGATCGCTTCATATTCCTCCTCGCCCACGAACAACCCGGCGAGGAAGCTGAGCATCACCGTCGCCATCCCGTGGCGGATCGGATCCTCGGTCGCCTCGAAGTGATCGATCAACGCCTCGAACTTCTCCTGCCGCTCGGTGATGTCCTCGGTCCCGGGCTCGAGCGTCGCGGCCACCTCCGCGATCACTTCGACGTATTCTCGGATTGTCTCTTGCTGTTCCTTGACTTCGTCCAGGCCCCCCTGGATGCATCCGGCCAGGCGGCCGAGTTGCTCCTCTGCGAACCCCCTTTTTTCGCGTCCAAGTTCCGTTGGATCGACTCCTGGACCTCGCTCAGGGCCTCGGCCATCCGCACGCCGGGAGGATGCAGGGGGCCACCTTGATCGTCATTGAGGATCCCACGCACCGCCGCGCAATACTCGAGGACCACGCCGCCGACGGGATCGACCACGGCGGGAGCCCTCTCCGCCGGTCCCGCGGTCGCCATGACGGTCACCGCGGGATCGTCCGGCCCGTCGTCCTTCGTCTCCGTCTTCGGTCGCGCCAGCACGGCCTGTTCGATCGTCCGCAGGCCGCGGACCTTCTTGCGCATCTGGACCTTGGCGTGACTGTCCGCATCCAGGACCGGCTTGGCCAGATCGCGGAGGAAGTGGTTGTCGCAGTAGCGATGGGGCACCTCGGGGAACTCGGCGGCGATCCCCGTGACGAACGCGTCCTGCTTGTCGGAGAGCCACAGGGCCACCGGCTTGCCCAGGGACTCGGCCCACTCCCGGGCCTGGACGATCAGGCGGCGGACCTCGGCCGCAGTGGCCGAGAGCAACGGCTCGGCGAACCAGACCCGCTTCCCGGTCAGCTCCCGGACGACGTAGAGGGTCTCGTGCCCCTTCTCGGGTTGGAGGCCGTCAATCGAGAGGATGATCTCCGCCGTCGCGGCGTAGTGTCGGCGGAGCGACTCGGGGTCTTGCTGCCGCGCCGCGAGCATGACCTGGTACCGTCGGATGTACTGGTCGATGGCGTTTTCGGAGAGCTTGATCCCGTAGTCGTCCCGGAGTTCGGATCGGATCAAGGGGATCGCCATGTGGCGCGAACAGCGGCGATGACCGATCCAACAGAAGACATCCCAGCCGATGGCCCACTTGGGCAGGGCGATGGTCACTTCGGTCTCGGGGCTCTTGGTCTTGTGGTGCCCGGGGCAATCGGGATCGGGGCAGCGGTCGAGCCTGCAGAGCAACTCGACCGGCCCCTGAAGGGTATGGAAGTGCCGATAGCGGTGGTCACCGACGTGCATCATCCGTCCGCAGCAGGGGCACTCCCGATCCGTGACGTCGAGCTCCCACAAGGCGAAGTCGGTATCCTCGGGCCAGTCGTAGGGCATCGCGCTGATCTCCCTGGGGCACTGAGATCCGTCGATCGGGCAGACCAGCTAAGAGGTTACACGTGCAGGAGCCGAGATCCTAGCCCTGTGAAGCGTCGTTGTTTGTATTTCCTCTGCGCCCATTTGACCAATGCACGCTCCAGATGCCTGAGGACCGGCGTGAGCGCCGACCGGTAGAACCGGCCGTAGTAATTCGCCCACCCCCGTACCGAGGGATTCACAAGCCCCGCGATCTCCTCCAGAGACTGATTGTTCCGGGTGGCGGCCAGCCGCCA
>DASWBA010000148.1:0-43274 GCA_036390825.1 Candidatus Dormiibacterota bacterium
GTCTGTTCGACGTTCAGGTTGAAGGCGTCGCCGAACTCGTAGACCTTGGTCTCGTCGGAGCGCTCCGAGCCGAGACCGCGGACGCTGATCGGGTGGTCGCCGAAGCGGTCGCGCTTGAGGCGGGTGTACAGGTCGCGCAGCGCCTTCTGACCGATGCGGCGCATGCCGCGCGGCGTCAGCTCCATGCCGCGCTTGCCACGTTGCACGTATCCCTTCTTCTCCAGCTGGGCAGCGAGCTCGCTCATCTGGTCGGCGGCCTGGCGCGCGTCCGGTCCCAGCAGCTGCTGCAGTTGCTGCGATTGTTCGGGCGTCAGCTGCCGGCCCTGGTATCCCTCGCGCAGCGCCGATTCCAGGTCTTCGATGCCCTGCAACCGTTCCATCAGCGAGAGCGCCTCCTGCAGGGGCAGCGACTCCGAGCCATAGAAGGCGTAGCGACTGCCCAGTCCAGGGCGGGGTGACAGCAGCTCGAGCTGTGCCGCCAGCTCCGCCATCAGGTCCTGCAGCTCAGGGTCGTTCAAGGTCGAGGCGATCAGATCCTGCATCTGCTGGCGCATCTCCGGCGACAGCGACTGCATCAACGACTCCATCTGCGCCATCTGGCGCTCCAGGTGCTGGATCAGCTCGTCGAGCGTCTTCGGCGGGTTGGGACCGAAGAAATGGCCGAAGCGTTGCATGAACTGCTCGAACTTCGGCGCTTTCCCTTCCATACGGTCGCGCAGCATCTGGTTGAGCGCCTTCATCATCTCTTTGATCTCGCTGAGGTGCTCCGGCTGCAACTGTTGCATGGTGCGGGTCATGTTTTTGAAATAGGTCTGCGAGACCTGCTGCTTGAGCTCCTCCATCAGCTGCTGGAAGGCCTGGCTCGCGCCTTCATCCATGAACTCGTAATCGTTGAGCTCGCGGATCGCGCCACCCACGTCCTCCGGAAGGCGATCCAGCGCTTCGAGCTTCTTCTTGGTGATCTTCTGCAGCACGCGCTTTGCGCTGTCCGGCGCCTGCTCCAGCCGCTCGTTGATGCCCTGCCGCTCGCGACGAACGATGTCGCTCAGCCGCTCGCGGATGTTGCTGAAGACGTCGTTCAGGTTGTATCGCTTCAGCTGCTGCAGCCGCTTCTGGCGGAGCCGTTCCAGCATCTCCTCGAAGCCCGGGAGCTTGCGCCCCTGCTTGTCACGCCAGCCGCGGCTCATCAACCGGTGCAGCGCGTAGTCGAAGTCGCCGCCCTGAAACAGGTCCTCGGCTAGGCGGTCGAACAGGTCTTCGGCGTCGCGGCCGAACGGTTCCTGCGAACCGTCCCAGCGCTCATAGCGGGTGGAGCGTGCGACCACTCAGCCGGCGTAGACCGCCGCCCCGTCGAGCTCGGTCTTGTTGATCCGCTTGCTCAGGTGCAGCCCCTCGAGCACGAACTCCACTCCCGAGGCCGCCAGCGCCGGCCGCTTGTCCAACCCCAGGCTCTTGAGCGCCTTCTCCATCCCGGGCAGTTCGCGCAGCATGGTGGCGTAGCGCTCGGCGGCTTGCAGCTCGGACACCTCGAAGGTGAGGCCGGCATCGAAGCGTTGCACCAGCTCGGTGAACTGGGTGGCCTCGAAGTGGCGCCGGAAGACATTGAGGACGGCGGTCTTGATGATCTTTTCCAGCACCGTCTGGTCGTCGCCCTCTTCCCAGGTCTCCATCTCGAGCTTGCCGGCGCTCGACGGAATGATCGAGGGCAGGTCGGTGATGCGAGGCACCGCCTCGGTCTCGCCGGTTCGCAGCGCCCGGCGCGAGGCGTTCGACGCCAGATTCTCGTAGTTGGTGATCGAGATCCGAACGCTAACCCCGGAGCGCTGGTTGATTTTCGGGCTTCGCCGCGCCAGCTGCGTCACCTCGGCCACGATCTCTTTCATGAAGTCGGGCATGGTGACCGTCAGCTCGCGGTCCTGGAAATCGGTGCGCTCCTGCTCGACGATCCGGATCTCGTCGTCGATGTTGCGCGGGTAGTGGGTGCGGATCTGGGCGCCGAAGCGATCCTTCAGCGGCGTGATGATACGGCCGCGGTTGGTGTAGTCCTCCGGGTTGGCGCTGGCGACCACGTAGACATCGATCGGCAGGCGCAGCTTGAACCCACGGATTTGCACATCGCGCTCTTCGATCAGGTTCAACAGGCCGACCTGGATCCGTTCCGCCAGGTCCGGCAGCTCGTTGATGGCAAAGATGCCGCGGTTGGTGCGCGGCACCAGGCCGTAGTGGATCGTCAGCTCATCGGCCAGATACTTGCCCTCCGCGACCCGGATCGGGTCGACCTCACCGATCAGGTCGGCGATCGACGTGTCCGGGGTGGCCAGCTTTTCGCTAAAGCGTTCGTCCGGCGTAATCCAGCGCACCGTGACCTGGTCGCCTTTCGCCGCCACGCGGTCCCGGCACGCCCGGCAGATGGGGGCGTAGGGATTGTCGTTGATCTCGCAGCCCTCGATCACCGGGACGTGGTCGTCGAGCAGCTGGACCAGCGATCGAATCAGCCGGCTCTTGGCCTGCCCGCGCTCGCCGAGGAAGACGATGTCCTGGCCGGAGAGGATGGCGTTCTCGACCTGCGGGATGACGGATCCCTCGTAGCCGATGATGCCGGGAAAGAGTTCCTCGCTGGCCTTGATCTTGCGCACCAGGTTCTTGCGCATCTCCTCCTTGACGGGAAGCACGCGGTACTCGCTCTGTCGAAGCTGGGCAATGGTCGTGGGCTGAGCCAAGGGGCAACCTCTATTGGAAATGGTGCTGACGCCTGCCCAGATTCTACGAGCCGCGCTTTCTGACGCCCGTCTTTCAGATCGGCTTTTGCGTCCCCAGCTGGCCGTCGATCGCCGGGGCAAACGCCGGGAGGCGCGTCGCCAGCGCCCGCAACAGACCAAAGCACCCCGCCAGCATCATGTCGCCGTGCGGCACCGCCAGGTACGGTTGCAGCCGTGAGCCATCGAGCAGCCCACGTCGGGGTCCGATCACCGTCAGCACCGCCGCCGTCGCTGAGGCTCGGCCCACCTGCAGCGCGCCGTGTCCCATGTCGTCGAACACCTCCTGGTTGGACAGCGTCCCCGCCGCCAGCGCCTCGAGGTACCCCTCGAGCTTGGTTTGCGTGAGCTCACCCGTGTGATGCTCCAGCAACCCGTGGATCTCGCGTCCCTCGAGCAGCGCCGCAATGGTATGGAAGTTGCCGAGGTTGGCGATCATCACGCGATCCATCGACTGAACGCGCGCGTCCTCGAGCGCGCCGAGGATGGCCGCTGGCCCTGTGTCCATCACGAAGAGCGGCTCCGAACCGGTCCAGCTGCTGGCAACGGCGCGCATCCGTGTCATCCGCTCCGGGATCTCGGCGGCGAGGAAACCAAAACCCGGCAGCCCGATGCCGCGCTCGACCTGTTCGCGCAGGTAATCGAACCGAAAGCGACGATCGCTGACGCCCGCCGGCGCCGCCCCGTGGTCGAAGACGGCGACAGCGACCGCGTCGAAAGCGGTGCTCACCCCGAACGCCCGCAGGGCCGTCATCAGCTCGGCGACGTAGAGATCCCGCAGCTCCAACCGGCGGGCGGCGCCGGCGCCGTTGGGCGCATCGACGATCCGGATGCCCATCGACGCTACGCGTTCCAGGTCGTCGTCGAAGGTACGAGCCGCGTCCGCCGTGGCGTAGACGTTGAGCCCGGCTTTGAGGTGCGCCTCCACTGCCCAGTGATCGGGACCACCGCCCATCGTGACACCGGTCAGGAAAAGGTCGGTGCGGTCGGCGGTCGCCTGCTTGACCCGCTCCGCCACCAGGGCCGTTGGCGACGGCATGATCAGCTGGACCGCGTTCTCGACCAGGGTGCCCGCCTCGAACACGAGCACGTCCTGGGTACCGGTGCCGACGTCGATCGCGAGGATGCGCGGCCGGCTCATTCGGAGCCCGTCTTGTCCAAAGCAAGCTCGGATGTCACTTTTCCGTTCATTCGGTAGCCCATGCCGACGCTCGCCAACCTGGTTTGCCCAAAATGCCACGGTCCGTTAACGGGCGAGCCCGACCGCGAGCTCCGTTGCCGGCGCGACGGGACCCGATATCCGGTGGTCGATGGCATCCCGTCGTTCATGATGCCCGCTGCCGAGCCGGTGGCGCTTCCCGGATGCGCGCTGAGCCTGATCCTTCCCGCCCTCAATGAGGCCCAGAACCTCGACCGCGTCCTGCCCGAACTCAAAAAGGCCCTTTCGGCCCTGGGACCCACCCACGAGATCATCGTCGTCGACGGCGGGTCGGCCGACGGGACCCAGGAGGTCGTCCGCAAGCACGAGGTCCGCCTGGTCAGCCAGAAGCTGCCCGGGTTTGGCGGCGCCTACCGCGCCGGCTTCGAGCAGGCGCGCGGCGAATTTGTGCTGACCCTCGACGCCGACGGCTCGCACGACCCCGCCTTCCTCGCCGACCTGTGGAAGGCTCGCGATGAAGGCGACGTCGTGATCGCCTCGCGCTACGTCCCCGGAGGTATGGCCGAGATGCCGAGCTGGCGCCGACTCCTGAGCCGCATCCTGAACGTGACCTTCGGCCGAGGCCTCTCGCTTCCGGTGCACGACCTCTCCAGTGGCTTTCGCCTCTATCACCGCGGTGTGCTCCAGGACCTGAAGCTGACGGCCACCGACTTCGACGTCCTCGAGGAAATCCTGATTCGGGCTCTGGCGGCCGGCTACCGCGTCCACGAGGTCCCCTTCCGCTACCGGGCTCGCGTCGCCGGGCACAGTCATGCCCGTCTCTGGAAGTTCGCCCTCTCTTATCTGCGGACCTTCATCGCGATGTGGCGGCTGCGCAACTCGATCGCCTCGTCCGACTACGACGCCCGCGCCTACGACAGCGTGATCCCGCTGCAGCGTTACTGGCAGCGGGGGCGCTACCGGGCGATCACGCGGCTGGCCTCGGGCTTCACCCAGGTGCTCGACGTGGGCTGCGGGTCGAGCCGGATTCTCGGCGCCATTCCCGGCATGGTCGGGCTCGACATCCAGCTCCATAAGCTGCGCTACTCGCGCCGCTACGGCAACCAGCTCGTCCACGGCTCGATCTTCGAACTGCCTTTTGCCGATGCCAGCTTCGATTGCGTCATCTGTTCCGAGGTCGTCGAACACATCCCCGCGCAGGAGAAGCCATTCGATGAGTTGACCCGTGTCCTCAAGACCGGCGGGCGGCTGATCCTCGGGACCCCGGATTACGACCGCTGGCGCTGGCGTGCGCTGGAATGGATCTACGCGCGAGTCTCACCCGGTGGCTACGCCGACGAACACATCACGCACTACAGCCGCGCGAACCTCGGCCCCTATCTGCAGGGCAAAGGCTTCGAGATCGAGAGCGTCGCCTACGTCGGCGGATCAGAAATGATTTTCAGCCTGAAGAAACTCGCCCCCATGGCCTCGCCGGTGTCTTCCCGCCCGGTCCGCACTGCACTCCGCGACGCACGGACCGAGCGCGCCGCCTAATCGACGCCTTATCAGGGACGCACGTGTTGTTCGAAGCGTCGAAGAATTTCCTCCGGTGTCTCGGTCATCTGGTCGACGAAGTAGCCGCCGTCGAAATCGAGGCCCTTGGCTCGCAGAAAGCCGGCGCCAGGGTGGCGCTTCATCACGGCGACACCGGGCTTGAGCCGGTAGGCGAGCACCGTTCGGCCGCTGGCTTTGACCAGGGCCACGGCCGCGATCTCGCTCCACGGAAGGAGAGGGCTCTGACCGGAGCGCCGAAAGATCACGCCATCGTCCGTGAACTCGAAACGCGGCCGCACCGGGCCGCGCATCGCAAAGAACCCGACCAGCGGGGCGGCGATGGCGGCCCACCCGATGCTCCGACCGGACAGCAACAGGATGGCGCCCCCCACCTCGGTGACGCCCGCCAGCGGGAGGAATAACGCCCAGGGAAAGCGCGCGTTCACGACCGTCACGCGACGACGCGGACCCCACCCGGAACGATATCGGCGCGCAGCACGTTGCCGCGATGGACCTCGCCATCCACCTCGTACCACTGGACGTCGGGCGCCTTGATCTCCACCGATCGCGCCTTGCGCTGCAGCGTGCTGCTCCCATCGGCGCGCTGGCGGAGGATCCGCCAGAGAATGCCGGCACGCTCGCCCGCGGTGCGCGGTCGGTAAACAACGACGTCGAGCCAGCCGTCATCGATGGCGATGTTCGGCCCAAACCGGAAAGGGGCCGCCCCCAGCATGCCCGCGTTGACGACCAGCACGACCACCGCCGTCATCTCGATCGCCTCGCCATCGGCCCGGATGGTGCACTGGAAGAGCGGCGCTTGCGGTAGCCACCAGGCTCCGGCCACGAGATACGCGGCGCGACCCAGCCAGTATTTGAGCGCCCGGGGCGTGTAGCGCATCACCGTGGCGTCGAAGCCGATGCCCGAGGCCAGCGCCGAGTACCCGTCATTGACCCGCACCAGGTCGATCGCACGCGTCGACGGAAAGCGCTCGAGCGCCCGACGGGTTGCTTTCCTCCAGGCCGTCGGCAACCCCAACTCACGGGCGACGATGTTCGCGGTCCCGCGCGGAACGATTCCCATCGGCACGTTTTGCTGATGTGCGGCCGCCATCACCTCCGCGACCGTGCCATCGCCTCCCGCGGCCAGCACCAGCTGAAAGTCGCGCCGGCTGAGCGCGGCGCCGATCGCTTCGACGTTGAGCCCGGCGCTCGTCTCCAGCACCATGCCATCCCACCCCAACTGCTCCGCGAGCGCGATCAGGCGGCCACCAAAATCGCGGCCGGTCCCCAGCAGCGCCGGGTTGACGACGAAGAGCGCTCGGCGCCGTTCGGCGCCGCTCACGGCATCAGCCGGCAGCTCGGCGGGTCATGCGGTCGTGGGCATCATCGAGATGTGGATGACCATCGGGTTGAACGCAGAAGACATCGCCCGGCCGGCAGACCAGGCTCTCGAACTGGATGGTGGTGTGCTCGATCTCGAACTCGTGTGCCAGCACTTCGCGGACTTCGGCCAGGATGTCCTGCGCCTGCGCCACCCGTTGGTCATCGATCAGGAGATGAGCGCTCATGGCGCGGGTCTGCGCGCCGAGGGACCAGATGTGCAGGTCGTGCAGGTCGCGCACGCCGGGCACGCGCTTCACCGCGGTGACGACCGCGTCGGTCCGCAGGTCAGCCGGTGTCGACTCGAGCAGGATGTTGATGGCGGCGGCGACCACGCGCCAGGCGCTCCAGGCGATCAACGCCGCGATCGCGAGGCTGAGCAGCGGGTCGATGGTCAACCAGCCGGTGACCGCGATCAGCAACCCGGCGACGATAATGCCGGCAGAGGCCCAGGCGTCGCCCCAGATGTGCATCAATGCACTGCGCACCGTGAGGTCGGCCTTCATCGGCTGCAGCGAGCGGGCGACGACCAGCGAGATGACCAACCCGACGACGGCCGCCCCAGCCATGATCCCGCCCTGCACCACGCCGGGATGCTGCAAGCGGCGAACGGCTTCGACGACGATGCCGACCACGACCGCACCGAGCAGCAGGGCGTTGACCAGCGCCACCAGAATCCCAACCCGCTGGTAGCCAAAGGTGCGCCGTGCACTGGCCGGCCGTTGTACCTGTCCCAGCGCAAAGGTGGAGAGCGCGAGCACGACGAGGTCGGTCACGATATGGCCGGCGTCGCTGAGCAGGGCGAGGCTGTGCGCCCAGAGTCCACCGACCACCTCGACGACCAGCACGACGGCAGTCAGTAGCAGGGCCAGCCGAACTCGCGCGGCAGCACCGGCACTCACGTTGGCGAGCCGCATGGGCCTTATCTTATTGCGCATCTCAAAACAACCCGACGACCATGCCTTCACCCCGGCAACGGGAGAACGCCTCCATTGGGAACAACTCCCGGCGAGCATCCGGCATGCCATGGAAGCCTGGCTTGGCTCGACTGTCACCGAATCCGTTACCCAGCCTGGCGGGTTTTCACCCGGAGTCGCGGCCCGAATTCGCCGTCGAATGGCTCAGGACATGGCGGCGGTGAGCGGCAGATACAGTTGTCGAAATCTGAGATAGGGTTCGACGTAGGCCTCGCTCGATGGGCCGGGCGTCGCCACCAGCGTGGGCGGCGCGGCGAGCGCTGCCACCCGATGGGCCGTGGGCCAGGCGCCGAAGCCAACCCCCGCCAGCAGCGCGGCCCCAAGTGATGGGGCAGACGAGGTTGCCGTCGCCAGTAACGGCTGCTCCAGGACGTCGGCGAGAAGCTGACGCCAGCGAGGGTCGACCGTTCCGCCCCCGGCGAGCCGCAACTCCGTCGCGGAAACCCCGGTCGCCAGCAACGCTTCGAGCCCCTGGCGAACGGCAAAGGCGACGCCTTCCAACGCCGCCCGGAGCAGGTGACCGCGGGTATGCGCGAGTCGCAGTCCAATCCAGGCGCCCCGTGCATCGGGATCGAAATAGGGTGTGCGCTCGCCCGTGAGGTACGGCAGGAAGAGCAGGCCGTCGGCGCCTGGCGCGACCCCGAAGGCCTCGTCATAGACCTCGTCCCAGCTGGCGCCGAGCATGGCTCGAACCCATTCCAGCGCGATGCCCGCGTTCTGCATGGCCGCCATCGCATACCAGCGGTCGGGCGCCGCGGCGCGATAGAGATGAGTGCGCCCGGTTGGATCGATCGCCAGGCGGTCACGCGGCGCCACCACCTGGGCGCCGCTGCCGATCGTCAGCTGGACCGGTCCCGGATCGATCAGCCCGCCCGCGAGGGCGGCGGCGGCCGCATCGGCTGCGCCGCCGACCACGGGAAGGTTGGGACGAACCCCGAGGTGGTCCGCCGCCGAACCGGTCAGGATGCCGCAGATCTCGACCGACTCCCGGATTGGCGCCAGGAAGTCGAGCCGCAGGTCGAGCTGGTCGAGCAGGTCCTTCGCCCAGTAATCAGTGGTCATGTCATACAGGAGCGTGGCGGAGGCGTCGCTCGGCTCGGTCGCGGCCTCGTGCACCAGTCGCAACCGCAGCCAATCCTTGGGTTGGAGCGCCCATTGCGCCTGCCGGTAGTGCTGCCGTTCGTGCTCCTTGAGCCAGAGCAGGGTCGGGCCGGCCATTCCCGTGGCCAGGGGATTGGCCAGCCTGCGCCGAAGCTCCGGGCTCAGCTCGCTATAGATCGTGAGTTGCCGGCGCGTCCTCGAGTCGGCCCACAGGATCGCGGGCCGCAGCGCCTGGCCGAGATCATCGCTGAGGACGACGCCGTGCATCTGGCCCGCTAGACCGATGGCCGCGATTTCGGAGGCGTGCACGCCCGCCGCTTGCGAGACGGCGATCGCCGCGGCCTCCCACCAGGACTGCGGGTCAGCCTCGGCCCAGCCCGGCTGCGGCGTCAACAGCGGATACGCCGCGGACCCGGTGCCCACGATCGATCCGTCGACGTCGAGGACCAGTGCCTTGAGCGAGCTCGTGCCCAGGTCGATCCCGAGGAACACTGGGCGCCATGCTAGACGGTCAGCCCGCCGCGCTGGCGATCGCTCGTTACGTCAGGACTTGGTCGGGATCAGACTATGGCCGTTCGACGATGGAGCGGCGATGTACGGCTTCTTCTCGGTCGGCTGGATGATCTCATCGATCAGGCCGTAGTCCTTGGCCATTTCCGGAGTCATGAAGAAGTCGCGCTCGATATCGCGTTCGACTTGCTCGATGGACCGACCGGTGTGCTTGGCATAGATGCCAACGATGATCTCGCGCAACCGGAGAATCTCGCGGGCGTGGATCTCGATGTCGGTCGCCTGCGAGGTCCGCATGCCGCCGCTCGGCTGGTGCAACACGATCTGGCAGTGGGGCAATGACAACCGCTTACCCTTCGCGCCCCCAACCAGGATTAGCGAGGCAGCGCTCGCCGCCATCCCGGTGCAGAGCGTGCTGACTGGAGGATGCACATAGCGCATGGTGTCGTAGATCGCGAGTCCCGCCGACAGCGATCCGCCAGGGCTGTTGATGTAGATGCTGATTTCCTTATCGGGGTCCTCGCTGTCGAGGAAGAGCAGCTGCGCGATCACGAGGTTCGCGAGGTCGTCGTCGATCTCGCTGCCCAGAAAGATGATCCGGTCTCGAAGCAGGCGAGAGTAGATGTCGTAGGCGCGCTCGCCGCGCGCGGTGGTCTCGACGACGTTGGGCACAAGCGCCATGAAATGATCCTCCTTACCGGTCGAGATTGAATCCGATCCGCCGTTTGGGCGGTGTCGCCTGCGTCGCGGCCAGGTACAAGCTGAAATGCGCAACGCTACGCAAAGCTTGCGGACGAAGGTTCGCCGTTGCAATTCGAAGCTGCGTTCGTGGATCGTCGGGCCAGCTGCGCTGCTGCGACATCGCCTCCCGGCTCCCCAGCGCTCGCGCCAGATCCAGGTACAGGTCCGCGACCGGGACTTCCAGGGCTCGCGCAATGGCAAGCAGGCGCTCCATCGAGACGTCCTTGAGTCCGCGCTCGACTTCTGACAGGTAGGCCGGCGAGAGTTCCGCGGCCTCGGCCAGCTCGGTGAGCGAGCGCTCGGCTTCCTGGCGTCGCCGGCGTAGCGAGGCGCCGAGGGCGATCCGAATCGAACTGGCATCTTCGCTCTGAGCGTAGGTCATATGCCTCGGGCGCATCATAGCAAATCATGCCGCGGCGTGGAAACGGCGGCGCGCGCCGTTGCATCACCATGGCGTTCCGCATCGTCCGGCTCTGGGCGGCCAGTGCGCTGCTGATCATTCTGACCGGCTGCACCACGGCGTCGGCCACCAAACCAACGCCGACCCCAAGCGCCAGCGCTTCGCCGACCGCGACCGATTCGCCGACGCCTTCGCCAACGGCGACCCCGAGTGCCTCGCCGAGCGCGACCCCTACGTCATCCGGGATCGATCCCGTTTTCGTGCCGTCGCTGGGGGCCATCCAGATGGTCGGGCCGCGTCTCGGGTGGGCCGCCGGCTCGCACGCCATCTTCGCCACGGCCGACGGCGTGCACTGGAGCAAGCAGTACGCCTCGACGGAGGAATTCGTGGGCGTCGACTTCATCAGCGCCACCACCGGGTGGGCGGTCGCGACCCGCTCCCTGCTGGGCACCACCGATGGCGGTCGGTCGTGGCGCCAACTTGGCGAACCACAGGCACCGATTCGGTCGGTGCACTTCATCAGCGCCACGTCGGGCTGGGGGATCGCGGGCGGGACCGACCCGCAAGCGATGCATGGATGGTTGGTGCCGCATGAGGGCGCGGCGCTGGTCGTCACCAACGATGGTGGGGTGACCTGGAGACCGCTGGGTGGGCCGTCGAACCCACAGACCATCTGCTTCAGTGAAGCCGGGCAGGGATGGGTCGGTACTCCTGATGGCGTTTACCTCCTTCGGATGACGGACCTGGGGTCGAACTGGAGCCTGTCGCTGCCACAGCCGGACCCGCAGCAGGGTGTGGCGCAGGCAACACTCATCGAGTGCGCGGCGCCGCACGCCCTCTGGGTGCTGTTCGAGGGCGGACAGAGTGCGATGAGTCACAGCCCGTACATCGCGTACGTCACCGTGGACGGATCGAGCTGGAAAGCCGTCATGAAAGAAGCCATGTCGGAGCAGCAGATCCTGCCCGGCGTGCCGGCTGGACCCGATACCTATCCGCCAAGCTTCAGCGTGGTCGACCCGTCGGATGCCGTCTTCATCGGCGATGGGCCGGCGACCAATGTGGCGCAATGCGTCATCGCCAGCAGTGGCGGGGCCACGCTGCGGCGGACCGGCCGCATCGACAATGCGCCTGAAACGTTCGCGGCGGCCTTCGTGAGCGTGACGACAGGATGGGTGTTGACCCGGAACGCCGGTGGCGACTATGTGATCGCAGCGACGGCTGACGGCGGCTATCACTGGTCGCAGCAGCTGGCTGTTCCGCCTACATCAGCCGGCTAATCCGCGAGCAACGTAAAATCCAGCACGCGGGGCGTAGCGTAGCCTGGCTAACGCGCATGCTTTGGGAGCATGAGATCCCGGGTTCGAATCCCGGCGCCCCGACATTACGTGAATTAGGCTTGGGTCATGCTCCCGGTGCTCGTCGCCATCGCCGCCATCAGCGTGGTGGCCGTCGTCGCCTTCCGCTGGTTCGAGCGCTATCGCTACAGCGACAACTGGCGTACCAGCGAGTTCCGCGGCGTCGCCTTTGGCTTCTTGATGTGGTTTGGCGGCATCTTCGGTCATCGCGTACCGCCGCCCCCTCAGGCAAAAGTGGAGTTCGCGACCAAAGCCGAAGAGCCCGAGCCCCCGAGATCAGGCGGCGCGACGCTCTCGGATCAGGCTGCGGACGATAAAGAGTAGGTTGGCAGGTCGCTCGGCGAGGCGCCGCATCAGGTACGGATACCACTCGGTCCCATAGGGCACGTAGATCCGTACACGGTAGCCCTCGCGCAGCAGCCGGTCCTGCAAATCGCGGCGGATCCCATACAACATCTGGAACTCGAACCGGTCGGGGCTGATCTCGCGCTCCCGCGCGAATCGTTTGGTTGCCTCGATCAGCCGATCGTCGTGGGTCGCAATCGCCGGGTACACGCCGTTGAGCAACAGCTCCCGCATCTCGGCTTCGTATTTGGCATCGACATCGGCTTTCTTCGGGAACGCGACCGTGGCCGGCTCGTCGTATGCCCCCTTGACCAGGCGAACCCGGACCTTCGCTTTGTTGGCGCGCAGCACGTCCTCCGGCGTCCGGTAGAGATAGCTCTGCAGCACGACCCCGCAATTGGGGAAGCGTTCGTGCAAACCGAACACCAGGTCGAGGGTGCGCTGCGTGTACGGCGCGCCCTCCATATCGACGCGCACGAAATTGTCGAGCTGTTTCGCTCGCTGCAGGACCCGGGTCAGCAGCTCCTGGCAAAGCTCGGGCGCGATGTCGAGCCCCAGCTGCGTCAGCTTGACCGAGACGTTGGCGTCGAGTTTTTCGGCCGCGATCCGCTCGAACGCCGAAAGATAGTCCTCGGCGGCGCTGCGCGCCGCCTTCTCTTCGGTGACATTCTCGCCGAGGTGGTCGAGGCTCGCCGACCAGCCACGACGGTTGACGTCGCTGACCACCCTGACTGCATCATCGAGCCGGTCGCCGGCGACGAAACGGTAGGCGAGCGAGCTGGTGATCCGCCGCCGGGTCACGAATCGCTGCAGCCCGCGTCGCCGCGAAAGAAAGAGAAAAGACGCCCTCAGCACGTCACGCCCGTTGGCTCGACGACAGCGCCGCGTCGAACGCACCGTGCACTTCCAGGGCGTTGAGCGCGCGGGCGCGATGGCTGAGCAGGTTCTTCTCCTCCATCGAGAGTTCGGCCAGGATCCGGCCGTCCGGGAGCTGAAAGATGGGATCGAAGCCGAAGCCGCCGGTTCCGCGCGGTTCCGCCGCGATCGTGCCACTGAGGATGCCTTCGCCTACGAAGGTCCGGCCGTCCGGCAAGGCAAGGACCGCGGTGCAATGGAAGCTCGCCGGCGGCGACTCGCGGGCGGCCGGCCCGAGTACCTCCAGCAGCGCCCGCACCAGCGCCGGGCCGTCGCCCTTGTGTTCGGGCCCGGCAAAACGCGCCGACTCGACGCCGGGCTTGCCGCCGAGACGCGGCACCTCCAGCCCCGAATCGTCGGCGAGTGTCGGCAGGCCGCTGAGCCGTAGCCCGGCAGCGGCCTTCTTGAGGGCGTTCTCCAGGTAGGTCGCGCCATCCTCTTCCACATCGAGGACGATACCGGCCTCCGCCGGCGTCACCAGCTCCATCGGCAAGTCGGCGAGGATAGAACGGATTTCGCTGAGCTTGCCCTCGTTCGCGGTGGCGAGCAGCAGCCGGTTCAGTGCAGCTTCAGCGCCTTCTTCTGCGCTTCCACCAGCTCGGCTGCGCCCTTGATCGCGAGCTTGAGCATCTGGTCCATCTCTTCTTGCTTGAAGGGCTCCTGCTCGGCGGTGCCCTGGATCTCGATGAACCGGCCATCCTCCGCCAGCACGCAGTTCATATCGGTCTGCGCGGCAAAGTCCTCCAGGTAGTTGAGGTCCAGGCGCGGCTGGCCCTGCACGATCCCGACGCTCACCGCTGAGACGAAATGCTTGATGGGCAACACGCGCAGGAGGTTTCGCTCCATCGCCTTCTGCAAGGCCAGGTGGAGGGCGACGAATCCCCCCGTGATCGATGCGGTACGCGTGCCACCATCCGCCTGCAGGACGTCGCAGTCCACCATGATGGTCCGCTCCCCCATCAGCGGCATGTCGATTGCGGCACGCAGCGCCCGCCCGATCAGCCGCTGGATCTCCTGGGTACGACCGTCGATCCGGCCCGTACGCGCCTCCCGGGCGTTCCGCGTCTGGGTCGCGCGCGGCAACATCGAGTACTCCGCGGTAACCCAGCCTTCGCCGGTGCCCTTCTTGTGCGGCGGCGGCTTGTCGTCCCAGCTGGCGGTGCAGAGCACACGGGTATCGCCCATGTTGATGAGGGCCGAACCCTCGGCATAGAGATTCACGCCCGTTTCGATCTTCACCGGCCGGATCTGATCCACCTTACGGCCGTCCGGTCGCGTCTGAGCCAAGGTGACTATCTTCGCAGAGCGCGGATGACCAGGATGCTGGCCTCGAACAGGATGATCAACGGCAGCGTCAGCAGCGTCGGGGTGAACGGGTCGACGCCAGGGGTCACCATGTTCGCGCCAGTGAAGATACCGATCCAGAACTTGAATCGGTTTCGCGAAAGGAACTTTGCGCTGACGATGCCGGCCAGCCCGAGCATGGTCATCGCCAGAGGCAGCTCGAAGGTCACGCCGAAGATCGCGATCAGGATCAGGACGAAGTTGATGTAGCTGCCGGCGATTGGCAGGTACTCGATGTCGGACGTCCCGATGCCAATGAGAAACCTGAGCGCAACCGGCATGGCGAAGAAGGCGAAACCGATACCTAGGGCGAACAGGGCAACCGCCGAGCCGACGAAACCCAGCGCGAAGCGGCGCTCGTTTCGATGCAGCCCTGGGGCGACGAACGTCCACACCTGCCACAGGATCACGGGACTCGCCAGGATGAAGCCAGTGAAGATTCCGACCTTGAAGTAGAGGAAGAACTTGTCAATCGGTCCCGTGAAGTAGAGCGGCTTGCCGGCACCGAGCACGTGCTTCACCGGGCCCAGGACGATTTCGAGCACAAAGCCGGAAAGGATGAAGCCGATCAGGGTCGCCACGCCCCAGGCGATCAACGAAATGATCAGGACGCGACGCAGCTCCTCGAGGTGCTCGATGACGGTCATCCGTCGCTCATCCTCCGGAGCAACGACCGTTGGCTTGGCCATGGCTGGCGCTGGTGGCGCCGTGAGCTTAGGAGGCCTTGGTGTCGGTCGGCGACTTCATGTCGGTCGCTGGGCGGTCAGGCGCTGAGCTGGTATCCGCCGGGCTAGCGGTAGTGCTCCGCTTGATTTCATCCTGGAGATCCGAGGAAGCATTGCGGAACTCGCGCATCGCCTTGCCGATCGCGGCGCCGACCTCGGGAAGCTTCCCCGGGCCATACACGATCAGCACGATCGCAAGAATGATGAGCAGCACGTACCAGTGACCAAAAATTCCCATTCAGGCTCCTCTTGCGGCCCCATTATACGCCCGCCTCGGAATCACCCCCTTAGGGCTGGCTGAGGACTCTAACTGATCTCTTCCTGCACCGTGACAGAGGTCATGGTGTCGCCCTGGGCGATCTTGAGGGCGACGTCCATGCCCGACTGCACGTAGCCAAACAAGTTGTAACTCTTGGCCAACTTCTTCGTATCGTCGACGGTACAGATGAAGAACTGGCTGCCGTTGGTGTTAGCCCCCGAGTTCGCCATCGCCACCGCGCCGGCGGTGTACTCGCCGAGGACCGGCTCGTCGTTGAACTTGTAGCCCGGTCCACCCCCGCCGGTTCCCTGCGGGTCACCCCCCTGAATGACGAAGTCCGCCACCACGCGGTGGAACTTGAGGCCGTCATAAAACTGGTTGCGGGTCAAGAAGACGAAATTATTGACCGTGTTCGGAGCTAGCTTGGGGTCGAGGCAAAGGGTGATGGTCCCCTTGTTGGTCTTCATCGTGACCAGGAAGTGGTGCGCGGTGTTGATCGACATTGGCGGCGGCGCGCTGTAGGTGTGCTTTCCGGCGTTGCCCCCGGACGTGGTCATCACCGGGCCAAAGTTCAACGCGCCACAGGTCGCGCCCGCGGCGCTCACGACGGGACTCGCAGTAGCCGTCGCCGCCGTACCGGGGTTGCCGCCAGCATTTCGTCCCACATAAAAGGTGAACGCGAGTATAGCGACCGCGACCACGGCGAGGGTCGCCAGCATTTGCGGAACGCTCCGGGGTGATCGTCTCATCCCAACTCGTCCCAGCAGGGGATGTCGGCCGCGGCCTGCTTGGCGTGGTAGGTCAGGATCATCTGCGCGCCGGCGCGCCGGATCCCGAGCAGGATCTCGCGCACCACGCGACGTTCGTCGATCCAGCCGTTGGCGGCGGCCGCCTTGACCATGGCGTACTCGCCACTGACGTTGTAGGCCGCAACCGGGACCTCGGTCGAGTTCGCGACCGCGCGGATGACATCGAGATACGCGAGCGCGGGTTTGACCATCACGATGTCGGCGCCCTCCTCGACATCCAGCCGGGTCTCTCGTACGGCTTCGCGCGCATTGGCAGGATCCATCTGGTAGGCGCGCCGGTCGCCGACGCGTGGCGCCGAACCGGCCGCTTCCCGGAACGGCCCGTAAAACGCCGAGGCGTACTTCGAGGCGTAAGCGAGGATCGCTCGGTCGCTAAACCCCTCGCGGTCGAGCTTGCTCCGAATCGCGCCGACCTGGCCGTCCATCATGCCGGACGGGGCGATGACGTCGGCGCCGGCGGCGGCCTGCGAGATGGCAATCCGCTGGTAGAGCTCGAGTGTCTGGTCGTTGACGACCGTCTCCCCGTCGACGACGCCGCAATGGCCGTGATCGGTGTACTCGCAGAGGCAGAGGTCGGCGATCAGCAGCGCATCCGGTCCGAACGCCTTCCGGAGCTGGCGCAGCGCCCGCTGGACGATGCCGTCGTCGTCCCACGCCTGCGAGCCCCGCGCATCCTTCTGCGCCGGGATGCCGAAGAGCACAAAGCTCTGCACGCCGACTTTGAGGGCGGCCTCCGCCTCGCGCGTCAGCGAGTCGAGCGTGTGCTGATACTGGCCGGGCATCGCCTCGATCGGCTGAGGCTCGTCGATCGCCTCGCGCACGAAGAGTGGATAGATGAGATCCGCGGCCGCGATCCGCGTCTCGCGCGCGAGCCGGCGGAGTGCCGGCCTCGAGCGCAACCGGCGGGGGCGTTCGATGGGAAACGTCATGCTGGAATTGGAGACCGGCTGCGCACGATGGCGTCGACCAATCCGTGCGTGGTGTACTCCTGCGCGATGATATCAACCCGAAGTCCGAGCTCGCGGGCGGTCTGCGCCGTGATCGGGCCGATACAGGCCACGCGGACACGGTCGGGCAGCGCGCCGGCGAGGGCATCGACGAAGTGGCGCACGGTCGACGAGCTGGTCAACGTGATCATGTCGACCTCCGGCAGGCTGGCCGCCAGCCGCGACCGCACGTCGACCGGCGGAACCGCACGGTAGGTTTCCAGCACGTCGACCTGGGCGCCGCGGGCGCGGAGCTGCTCCGGCAGGACGTCGCGCGCGCCGGCCGCCCGCGCCAGCAGGATGCGGGCGCCATGCGCCATGGCCGCCGACAGCGCATCCGCCAGCGCCTCCGCGATGAAGAGCGGTGGCACGAGCGCCGGCGCAAAGCCGGCCTCCCGGGCCCTCGCCGCCGTTTCGGGACCGATGGCCGCGACCTTCAGGCTCGTTGGAACATCCTGCTGCGCCTCCCGCAGCAGATCGCGCAACCGATCGACCCCGTTGGCGCTGGTCAGGACCAGCCAGTCGTAGCGACCGAGATCCTGCACAACCGCCGGCTCGACCGCGATCGGTTCGATCGCGATCACCGGGCACCGGATCGCCTGCGCCCCATGCGCCGTCAGGGCATCCGCCAGAGCGGCCGCCTGGCCGTCGGCGCGCGTGACCATCACACGGAGGCCTGCCAGCGAAGCATCGGGGCGGGAGAGGAGCTGACCCGCACCCTGCGACTCGAGGTTGGTGGCCACTTCCTCGACGACGTCAGTATCGATCGAACCCTGAGCGCGTGCGCGGATTACGGTCGTGCCGCTTTCGTCGAGCACCACAGCCTGTAGGTTCAGCTGGTCGCCGACGATGAGCGCGTACGCCCCCAGTGCCGAAAGACAGCCGCCCCCGAGTCGCTGCAGGAGCGCGCGCTCGGCGTGCACGGCTCGGCTCGTTTCGGGATCGTCGATCGCCGCGGCCAGCCGGGCGGCCTCGCTCCCCTCGACGGCCTGGATGGCGAGCGCGCCCTGTCCTGGCGCCGGAAGCATGACCTCGAACGGCAGTAGCTCGTGCGCCTCCGTGAGGCGGCCGAGCCGCGCGAGCCCGGCAGCGGCAAGGACCAGGGCGTCGACCGCTCCCTCTTTGAGGCGGCGCAGCCGCGTATCGACATTGCCCCGAATCTCGACCGCCCGTAGATCGGGCCGGACCGCCGCGATCTGCGCCGCCCGCCGTGGACTGCCGGTGCCGATTCGCGCGCCCATAGGTAGCTGCGCCAGCGTGGAGGGCGGCCGGGCGATGAGCGCGTCGCGGGCGTCCTCCCGGGGGAGAAAGGCCGCCAGCATCAGCCGTGGTGTCGGCAGGGTCGGAAGGTCTTTCGCGGAATGCACCGCCATCTCTGCCCGGCCGTCGAGGAGGGCCTGTTCGAGGTCCTTCACGAACACGCCCTCGCGCGGCGAGTCGCTGAGGCGCATCGACGGGTGACGATCCCCTTGCGTCGTCAGCGGCGTCAGCGTGAACTCGTGCTCTGGATACTGTCGGATCAGCGCATCCGCGACCAGCCGCGCCTGGATGATGGCGAGCGCGCTGCCTCGTGTTGCGAGCCGAAATCTCACTCCAGCGAACCTAGCACACGCCTCTTTTCGCAAAGTCTTAGCCTTTCGTTTCGTGGACAGCCCGGCCGGTGCGAGCTGGGAGGCCGAGGCAGAAAACTGGGTCCGATGGGCACGCACGCCAGGGTTCGACGCCTACTGGTATTACAGCCCGTCATTCTTCGACGAGATCGTGCCTCCGCCCGGGCGGCAGACCCTCGAGATTGGTTGTGGCGAGGGGCGGGTCACACGCGATTTGACGAAGCGAGGCCACCACGTTGTTGCGGTTGACAGCTCGCCAACGTTGCTTCGATACGCGAAAGAAGCCGACCCGGAAGGCCGCTATGAACTGGCCGACGCCGCTGCCCTGCCATTCGCCGACGGCAACTTCGACCTGGTCGTCGCCTACAACAGCCTCATGGATATAGCCGATATGCCAGGCGCCATCAGAGAGAGCGCCCGCGTCCTCGAAGCCGGCGGCCGGTTCTGCATCTCTGTCACGCATCCACTCAACGATGCCGGCTCCTTTACGTCCGACGATCCCGATGCCGCGTTTGTTATTCGAGACTCCTATTTGGGCCATCGTCCATTTGACGGTCATTTCGAGCGCGATGGCCTCCAGATGACATTCCATGGATGGACGTACGCGCTCGAAGACTATGCCCGGGCTCTGGAGACTGCGGACTTCGTCATCGAACGCCTGCGAGAACCGGCTGCTGACGATGAGGCTATCGCCCATCGGTCCACCTATCGACGCTGGCGACGCGTGCCGATGTTCTTGCAGTTGCGGGCTGTGATGCACTAGCGCTCCAGGGCCCGAACGAGGTCCCGCGAGGATTAGTTGCGGCGCCCCACGACGTAGTGGGTGAGCGACTCGAGCGCGTCGCGGTAGGCGGACGGCGGGAAGGCTGCCAGCTCGGCGCGAGCCCTGTCGCCGAAGGTTTTCGCGTATGCATACGACGCATCGATCCCACTCGAGTCGCGGACCAGCCGCACCACCTCGGCATAATCGGCATCGTCGAGGATCGGCTTGGCGAGGACGGCATCGAGCTGGCCGTTGCTGGCCTGGCGCGCCAGCATCAGCGGCAGCGTGACCGTACCCTGCTTCAGGTCGTTGCCAACCGGCTTGCCTACTTCCTCTTCCGTCGCGAGATAGTCAAGTACGTCGTCGGCGATCTGAAATGACATCCCGAGCAGCCGACCGAAACGGCGGATCGCCTCGACCTGCTGGGCCTCGAGGCCGCCCAGCACTCCGCCGCAGAACGTCGAGGCGGCCAGCAGGACGGCCGTCTTGCGCTCGATTTTCGCGTAGTACTCGTCCAGCGACTGGTCGTAGCGTCGCTGGCTGGTGAGCTGCAGCATCTCGCCGAAGCAGATCGTCATGACGGTCTGGGAAAGTACCGCGTCGATTTCCGGGTTGCCGATCTGCGACATCAGATTCGCACCCTTGGCGAAGTAGTAGTCGCCGATGATGATCGCCGGGTTCGGGCCGAGTGATTCGTGGATGGTGCGCAGTCCGCGGCGCGTTGGCGCGCCATCGATCAGGTCGTCGTGGATCAGCGTCGCGTTATGAATAAATTCGATCGCCATCGCGGCCCGGTGCACGTCGTCGATGCGCCTGCCCGGGCCCAAACCAGCCGACAGAAAGACAAGAGCCGGGCGGAGCCGTTTCCCGCCTGCATCGAGGATTTGCTCCATCGCCTCGGCAACCGGGCCGAGGTCGGCCCGCACCGTCGCGTGCAGACGTTGTTCGAAGTCTTCCAACTCGGCTCGGATCGGGACGATGAAGTCCGTCCCCGTCATCGTGGCACTCACGCCGCCCCCTCTCGGCCGCTGAGCTCTTCGACGAGCTCGAGCCGGACGGTCGTGATCGGCGGCAGATCCTGCCCGAACAAGTGGCGCGCGATCTCTGTGAACCGGTCGGGCGATCCGGTGACATAGATCTGATGCCGGGCGGTTTCGTTCTCAGCCGACTCGAGGCCGTTCTTGGCCAGCACGCGTTTCACGCGGGCGGCCGTGGTCTCGGCCGAGTCGACCACGGTCATGTTGCCACCAGTAATTTTCGTGATCAGCGGCTTGAGCAGCGGATAGTGGGTGCAGCCGAGGATCAACGTATCCGCGTGGTCGTCGAGAATGTCCTGCAGCGCCTCGCGCAGGACGGCTTCGGTCTCGGGCGCGTTGGCCTTGCCGTTTTCGACCAGCTCCACGAGTCGAGGCGCGGCTTTCGGCATCACGCGGATCGCGGGGTTCGCCTCGCGGATGGCGTGCAGGTATTCCTGGCTTTGCATCGTCCCCTCGGTCGAGATCACGCCTACGCGCTTATTTCTGGTAGCAGCAACGGCCGCTTCGGCTCCGGGCGTGATCACGCCGATGATCGGGATGTCGAATACCTCCCGGGCGGTGTTGAGGGCGGCCGCCGTCGCGGTATTGCAGGCAATCACGACCATCTTGACGTCGAGCTTTTCGAGAAACCGAATGATATTCAGGGCGAAATGGCGCACCTGCGCCTGGTAGCGCGGCCCATACGGGAAGTGACCCAGATCCGCGAAATAAATGGTGGATTCTGCCGGCAGCTGACGCTGCAGCTCGCGCAGGACGGTGAGCCCGCCGACGCCTGAGTCGAAGACGCCGATTGGCCGCGGGTCACTCATGAGGCCACCCCATCTTATCAACGGCTAATCTCATTGGACTCCGGCTGAACTCCGTTCGCCATCGGGCCGCGAGTTGATCCGGGGATCGCGGGCACTGCAAGTCGGAGCCTCCGGCGGGGTTGTACCCGCGATGAAGCCGCACGTCCGGCGCGGCCGCGCCGCCAAAGAGAAGCGCATCGAGCGCGCCAAGGCCCGCCGGGCTGCTCCGAGGACGCAGGCCGCGTAATCTCCACGGGTTGAAAAGCTCCCACTGACGGTGGGTCCTTCTCGCCTCCGTCTTTTTTGTTTCTTTACCCTGCCTGAGTTCGGCCAGGACTGAGCGTCCAGAAGCCGTAACAGGCCCGTGCATGCCCGGATCAGGGCCCGGCCTTTTCCGAGCAGCGAGGGCTGACACATAAGGGGTCCGATCAACCCGGTGACGACCCGTCACTCCAGCCGTTTGTTTGCGCCTAAGCCAGGCCGCAAGATGGGCCGCGTTTGCCCGGCCGTCCACCTGAGGTTCCCTGTTTGTGAGATTCCCCGACCTGCCTCCCCGTGTGCGCGCCGCCATGCTGGCAGGCGCGATCGCCCTCAGCGTCGTTTTGAGCGCTCCCATCGTCGCCGCCGCCGATACCTCGATGACGATTGACCCGCTCAGCCAGCAGGACGGCGCCTGGGCCGGGGCGCGGCTGGGCACCTCCCCGACCGAGACTATCGGCTCCGCGGGCTGTGCCATCACCGCGGTCGTGATGATGCTGCGCCATTACGGGATCGACACCGACCCGGGAAGCTTCAATGCCTGGCTGGCCGGGAATGGCGGCTACGCATTCGACGACCAGCTGATCTGGGGTGCCGTCACGACCTACAGCGGCGGACGAGTGGCGTTTTCCGGCTGGTTCGGTCCAGACCTGGGCCTGATCCAGCGCGAGCTCGACGCCGGCCGCCCGGTGGTAGCCGAGGTGCAGCTGGGCGACAACCAGCACTTCGTGCTGTTGACTGGCTACACGTCGGACGGCGGCTTCGCCATCAACGATCCCTGGTTCGGCGACAGCGTGAGCTTCATGGACCGTTATGGCGCTCCGGCGAGTGGCATCCTCTCGATCCGGACGTTCATGCCGGCGGGCGCGGCCGCTCCGCGCCCCGGCGACCGGGATGGCTGGCTTGCCAGTGCCGTAGCCGCCGTACGTCTAGTGCAATAACCAGCGCGTCCGCTGCAAGCGGCGTGGTCGTCTGGTATTGGGGGTACTTTCGTCGAAGCGCGGCGATCGCGCGCCGCTGCTCGGCACCTTGTATGACGAGCCGCGCCCGACCATGGAGCAGGACCCACCACAGCCGGCGCCAATCTTCGAGATATTGATCGACCAGGAGCGCCGCCTGCGGATTGGCGCGGATGTTCTTGACGCGGCGCAATCGATGAGGCGGAACCGACTTCGGCTTGCCGTCGATCGCCTGGTACACCGTGTCGCCGAGCAACACGAAGCACACAGGAATCACCGTGGGCCGGGTCCCATCCGAGGTGGCCAGGTGCCCGACCCGCGCCCGGGTGATGCGCCGCCGCAAACCAGGATCGATCAGCGTGGTGTCAAGATTAATCATGGCGATCTTCCTGCGCGAGGCGGACGTCAAGGCGCTGCTCACGATGGACGCCACGATGGCGGCCCTCGAGTCGGCCTTTCGCGACTGGGCCGCCGGCCACGCCACGAACCAGCCACGCCGGCGGGTGGCAGCCGGTGCGGTGCTGGCCACCATGTCAGCCGCCTTGCCATCAACCGGCCTGATGGGTTTCAAGGGTTACACGCACGGCTCCAACGGGGCCCGGTTCTGGCTGGCGCTCTTCGACGCAGCCGACGGTCGGCCCCGCGCCCTGATCGAGGCGGACTGGCTCGGGCGCCTGCGAACCGGCGCGGCCGCGGGGCTTGCGACCAAGTACCTGGCCCGTCGCGACGCCTCGATCTTCACCATCATCGGCGCCGGGCACCAGGCGCTCACCCAGGCGCTGGCGGTCGCCGCGGCCCGGTCACTCCGTGAAGTCCGTGTCTTCAGCCGCGATGCCGCTCATCGCGCGGCGTTCGCCGACGAGCTCAGCGCCGCCATCGATGCCCCCGTCCGTCCGATGGCCAGCTTGCATGATGCTCTCGATGGCGCCGAGATCGTGACCACGATTACGTGGGCGGCGCAACCAATATTTCCCGGTGAGTGGCTGCAAGCTGGTCAGCACCTGAACGTGTGCGGCTCCAACATTCCCGATCGTCGGGAGGTCGACGCCCGAACGATTGCCCGAGCCGATCTGCTCGTGGCCGATGACGTCGATGCCGCCCGCTTGGAGGCCGGCGACTTGATCCTGGCGGAGCGGGAGGGGCAGCTCAATTGGGGTCGCGTTCGCTCGCTGCGCGACGTGATCGCCGGTGCGACGGGTCAGCGCCAGCCTTCCGACGTGACGCTCTTCAAGTCCGTTGGGCTGGCGATCGAGGATGTCGCCGCCGGCGCGGTCGTCCTGCAGCAGGCGGAGGTTCGTGGCGTCGGCGTCCGGCTCCCCGACTGAGTCGAGAGGCCCATGGCGTTTGACTTTTAGTGACAGTTGATATATAAAATTTCATAAGTCCATGACTGTTGCTGCCTGGTCGAAGGCGCGCGGGGTCGAGCTGGGGGCGTCACTCTGTACGGCCGGAATTTTGATCGCCGGCCTGGCGCTCGGCGTCCCGTTTCTTCGGGAGCGTATTGCGGAGACGTTCCTCTACAGCTTCTGCTGCGTGAGTGCGGTGCTGCTTCGGGCGATTCTCGATCTCACCGCCCGCGGTGCGCTCCGACTGGCCCGAACGGTCTACGCGGAGGCTCCCCTCCCCCTGCCAAACCTGGAGGCATCGCCCGCCGCCTAGCTCCTCATCGTTATAGCGTCGCTATAATGAAACCGGCGGGCCGTGGTAAGATGATCCGGCCGCGACATCGGCGACCAAAAGGGAGGACACGGATGGGATATTTCAGAGGCGTCGTTCACGGATTGATCATCGGCGGCGCCGTCGCGCTGCTCTACGCACCCAAGCCCGGACGCGAGATGCGCTCGGACCTATCGGATCGGCTGGACCAGGTTCGTGGCCAGATGCAGCCGGTCATCGACCAGGCGCAGGGCGTCGTCGAGTCGGCGCGGCCCCAGGTCGAGCGGGGCATTTCGAAGGCCCAGCAGCAGGCTCAGCGGATCACGCGGCGCGGTGATGATTCGGCCAGCGTCCCCGGCCCCGGCGTGTAGATCCGCGCGACTAAGATAATTTCGTGGCGCGCGTGAACGGAGAGGGGATCGTCGTCGCCGGGGGCGTCCGAACGTCCATCGGCAAATTTGCCGGCTCCTTCAAGGACACCCCGACGTCGGACCTGGGAGCAACCGCGATCCGCTCCGCCGTCGAGCGCGCGGGCATCTCGCCGGACGTCGTCGACGAAGTCATCCTGGGCTGCGTCGGCCAGGTGGGCGAGGATGCGTTCAATGCCCGGCTGGCGACGCTGAAGGCCGGGCTGCCGGAGAAGACCACGGCCTTCAATGTCAACCGGCTCTGCGGCTCCGGCCTACAGGCGATCAACAGCGCCGTCCAGGAGCTGCGCACGGGCGAAGCCCAGGTGGTCGTCGCCGGCGGCAACGAGAACATGTCGATCCAGCCGTACTTGCTGGCCCGGTCGCAGGTTGGGTGGCGCCTCGGCGAGGCAGCGCTGGTCGACGGCACGCTGTCGCTGGTTACCGATCCGTTTGGCCGCTACCAGATGGGATGCACGGCCGAGAAAGTCGCCGATCGCTACGGTGTGTCCCGAGAGGCCCAGGACAAATTCGCGGCGGAGAGCCAGCGACGGGCAGCGGCCGCCATTGCCGAGGGCCGCTTCAAGGACCAGATCGTGCCGGTCGCCATCCCGCAGAAAAAGGGCGACCCGATCGTCGCCGACAGCGACGAGCATCCTCGGCCCAACACGACAATCGAGTCGCTCGGCCGGCTCAAGCCCGCGTTTCGCGAGGGCGGTAGCGTGACCGCCGGCAACTCATCGGGCATCAACGACGCCGGCGCCGCGGTCGTCGTCATGACGAAGGCCAGAGCCGACGAGCTCGGCGTGACGCCGCAGCTCGAGTGGGTCGCCGACGCGGTCGCCGGGATCGCGCCGGAGATCATGGGCGTCGCGCCAATTTTCGCGGTCCAGAAGCTGCTCAAGAACGTCGGCATGACGATCAACGATATCGATCTGATGGAGCTGAACGAGGCCTTCGCCGCGCAGGCGGTCGCCGTCATCCGGGAGCTCGAGATCGATCCCGAGAAGGTCAACCCCAACGGCGGCGCCATCGCGCTCGGGCACCCGGTGGGCGCCACCGGCGCCATTCTGACCGTGAAGCTGGCCTACGAGCTGAAGCGCCGGCAGGCCGAGTGGGGCATCGTGACGATGTGCATCGGCGGGGGCCAGGGGATCGCGACGCTCTTCCGGAACTTGAACTAAGCCCAGACCCTGCCCACCCTCTGAGGGCCAGGGAACGACCCACGGCGCGGGATCGGCCCCCGCAGGCCGTTGTATTCGATGGCATGTCGCGACTGATCAGCCGGCCGGTCATCCTCGCGGTCACCCTTGTGCTCTCGGTGATCGCCCTGCTGCGGTTCAACGTGCCCAGCACCATCCTGGTCATCGTTGTCGGCGTCACGACGGCCGTCCTGGTCGGTCGCCACCGGGCTGGACTGTTCAAGCTTCGCATCGGACCGCGAGGCCGGCGCGAGCCGATCTGGCGACCGAAGAACCACCACAAAGAGCTGCCGGCGCCGGCCGAGGACCCCGTGATTGCATTCGGCGAGCCGGTCGTCGAGTTGTTCGCCTCGCGGACGCCTCCCCTCGCCCATCTCCAGCTGAGCGCGACCGTGCGCAGCGAGCTCGACGGTTTTGCCCTCGGCCGCACTCGACGGATCATCGAGGCTCCCGACCTGCTCGCCCACGCCGCGGCCGATGCCGAATCATGGCCATTTGTCGAGACGACCGTACAGAGGACCCTGGCCCTGGCGCGCTCACGCGGTGTCCAGCTGGATCCGACCGGTCAGCCTCGGCTGACCCAGGCCCTCGCCATGAGCGCCGTGCATGGCGTATTGCTCGCTGAATGGCGACAGCTCGAGGATGGTCAGACCATCTGGGACGGCGCCAGCGCGCGGATCCGTGCCTCGGATGCCTTCAGCATTCAGCACATCACCGAGGCCATGGAACGGCGGCAGTTACCCGAGCTCTTTGCCGGGATCGCGCGCCGACCGCCGGACTTCGAAGTCCGCCTCCTGCTGCCGTATGCACTGGCGACGGCCTTTTATCTGCGGCTGCACGGTACCGCACCGAACGCGTCAGCTGCTGCCTAGCGGGACGCGACCCGGGCCGGTATGTCCTGGTGTCGTGGCGCGGGAAAACGCACATAGGACCGGTCACCGATCCACTGCGTTGGAGGCGCCGCCCACCATTTCGCCATATTGTTCAGGGCGACCGCATACTGCGCGCGGAGGCGCGAGAACGCGACCCACGACTCTTCCGGCCCCAGCAGCGACCAGCCTGCGGCGACCAATCGCTCCCTCGCCTGGTCGAACTCGTAGCGCTCGACCCCCGGATCGTGATCGCTCTCGATTCGGAAGAAACGGGCCAGGTCTTCCACCAAATGCGTCCCCATCGCGAACATCATTTTGGCCTGGCCGCGAGGACCATCGACGACGGTGGTCAACACCAGGGTGGTGGCGTCCAGGACCGCGCCCAGTGCGCTGACCCACGATTCGTTGTCGTGGGAGGACCGGAAGTAGGCGAGCACGGGATAGGCCAGGTGGCTGTCGAGGACCTCGGCGCCCCACTTCTCCCACTCGCCAAAGAGGCGCGGCAGATCATCGACCATGCCCAGCTTGGCCATCGTCTCCAGCAGGTTGACGCCGGATGGGGGCGCTCCTGCCCTGGCGTCGAGCGTGACAATCAAGATTTCGCGGCGCTGGAAGGAGGCGTAGAGCGAAAAGAGGAAGCTGATGGCCAGCGCAATCGTTCCGAGTCCGGTGCCGCCGGCCAGCAGGGCCAACCCGCGGGCGAGCCCCGACGTTGCCACGAAGTCACCGAAGCCGATGGTGAGCACGGCGGTGCCGGCAAAATATACCGCCGTGGGAAAATCCTGGACCATCGGGTGCAGTTGTGCCCGTAACCCAAAGAAGATCAGGGCGAAGCCGAGGACCAGTCCGCTCAACCACAGCACCAGCAAGACGACCACCACCAGCGGTGCGAACGTGCCCAGCATTCGCTCTCGTTCCCCGGTTGAGCTCGTGCGCAGCGCGATGCCCCGCCAGGCTCGCCAGCCAGGCCGGACGACCCATCGCGTGAGCCGATAGCGTGCCGGCGTCGACCGCGGAACGACGACACTCTGGAAAACGTCGTTGAGGATGTAGAAAACGACAACGATCCCGAAGATGACCTCGAGCGTCTCGAGCATGATGGCCATACTACTTGCCGTAAGCGCTGGTGCCGGGACAGGGACTCGAACCCTGACGCCCTTACGGGCAGGCGATTTTAAGTCGCCAACGTCTACCTATTTCGTCATCCCGGCGCGAGCCACATTGTAGGGCGATTCCTCTTGTCTTCCGGGGCCCGGTGCGGTAGGCTGCGTGCCTGCATGGGAAGGGCTGCCCTCCGGCTGACCGCGGTCTTTCTGGCGACGGGCGCGCTCGGCAGCACCCTGGGCTCGGCGTCACCGCCGCGGCTGGCCGCCGCCGACGCGATCCAGGTACCAATGGCGGCCGCGGTTCCATCGGACCAGCCCGATCCGCGACCGGCGCGCATTCCTCTGACCATACCGTCGCCCTCGCCGTCGCCGCCGACGGCCTCGACAACGATCGTGGCACGGGCCGTCCCCACCCTGCCGCCGATCCCGCTGCCGGCGGTCGACGCGCAGGAGGTCGCGCTCGTCAACCTCGACACCGGCCGTTTTCTCTGGCAATCGAATGCGCGCGCCCCCTGGGCCCCAGCCAGCCTGACCAAGATTTTCACCGCCATGGTCGCAGTCGACCTGATGGGGATGAATGCGACGGTCACCGTCCCGGCATCGATCCAGCAGCTGCCGGCCGACTCGACGTTCATGGGACTGACCGCCGGCGAGCGACTCACGGTCCGCGAGCTCCTATACGGCGTCTTCCTCAGCTCCGGAAACGATGCCGCGGAAACCCTCGCCTCGGCAGTCACATCACGGTCGACCTTCATCGCCGACATGAATGCCAAGGCGGCTCGGCTTGGTTTGCGCACGAGCCATTTCACCAACCCGACGGGCCTCAGCGAGAGCGGGCTCTATTCATCGGCCTATGACCTCGCGCTGGCAGCCCTGTATCTCGAGTCCCACTATCCCGGCCTGGTCAGCATCGCGGCGACGCCTGCTATCACCATCCCGGCGACGGCAACGCACAAGACGTTCACGCTCGACAACATCGACAAGTTGCTGCATACGTATCCGGGGACCTATGGGCTGAAGACCGGTTGGACCGAGGTGGCGCTCGGCTGCCTGATCACGACCTCGAGCCGTGGCGGCCATCGGCTCCTCGCCGTGCTGCTCGGCGCCCCGAACGGCACCGCCTATGCGGAGATGCCGAAGGTGCTGGACTATGGCTTCGAGTTGCTCGGCGTCCTCCCGCGACCACCTTCCTAGCGGCACGAGATCACCCCGCGACCCACTCAGCTCCGCCTAACCGGGCGCGCCTCGCGTCCAGGTTCGCCGGCTCACGGTCACCGCCAGGGCGCCGGCGCCGAAGACCAGCGCCGCCAGGCCGAGGAACCCACCGAGCACCGGGAGGAGCCCCACTACCGACAGGACAAGCAGCCCGCCCAGCAGCGCCAGCGCGTCGTGATAGCCGCCCCAGCCGAGCCGGGCGAAGAGCAGCCGCCCGATCAGGAAGCCGGAGACGACATAGCCGATGGCGAGGAAAAGGAGCCACAGCGGGATCAGTAAAACGCCAAGCCACCAGCCGCCGATCAGCAGGCCGACAACGAAAACGATCAGTGCAACGATGGGCGGGATGATCAGGATCGCCGCGCCGATGCCGAGGCTGAGCCACGGCTGCGCCCGGAGCGTGTCGATGGCCCGGGTGCTGATCCCCGGCAAGAGAAATATCAAGATCAGGCCGAGGGCGAAGATCCCGATCAAGCCTCGTAGCCAGCCGAGAAACCCGTTGCCCGAGCCGCGGGAGTCCGTGGGCGTGTGCCTGGTGGTTGTCCCAGCGACCCGCGCGCCGTTGACCAGCTCAACGGCGTTGTCGCTGGTGTAGTCCAGGTTGCCGCCGATCCGCGCGCCGTCCAGCTTGAGGTGGTCGACCCTGCCGCGAACGTCGCCGGCAATCGTACCCCGCAGCGTGAGAGTGCCGGAGGCCATCTGCACCCGCCGGGCGATCGGGGCCGCGACGGTGGCTGTTCCCCCGGCCACGACCAGGTCACGGCCGATGGTGGCACCAGCCCCGATGTCGATCATGCCTCCCGTGACGACGATGTCATGCTCGACCGGGCCGTTGAGCGTCAAGTTGCCGCCGGCGGCGATGATGCTGCCACCCACGCGGCCGGTTACGTTGATGGTCCCTCCGCCGACGATCAGGTCGCGGGTGATGTTGCCGGAAACGGTGATGGTGCCGCCACCGGCGATGACGTTGCCATTGACGGTCCCTTCGATACTGATCGTTCCCGCCCCCGCGTAGAGATCGTCGTTGACGGTTTCAGTCTGACCAACGGTAACGTCCGTGCCCTGCCGCGCGTCAGCCGCCGCGGCTGGCAGCGGCAGCCAGGCAAATGCAACGAAAACCACCGCTGCGCTGAATGTCGCCAGGTAACGCCGCCGGATCGCGGGTGTACGTGCCATCCCCTCGCCTCCTTGGGACCCCGGCCCCCGGAGCTATTCTCCCACCCGGGGTAGCGAATCGCCTCAGCCGACGGCCGCCTCAGGCTCCGGTGCGAGTCCCTCATCGATCGTCGGCTGCCGCGGCGATTGACGAGACCGTAAGGGCACATCGGGCATGAACAAGGAGGCGACCAGCGCGATGGCTGAAAGGGCGATGGCAATCAGGAACAGGTCGTGAAGCGTGAGTGCGAGCGCCTGACGAACGGCGTGCATCGCCTGGTCGTAGAGCGGCGCGAGCTGCGCTGGGAGCTTCGCTTTGGTCGCGGCGATCTGTGCCGGATCCAGCAACTGGTTCGGGTTGCCGGCCGATTTGCCCAGGACGCCGGCGAACGCCGCGGGAAGATGCAGCTTGGCGATTTCAGAGGCGATGGCCCCGGGTAACCGCTGCGCCAGGATGCTGCCGAGGACGGCCGAGCTGACTGTGCCACCAACGTTGCGCCAGAACTGGATCTGGCTGGTGCCGACACCAAGGTAGCGCTGCGGCAGCGCACTTTGCACGGCATTGATATAGAGCGGCATGGTGACGCCGAGACCGAGACCGACCATGACGATGTCGATCGTGATCGACATCTGGGACGTCGTCGTCGTGGTCTGCGCGAGCAGGTAGATCCCGACCATCATCAGCGCCACGCCAATCGTCCCCAGATAGTGATAGTGCTTGATGCGGGGGATCAGCTGGCCCGACAGAATGCTCGCCACGATCAGCCCGAGCATCATCGGGGTGAGCAGCAGCCCCGAGTTGGTGACACTCACGCCCAGCACGCCCTGGAGTTCGAGCGGGACGAAGATGATCATGCCGAACATCCCGAGGGCGGCAAAGAAGCCGACGACCATCGAGACGGCGAAGGCACGGTTCTTGAACAGCGTGAACGGCACGATCGGTTCCTTGACGCGCTGCTCGATGATGAAGAAGGCGACCAGCATGGCCAGACCGAAGCCGAGCAGACCCAGGACTTCGAAGGAGGTCCAGCCCTGATCTTTTGCGACCGAGAGCGCCACCAGGACCGGAATCAGTCCGGCCGCGAGCGCGCCCGACCCGATGAAGTCGATGTCGCGCCATGAGGCTTTGGTTCGCACGAAGGGCAGGAAGCCGGCGACGACGAGCACACCGAGCAGGCCGACGGGCAGGTTGACATAGAACACCCACCGCCAGCCGAGATTGTCCGTCAAGAAACCACCGACCACCGGGCCGATGATGGAGGACAGACCGAAGACGGCGCCAAACAGCCCCTGGATTCGCGCCCGCTCCGCGGGGGTGTAGATGTCGCCCAGGACCGTAAAGGCCGACGCGAAGAGCATGCCGCCGAAGAGGCCCTGGATGATCCGGAACATGATCAGCTGGTTCATATCCTGGGCGACCCCGCACAGGGCCGAGGCGGCGACGAATCCCACCATCCCGGCGATCAGAAAGGGCTTACGACCGAACAGGTCCCCGAGCTTTCCGGCGATCGGCACGATCACCGTCGAGGCGACGAGGTAGCCGGTGATCAACCAGGAATAGCGATCGAGACCGTTGAGCTCGGCGACGATGCGGGGCAACGCTGTGCCGACGATCGTCTGGTCGAGCGCGGCGAGCAGGAGCGCGAGCATCACGCCGATGGTCGCCAGCACTTTGATCCGGGTGGTGAGCTCAGCTTGTGGCATGGGTTTTTCCCTCCTCGACGCCCATCGCCTGGATGAGCCGCAGACACAGATGACGCAGTTGAATCAACTCCGACTCTTTCAGGCCCTTCGTCAACGCGACCTGGACACCCACGGTCTCCCGCCACAGCGTCTCGATGCGCTCCCGGCCTTGCTCGGTGAGCTCCGCGTAGACGGAGCGGCGATCGGCAGGATCGTCGACGCGTTTGACCAGGCCATCGCGTTCCAGGTTGTCGACCAGGCCCGTCACCGTCCGCGGGGAGACGTCCAGCATCTCCGCCAGCTCGCCCATGGCGAAACGGCCGGTCGGTTGGTGCTTCAGGCGGACCAGGATCTGGAAGCGACCCTCGCTGAGCCCGAATCGCTCGGCCCAGCGTTCCATGGTCACGTGGAGCTTCTTCCCCAGGATCCGCACGGCGGCCAGCGCCTCCGTTCCGGGGTCAACGTTGCGGCCCTGTCGGGCCAGAAATTCCCGAATTCGGGGGTCAAACAGGTAGCCGTCCAGGTCGGCCTGGAGGTCGGGATGGTCGTGATCGGTCTTGAAGGTGAGCTGACTCATATTTACAGGCCACATTATTACATAGCTCAAGAAGCAGCGCAACCCGCAACTGGTGGTGGCCCGGTTACGAGTTGCGGCCCTACGCGGCGACGCCCCGCTGCTCAGTCGCTGCTGATCGTGATCGCGCTCGCCCCACCGCCGATTTCAACGCCGTACCGGTCGGTGGCACTTCTGTCGACCTGGGCCCGAGGCGGGTTATTGCGCGCCCACAGCGCGCCGACCGCGGCGACGAGAACCACTGCGATGGCGAGTGCCATCGTGGGGCGCATGGCATCGACGAATGCCTGGGTGAAGACCGCGTGCGCTACCTGCTGGATCTGCTGCACGACCTGTGCGGGGATCCCGGCGGGCAACGCCAGGCTGGTGCCGCTCTGCCCACGACCGACCTCGAGGCCCGCTTTCGCGGCCTGGCTGAAGCCATCGACGAACGGCGCTTGCGCCTGGGCGGGTAGCCGGGTGGCAAAGCTGACGGCGCGGTTGTGCAGGTCGGTCGCGAGCTGGTTCTGCAGGACGGCGCCGATCGCGGCACTGCCGAGCACGGCACCCAACTCCTGCACCGTACTGATCACGCCGGAGGCAACGCCGGCGAATCGCGGTTGCAGGTCGCGCGTCGCCAGGCTGAAGACCGGCGTCCAGATTCCGGCCATGCCCGCACCGGCGATCACGAGGCCGGGCACGAACAGCCAGCGGTTGGACGTGACCTGGGCCGTCCAGGCGATGTACGCCATGCCCACGGCGAACAACGTCAGCCCGACGACCAGGATGTATTTCGCGTAGCGCGCGGCGAGCGTGGCAGCGACACCTGACAGCAGCATCATCGCCAGCGGCTGGGGCGCGATCGCGAGACCCGCATCGAACGCGCTCAGTCCGAGCACCGACTGGTAGTAGAGCGTTAACGGGAGGAAGACACCGACGATGGCGAATCCCATCGCCAGCAGGACGATCGCCATCAACCGGTAGTTACGGTCCTTGAAGACGGCGAAAGGAAGCAACGGCTCGCGCTCCTGCCGCCGCCATTGCACCACCAGGAAGATGGCCATCACCACGATGCCGCCGCCGACGATCTCTGGGATTGTGATGCCTGACCACACCGTGCCCCACTCGTAGCGCTGCCCCTCGATCAGGCCGAAGACGATGCCAAAGAGGCCGAGCGTGGCGAGCACGACACCGACCCAATCGAGACGGTGACGACGGCCGGGACGCAGGTCCGGCACGAAGAGAAACGCGAGCACGAGAGTGATCAGCCCGAGCGGCAGGTTCACGTAGAAGATCCATCGCCAGCCGAAATGCGTCACGATGAAACCGCCCAGCACCGGGCCCAGCAACACCGCGAGCCCGGAGAGCGCGCCGTAGATGGCGAAGACGCCGCCACGCCGCTCGGGCGGAAACAGGGTGGTCATGATCGGCAAGCCCTGGGGTGCCAGGATGGCGGCGCCGAAACCCTGGGCGCCGCGAGCGAGGATCAACTGCGTGGGGTCGTGGGCGAGCCCGCTGAAAGCCGACGCGATGGTGAACACCACGATCCCGGCGGCGAACATGTTGCGCGGTCCGAAGATGTCACCCAGGCGCCCCGACGTAATCAGCAGCACGGCATACATCAGGCTGTAACCGTTGAGGACCCAGAGGATCTGGTCGAGCGACGCGTGCAGATCGTCGACGATGCTCGGGATGGCGACGTTGACGATGGTCAGGTCGAGGAGGGTCATGAAGAGGCCAAGCGCGAGCACGGCGAGCGCCAGCCACGGCGAGGACGGGCGACGGTTGTCGATCATGGCTGGGAACTCACGACGATCTCCCGCTCGACGAAGAACCGGCGCAGTTCCTGCGCCACCCGCCCGGGCCGGCCGCGCCGGTCGGTATTGCCCGAAGCCTCATGCCCGACTCCGGGAAACTCGACACGCGTTGCATGTGGCAGGGTCCTTTGCAGAGCGTCAAGGCCGGTTTTCAGGTACTCGGGGCTCTTACTCCCACCGAGCAACAGCACATCGGCGGGCAGCGCCCGGAAGCGCTCCAGCGAAGCGTCGGTGTCGATGACCAGCTGAAAGTCGTAGTGCAGGGTGGGGGCGAGCATCCGCATCGTGACGCCGTCACCCTTGGCCTTCTTTTCTTCGCTGGCCATCATCATCGTCGTCAGCCGCTCGAGGAGCCAGCCGGGCATGAGATTGAGCAGCGGAGGTCCCATCTGCGCGCCTTTCATCCCGGTGATCATGGCCGCGGCGATCTTCCCCTGGGCAATCTCCGCATCGAAGCGCGGCAACCAGGCGGCCGCCGCCGAGCCGCTCAGCATGAAGGGCGGTTCGAAGATCGCGGCTTTTTGAATGGCGGGTAAGGTGAGGGCCGCTTCCAGCGAGATAATCGCCCCCGAACTGACCCCGAATACATAATGGGCACCCGTTTTTTTCAGCAGGGCGTCCATATCGTCGACGTCCTCCCGGACGCTATAGCTCGCGCCGTACGCGCCGCTGAGGCCACGGCCACGGCGGTCAGGCAAGTAAACGGTGTACGCGTCAGCCAGCGCCTCGGCAAGCTGCATATGGCTTTGGGCCGACTCCATGGCGCCGTGCAGCACGACCAGACCCGGCCCTCGCCCGAGTTGGCGATAGCCGATGGTGGTGCCGTCTTTCGAGACGACGGAGCCCGTGGCGTCGTGGCCGGCTCCGGTCGCGATCGGTTGATCGTTCACGATAGTGCTCGACATAGAGTTCATCGCTCCTTCCTTGATTACGAGGCGGGAGCCTGGCTATACTCCGGGTTGCGCGCCCTTGAGCTCCAGGTCCGCTCGGACCGACTCGAGGAACACGACCTCTGACGGAGTGCTCGCAACACTTCGCCGGAGGTCGCTGTCTTTCATTCGCCGTCACCTCCCTCTGTGCGCTTCTCGAACTTTTCCTGCACGGTTTCCATCTGCGCCTTCGTAATCCACAACCGGTCGCCCTCGATGTCGTCGATGAGCTGGCGGACCCAGTCGCGCTCGGCACGCTTCATGGCTACGGCGTACTCGCCTTCGACCAGAAAGAGGCGCGGCAACCCCATGTCCAAGAACGTCTTCAGCTGCTTGTCGTCGCCGGCGGCCTGCCCGTCGAGGAGCGCGATGCGTACCTTGAGCAGGCGGACGACCTCGTCCTTGTCGAGCGCCGCGAAGAAGGCGAGTGCCGCGCCGAACTGCGGATATTCGTTGATGGGTTGCGCCAGCAGCTCGCGCAGCCAGGCCATGATTTCCTCACGGCCCGCGTCCGTGATGGCATACACGGTTCGCTCGGGCCGACGCCCCTCGCGGCTGGTGGTCTGGGCCTCGATAAACCCACCCTGCTCCAGCCGCTCGACGGTGTCGTAGATCGAGCCGCCTTTGAGCCGGATGACCTGGTCGTGGCCGCGCTCCTTCATCTTCGATTTCATCTCGTAGGGATGCATCGGAGCCTCGGCCAGCAGATTCATGACGGCGAGCGCCAGCGGCGTTCGCGGCAGCTCTCTCTTGGTCTTCATAGTCGAGATCGACTATACTACGCCGACCAGTCGATGTCAACTAGCTGCCTCTGAACGGGTCTTACAGCATCCTTACCGAGTTCGAGGAGGATATACGGGTCGTGAGCGCCGCGCCTCGACGGATCCTCGTCGTCGACGACGATCCCATGGTCGCCACTACCATCCAGCGCGTCCTCCGCCCGGAAGGCTACGACGTCGATGTCGCGCTCGGCGGTGCTGCCGCGCTCGATCGAGCTCGCGAGCGACGGCCCGACCTCGTGGTCCTCGACCTGATGATGCCGGGCATCGACGGCCTGGAGGTCTGCCGCCGGTTGCGGGAAATGGGCAGCCTGCCGATCCTGATGCTGACCGCCCGCAGTGGCACGGCCGACCGGGTCCGCGGGCTCGATACCGGCGCGGACGACTACCTGGTCAAGCCGTTCGCTTATGCCGAACTGCTCGCGCGCGTTCGCGCGCTCCTGCGTCGCGCTGCCCCGCCACCGACCCTCCTCCAATATGCCGATCTGACCCTCGAGGTCGAAACCGGTGAAGTCCGTCGTGGCGCCCGGATCATCCCGTTGACCGCCCGGGAGTTCGCCCTGCTCGCTCACTTCCTTCGGCATCCTCGCCTGGTGCTGACCCGCGACCAGTTGCTCAGCGCCGTGTGGGCCGACGAGGAGACTGATGACAACGTGGTCGCCGTCTACGTCGGGTACCTGCGGACGAAGCTGGACGGCTTGGGGGAGCCCCGCTTGATCCAGACGGTGCGCGGATTCGGCTACAGCCTGCGCGAGGCGTGACGTGTCATTCCGACTGCGGCTGACGTTCTTCGGCGCGGCCCTGGTTGCGCTCACGGTGCTGGCCTTCGGCTGGCTGGTCTACCTGCTGGCCACCAACAGCCAGGGTCCCACCCAGGACGACGCCCTCAGGCAGCGGGCCGCCGACGCGCAGGCCGCCATCGCCAGCGCATCCGCGAGCCAACTCGACAGTCCGACGACGGTCTCGCTGAGCGCCGCCGAGGACCTGGCGCACCGCACCGACCCATTCATCGAAGTGCTGACGTCGACCGGGACCATCGTGTCCACGACCGGTCGGATTGGCGACGCGGCGCCGGCGGTTCCCTCGAGCCTGCTGGCGTCCGCGGCGGCGCAGGGCAGCGGCCTGGCCACGATCGACCCGCCGGGCGCGCCAACGCTTCGGCTTTACGCCACCCGTTGGGCCCGTCCCGATCTGGGCCTCGCGGGGTTCGTCGTCGCCGGCCAGCCCACCAGCATCCAGTCGACCAACCGCCGGGGCATCCTCGGCTTCCTGATCATTTCCTCGATCCCCACCTTGCTGGCGGCATTCCTGGCCGGCTGGCTGATCACCGGCCGGGCGCTTCGGCCGCTCAAGACGGTGGTCGAGACGGCCGACACGATCGCGCGAACGCGCGATCTGAAGCGTCGGCTGCCGCCCGCGAAACGGAGAGATGAGATCGGCCTCCTGAGCGAGAGCTTCAATGGAATGCTGGAGCGGGTTGAGTCGGCCAACCAGCAGTTGACCATGGCGCTCGAGGCCCAGCGTCGTTTCGTCGCCGACGCGTCGCACGAGTTGCGCACGCCCCTGACGACCATCCGGGGCAATGCGGAGTTGCTGGCCCACGGCCCCACCGTGCCCGAGGACGTGCGCGCGGCCGCCGCCCGGGACATCGCGAGCGAGAGCGAGCGGATGAGCCGACTGGTCGAGCACCTGCTGACCCTGGCCCAGGCCGACGCCGGGCAGAACCTGACGCTGGAACCGATCGCCCTGCGGCCCATCATCGATTCCGTCGGCCGGCAGGCGCAGGCCACCCACCCTGATCGAAACGTTCGCACCGTCGGGCTGACGGATGCGACGGTCAATGGCGACGTGGATGCGATCACCCAGCTGCTGTGGATCCTGGTCGACAATGCCGTGAAGTTCACCGAACCGCGCGGCTCGATCGAGCTCGGACTGCAACAGCTTGACTCGACCGCGCTCTTGACGATCGCCGATGACGGAGCCGGCATCCCACCGGGCGATCTCGAGCGCATCTTCGAGCGCTTCTACCAGGTCGACGCGGCTCGCTCGAACAAGGGCGCGGGCCTGGGCCTTTCGATCGCGCGCTGGATCGTCGATCAGCATCACGGCACGATCACGGCACGGAACAACGGCGGTCCGGGCGCGAGCTTCACCATCACCTTCCCGCTCGCGTGAAGTTCCCCTCTCCCTCTGGGGGAGGGCAGCGTAGGGGCTTACGTCGCTCTTATCGGCCGGGGCTAGGTTGGCGTCATGTACGACATTGCCACCGACCATGCAGGCGGATTAACCGCCGCCTTCCTCCTTCTCCTGTTCGTCTTCGCCTTCGTAGGCGGGCTACGTTTGATGGCCGGCCATGGTGCCGTCTGGGCCATCCGCGGCAGCCAGACGTACCGCGGCACGACGTCGATCACCAAGCTGGCCGCTGCGTTGATGATGCTGAGCGGCGGGATCCACCTGGCGCTCGTGCCGGGTCACGACGACATCACCGGGCTGTTGTTCGTCATCGATGGTCTCGGATTCATCGGATTGGGCTTCTTGGCCTTCATCACGACCTGGTGGCGCCGGCCGGCGATCCTGTGGCTGGTGGCAACGATCCTCGCCTACCTCGTATGGGTCATCGCCGGCTGGGAAACGCCCGACCAGGTCGGCATCGCCTGCAAACTGATCGAGCTGGTGGCCCTCGGGCTGCTGATGCGATTGGCGAATCCGACCCGCCGAACGTGGCCGCGCCGCGTCTGGCGGGCGACCGCATTTCCCCTGATGGTGTGCGTGACAACGCTTGGCATCTGGGTCGGCGGGCTGGTCCATCCGGACGCCCTGCACGCGCACGCCGGCGCGCTGCTGCAACCGGTGGCCGCCGTCGCGACGCCCGAGCAGCAGGCTGCCGCGGCACAGCTCCTGGCCGACACCCGGGCCAGCATCGCCCGCTACCAGGATCCGGCCGCGGCGATCGCCGCCGGATTCAAGCCCGGCCCGGCCTCGAGCGCCGAGCCCTTACGGCATTTCGAGAACTCAGCAAACGCGAACGCGGTCCTGGACCCGAACCGGCCGCAGGCGCTCGTCTACGCGCAGACGACCCACGGCCTGCAGCTGATCGGCGCGATGTACCAGATGAAGCGCGCCGGCCAATGGGGTCCCGACCCGGGAGGGCCATTGACGCAGTGGCATCAGCACGAGGGCATTTGCTTCTCCCCCTTCGGTTTCGAGTTCAGCTTCGAGACCCCCTTCTGGACTTGTCCCGTCGGGTCGACCAGCATCACGACGCCGCCGATGCTGCACGTGTGGATCATCGACAACGGCAAGAACGGACCATTCGCCGCGGATCTGGACAAGACCGTCCAGCGCCAGCTCACGGGGAGGTCATAAAGCCATGCATCGCGCGGAATCGATCGACGACAGTGCTTCCGAAATTGCCTCCGTGCTCGTGGTCATGCAGGCTAGCTTGTCCCTCGTGGCCGGGTTGAGCGCCCTCCCGTTTGCGATCGTCGAACCGGGCTTTCGGATACTCGGGATACTGACGATCCTGCTGGCATCGGCGATGTTCTGGCTGGCTCGCAACCTTCGCCGCGGGCGCCGCTGGGCCTGGCGCTGGCTGGTGGCACTGGAACTCCTCAGCCTCGCGCTCACGGTCCTTCTTTCGCTGCTGCCGATCGGAGCGATCCGCGGCCCGGTGCCGGTGCTCGTGAACCTGGTGATCCCGGTGGCAGTCCTGGTGCTGCTCGCCGGAGCGAGGTCAGACGCGCGCCGCGCTGCCTGAGGTCGCGCTCCGGCGGGAGAGTGAGTCGATCGTGATCGCCACCAGCAGCACCAGGCCGGTGACGATGAACTGCCAGCGGACGTCCAGGCCCAACAGGCCCATCCCGTTGTAGATCCCGCCGATGACCAGGCCGCCGAGGATGGCGTGGATCACCCTGCCGCGCCCGCCGAAGAGGCTGGTCCCGGCGAGCACGACGGAGGCGATGGCATAGAGAACGAGCTGGCCGCCGTTGACGTTCCCCGACATACCGCCCAGGTATGAGGCGTACAACAGGAGGCCGACGCCCGCGGTGAACGAGCAGATGATGAAGCACAGGGTTCGAACGCCGGCAAGATTGATGCCCGCCCGCCGCGCCGCCTCGGGATTGCCCCCGATCGCATAAACGTACCGACCGAACTTCGTTCGCTGAAGGATCATCGTCCACAGGCCGAAGACGGCCAGGACGATGGGAATGACCCAGGGCACGCCCGCGAGGGTGCCGAAGGCGGCTCGATTGACGTTGCAGATCGCCACCACCGCGATCGCGATCAGCGCGATCAGGGCAATCTTGATGATGGTCAGGCTGACCGGCGGCGCGACCAGTCCGCTTCGCCGCCGGCGGCTGTCGCCAAACCAGAGCAAGGCGGCGATGGCAATGACGATGACGCCCGCCGCGATCCAGCTGATGGTGGGGTCGATCGTCCCATTCATGAGGTTGTACAGGACCTGCCGGTTTGAGTCGAGGCCGGCCAGGCTCGGGTAGCCGGAGAACGCCAGACCCAGGATGATGAGCATCGTCCCCTGCCAGATCAGCAGGCCGGCGAGTGTGACGATCAGCGAGGAGAGCCGCAGGCGGGTGACCAGGCTGCCCTGCAGCGCGCCAATGGCGACGCACACCACAAGCCCAGCGATCACGGCGGCCCACCACGGCCATTTCGCCGTGGCCGGCTGCACCAGCTGGACGGTAATCGCGGCCCCCACTCCGCCGGCGTAGCCGATGGAGAGATCGATCTCACCCAGCAGGATGACAAAAATCTCGCCCATTGCCAGCACCATGAAGACGGCGCTCTGCTGGAACAGGTTGACCAGGTTTCCGGCCGAGAGAAAGACGTTATGGGGACTGATCGCCTGGAAGACGATCGTGATGATGAGCAGCGCGAGGATGACGGGGAGGACCCCACTGTCTCCCGAACGTATGCGGGTCAGCCAGGCGCGTAACCATTCGCCCAGAGACTGGGCCATGAGTTCCGGCGGGACTTCGAGGGTCGCGGCGGTTGCCGCGGCCGTCGGATCGTGTGCGGTTTCGGGGGCCTCAGCGCGGGCCACTCTTGACTCCCTCACTGCTCGCTTGCTGCCCGGCACGGCTCGAGGCGCCGGTGGTCATGTAATCGACGGCGGTCTGCCGGTCGAACTCGGAGGCGTTGCCTTGCGTCACCATGCGGCCGAGGTGCACCACGGCAATCCGGTCCGCCACCTCGAAGACGTCGTTGAGGTTGTGCGAGATCACCATGACAGCCAGCCCGCGATCCCGCAAACGCCGGATCAGGTCGAGCACCTGCTTGGTTTGTACCACGCCCAGCGCCGCCGTTGGCTCGTCAAGCATCACCAGCTTTGAATTCCACATCACCGCTTTGGCGACGGCCACCGATTGCCGCTGCCCACCGGAGAGTGACGCCACGGGCTGCCGGATCGACCGCACGGTCGTGACGCGAAGCTCGGCGAGTGTCGTGCTCGCGGCGCGTTCCATGTCGTCCTCGTTGAGGAGGCCATTTCGCATGCGTTCGCGGCCAAGGAACATGTTTTGCACGATGTCGAGGTTGTCGGCGAGCGCCAGGTCCTGGTAGACCGTCTCGATGCCAAGCTTCGCCGCATCACGAGGGGTCCTGATGTGGACCGGGTTCCCCTCCCAGAAGAATTGCCCGTGGTCGATCTCGTAGATTCCGGCGATGCACTTGGTCAGGACCGATTTCCCGGCGCCGTTATCTCCACACAGAGCGGTGACCTGCCCGGCGTAGAGGTCCAGGTCCACCTTGGTCAGCGCCTGCACCGGGCCAAAATGCTTGTCGATGCCACGGGCCTTGAACCGTGGTTCGCCCAGGGTCGAGTCTTTGACTACCTGGCCCATTGCTTCACACTGTAGCGCGCGAGATGGAGGATTGGCGCCGCCGCGAACGGCGGCGGCGCCACAACGATCTAGCTAATGCCCGCTGCGCTGCAGGCGGCCGCACCGGCGTCGGTGCACAGCGCGGTCTTGTCGACGAACTTGTCCTTGATGACGGTCGAGTTCATGTTGGCGGTCGTGACCCAGATCGGGACCAGCAGTGATGCCGGTTGCTGGCTGCCCGCTGTGCCGGAAGGCGGCGAGGTCGTGCCGTTCAGCAGTGCGGGTGGAGGCGTCTGGCCGGCTCGGAGGATGGTCGCAAGGGCGACCGCGTCCTGGGCCTCCAGATAGACGGCCTTGTAAACCGATCCGCACTGATAGCCCTTGAGGATGTTGGCCATGCCTTGCTCGGTCGCATCCTGCCCAGTCGTCGGGACCTTCTTGGGTCCGACGCCCTTGTTCTTGAGCACCGTGATAACGGCGTTGCCGAGGCCGTCATTCGCCTCGACCGTAGCGTTGATGTTCGGGTTGGCAGTGTACTGCTGCTGGAAGACGGTCTGTCCGGCGGCATTGTCCCATTTGGGCGCAATCTTCTCGGCCACGAGCTTGTAACCCGCGGCGTTCGTCTTGCCCGCGGCCAGCGGCGTCGTCTTGTCGCCCCAGATCGACTGGTTGTAACCCTGGGCGAAGGAGACGGCGTTCGGGTCCGTATCCTGGCCCCCGTCCAGCTCGAAGACCTGCGGGTTCGTTACCCCCCAGTCCGTGACGCATTTCTGGAAGCCATCGCCGATCAGCTTGCCGACCTGGACATTGTCGAAGCTCACGTAATAGACGTTGGTGCCCGTGAAGGTAGCCCGGTCGTAACTGATCGTCTTCACGCCCTTACCCTGGGCTAGCGTCTGGATCTGCCCACCGACGTTGCTGTTGAGGGGGTCGAAGATCAAGACTTTGGCGCCGGCCGTAATGTCCGCCTGGGCCAGCTGAAGCTCGGTCGCCTCGTCGCCCTGGGCGTTGTCGATCTTGTACTCGTTTGACTTATAGCCGGCCGCGTCGAAGGCTTGCTTCAGGTACGGCGCGTCGAAGTTGACATAACGCGTCGACGACGTGGTGTCGGGAAGGATCACCCCAACGAGGCCAGACCCCGCGTCATGCAGCCCCTTGAGCTGAGGCATCACCGTGAATGCCTGGTCGAAGGACGTGACGCTGAGTCCCGCCGGGACGGTGGCGCTCGCCGAGGTGCCCGCCGTCGAGGTGCCGCACGCCGCGGCGACGATCGCGATCGCGCCGAGGCACGCAAGCAGAGAAAGCGATCTGAGTTTGCCCAATTGTGTTTCCCCTCCTGATGTTCTT
>DASWBA010000149.1:0-22603 GCA_036390825.1 Candidatus Dormiibacterota bacterium
GCATGAAGGGGTGACGGTAACCCGCCTGGAGCCTGCAGACGCCGGCAGATTTCTGCTCCAAACGTCCTCGGGTGACATTCGAGCAAGGGAGGTCGTACTCGCTTCGGGCGGATACCAGAAACCTCACCGGCCACCGGCCGCCGCTGAGCTTCCCGCCTCAGTCCATGCCATCGATGCCGAGGCTTACATCAATCCGGCCGCGCTCCCAGCAGGAAAGGTGCTCATCGTCGGGAGCGGTCAGACGGGATGTCAACTCGCCGAAGAGATCTTCCAGTCGGGGCGGGACGTGTGGCTGGCGTGCGGTCGCGCGCCGTGGATTCCGCGCCGGCTCGATGGCCGCGACACCATCGCCTGGATGAATGAGACGCCGTACTTCGACGTCAAGCTGACCGACCTTGCTAGTCCACAGGCTCGTCTCCTGGCCAATCCGCAGATGAGCGGTCGCCTGGGGGGCCACGACCTCAACTTCCGAACGCTGCAGGCGCAGGGCGTCCAACTGCTGGGCCATTTCATCGGTGTCGCCGAGGGGCGTGCCCACTTTGCGCGCGACCTGGCGGAGTCGGTCGCCTTTGGCGACGCACGCTATGCCGACGTCTGCGACCTCATCCGCACGTCCTGTGCCGCCCGATCGGTGCGAGCCCCCGAGATGGCGCCGCCCCCGCTTTTTCGCGCCGATGCGCCGGAGACCCTAGAGCTTGACGACGTCGGCACCGTCATCTTTACCTCCGGATTCCGGCCAGACTACGGCAGCTGGGTGAGGTTTCCGCAGGCGTTCGACGACGGGGGCTTCCCGATCCAGCGGGACGGCTCGAGCATGACGGTACCCGGACTGCATTTCATGGGGGTGCACTTCCAGCGCAAGCGCAAGTCGGCGACTCTGCGCGGGGTCGGGGAGGACGCCACGGTCCTGGCGGAAACGATCGCGAAGCACTAAAGAATGGCCTCGTCGGTCGCCAGCTGATCCACGATCTCCTGGCGCAGCGCGGTCTCGTCTCGCTCGCGCACGCTCTTGAGATTGCGGAAGGGACGATCGAGGCCCATCCGCCCGTGCAGCACCCAGGCGCCGCCCTGGGCGAAGGCCATCAGGTTGACTTCATACTGACGGTGTCCCTTGCTCTTCCAGGCGAGCGTCCAGCGCGGCGGACGGCCCTGGTAACTGAGGCGCCCGCGGCCGCCGATCTTCTCGCGGTTGATCGCGGCCAGCTGCTCCTGGACCATGGCGTCGAGCGCGGTCAGAAGCTGAAACAGCCGTTCGCGGTAGTTGTCGACCCGTCCCTGGAGGTTGAAATCCGCTTCCGTGACCGGCACGGGCTCAGTTTAATGGGCTGAAGCGTCGGTTTACCCAGGGCTAATGCTTGTCCCCAGATTATCCACAGCTTGTGGGAAACCCTGAGATCGACCGCAAGATGTTGTGGTCAAAGCCTTGACATGGACACCTTTTGAGTTTCAGAATGTCAACCGGCCTTGGAAACCGCCCTTGATGTCCAGCTGCTGACGCATACGCCGGATCCAGTTAGGGTCATGTATGTCGCTTTCCGAACGTGCTATTCGAAACTCACCCCACAGCAGATCTGGGCTGACATCGAGTCGGGCAAGATCACCCAGGAAAAGATGAAGACGTTCATCTTCGACAAGTTGAAGAGCGGCCATTCCTCACCGCGCACCCAGGTGTATTTCACCTTCGCCGTCAGTGGCCTTTCACGATCGGCCAGCCATCAGCTGGTGCGGCACAACAACGGCATCACCTTCGACCAGCAGTCCCAGCGCTATTACGCCTTCAAGGAAGCCGACTTTCCGTTTGTCGTGCCGGAAACGTGGGAGCAAGCCGGCCTGCGCGAAGAGTACCTGGCGTTCATGCACCGTGTGGGCGAGCTCTATGACCAGGCGCTCAAGGCGGGCGTCCCCGCGGAAGATGCCCGCTTTCTCCTTCCCAACGCTGCGTCGACGAACCTGACCTTCACTGTGAACTTCGAAGAGTTCCTGCACATCGCGGACCTGCGGCTGTGCTGGCGCGCCCAGTGGGAGATCCGGCACATGTGGGCCAGAGCCCGCAACGCGCTCAAGGCCCAGTTTCCCGAGCTGGCCAAGCCGGTGCAGCCAAAATGCGGCGATCAGCGGCTCGGCTATTGCGATGAGCCGATGGCGGAGTACCTGAAATGCCCACTCGGTGCGCGCAGGATCCGGTTGCACAAGGACGAGATCGTGGCGGCGGCCAAGGCTGGCCGGACGCTGGAGTCGAACCCGCTGACCGAAGAGGACCTATCGTTGCTGACGCCAAAGCCCGAGTTCGAGAAGGTGTTGGCTGAAGCAAATTAGCAAATCATCTTGACATTCTGGTAAGTCTGACTTTATAGTCTTGCCATGAGCAAGACTGATCGGCGTGAGATCTTGAGCCGGGTCGCCGCCGGCACCATCAGCCCGGAAGAAGCGGCCTCCCAGCTCGACGCCGTTTCCCAGGACGACACGGACAACGAGCCGGCCATCCGCCGCGTGCGGGTGATCAAGCAGCTCGGACCAGCCGAGATCATCGGTGACCCGAGCGTCCACGAGGCGCTCGCGGAAGGCCAGCACCGGGCGCGCATCGAAGGCGACACCATGATCATCGAGGGGCAGAGTGTCGATGACTGGGGCGGCTTCATCTTCGGCGCCGCTCGCAGCGCTGGCCGGGATCGGCTTGTTGTCCGGGTCAACCCCGCACTCAGCCTGGATCTGGAGCTGCAGGCAGGAAATTGCCGGGTCAGCGGGGTCGACGGCCCCATCCGCGCCAACGTGCAGGCGGGTTCAGCGACCATCGAGGGCTTCTCGAAGACGCTCGACCTGTCGGTGCAGGCCGGCTCGGTTCGAGCGACCGGCCGACTCGATGAAGGGGACTCGCGTATCGCTTGCGACGCGGGGAGCGTCAACCTTCACCTCGAGCGGGGGAGCAGCGTTCGCGTGACGACGCGGGTAAACCTGGGCAAGGTGAACTTGCCTCCTGGGACGGCCTTTACCGCTGGACGGGGAACCCAGGACGTGACGATCGGCGACGGCGCCGCGTCGTTGGCGATCACCACCAGCATGGGGTCGGTCAATCTGACGGCCGACCAGTGACGAACGATCTTCGATCGGCGCCCCGCGACTGTCCGGTATGCGGTAGCAAGCTGGCCTTAACGCGACTGAGCTGTCGTGAGTGCAGCACCGAACTGTCCGGCGGGTTCGAGATTTGTGAGTTTTGCTCACTCGGTGCCGACGATCGTGACGTGCTGCGCGTGTTCCTCGCCTCGCGGGGAAACATGAAAGATCTCGAGCGGCACCTTGGCGTCAGTTATCCGACGGCCCGAGCGCGTTTCGATGCCATGCTGAGCAAGCTCGGGCTGAGCGAGAAGGCGGCCGCCCCCGATCCACGACTTCAGATGCTGGAGCAGCTCGCGCGCGGTGAGATCGACGTCGACGAAGCCGATCGGCGGCTTCCCTGATAGGAGTTGCGATGGAGGAGCTCGCAAGAACCGGTCGACGGCAACGGGCGCCGTTCCGCGATCGTCTAACGCGCTAGGATTTCTGCGTGCGGCCCGTATCGGCGACGACCACGCTGGCGCGCCACTGGATTCCTGAGCGATCGTTTCTGAGCGACCTCGGCCTGGTGGTCGGGTTCAGCCTCTTCACCGGGCTCATGGCCCACGTCGCCATTCCACTGCCCTTCACGCCGGTTCCCATCACCGGGCAGACCTTTGCGGTCCTGTTGTGTGGCGCGCTGCTGGGCGCCCGGCTGGGCACGGCGTCGATGCTTCTCTACATCACCGAGGGTATGGTCGGTCTACCGGTCTTCGCCGCCGCCAATGCCGCGAGCTACGGCTACCTCGCCGGCTTCGTGGCGGCGGCCTTTGTCGTTGGTTGGTTTGCCGATTTCGGATGGACGCGAGACCTGCCGCGCACGGTGCTCGCCATGATCGCCGGAGAAGCGGCGATTTACTTTTTCGGCCTGCTCTGGCTGGCCCACTTCGTTCCCGAGTCGAAGGTGCTCGACTTCGGGCTCTATCCCTTCTTGATCGGGGACGCGATCAAGCTGGCGGCGGCGGCGATCGTCGTCCCCGCCGGGTGGCGCCTCAGCCGCGCCCGATGATCGTTTATTGCTGGAGCTGCGGGTCCAAGACCGAGCCGCGGCTGGTGGCGAAGCAATCCCTGCGGGCATGTCCCCAATGCGGTCGGATTTTCTTCCGTAATCCCAAGGTGGTTGTCATCGCCCTGATCGAGGATGGCGGGCGCGTCCTTCTGGGTCGACGCGACATCGAGCCGGGTCGCGGGCTGTGGGGATTGCCCGGCGGCTACGTCGACTGGAATGAGCATCCAGAAGCCGCACTGGTCCGCGAGTGCAGCGAAGAAATGCAGGTCGAGGTCGAGCCGATCGAGCCGCTGCCCGTGCAGCACATCACGGTGGACGACGAGGGCATCGTCTTCCTGCCGTACCGCGCGCGGTTGGTTGGCGGCGAGCCCGCGGCCGGTGATGAGGTGCAGGAAGTGGGGTGGTTCAAACCGAATGCCCTCCCGTCGGTCGCCTTCCCGAGTCACCGCCAGGTGCTGCAGCGCTGGGCGCACGACCTGGCGACACGCGGCGTCGCCTGAGGCCCGAGCTATCGCGCGCAAGAGCATCGTCACCAAGACCGGAGACGGGGGGGAGACAGGCCTGCTCTACGGCGGCCGGGTGTCAAAAACCGATCCGCGCACCGAGGCCTACGGCGCGGTCGATGAAGCCATCTCCGCGCTTGGGGTGGCGCGGGCGTTGATCAAGGACCGCGGCCGCCACGCCACCATCCTCCGTGTGCAGAGTGAGCTCTTCACGGTCGGCGCCGAGCTGGCCACCGACACTGCCGAGTACCACAAGCTCGAGCAGCATTTCATGGTCGTGACGCCGGACGTCACCAGCCGGTTGGAAGTCGAGATCGACGACCTCGAGCGGCGAGTCCCGCTGCCGGATGCCTTCGTCATCCCCGGTGGCACGCCCGCCGCCGCGGCCCTCGACGTCGCGCGCGCCGTCTTGCGCCGCGCCGAGCGCCGGATCGTTGGGCTGCAGCAAGCCGGCCAGCTGCGCAATCCTGAAGTGCTTCGCTACGCCAACCGGCTTTCCGACCTACTCTTCATGCTCGCGCGAGCGGAGGAAGGCAGTGCGGTCAAACCGCTGACGGGACGGCGAGCGGTCCGCACGCCTGCAGCGCGAGCCCGCACTCGTCCCGCACCCAGGCGTCGGCCTCGCGCCTGAGCGCCTGCGACAGGGCCGCGCGCGCGGCGGTGCCGCCGAGCCGGCCCAGCGCCCACGCCGCGTGTCCGCGCACGAGCGGCTCCGGGTCGACGAGCGCGCCGGCCAGCGCCGGGCCCGATTCGCGATCGGCGACGTTGCCCAGGGCGATGCAGACGTTGCGCAGCAGCCCCGCGCGCCGCGTTCGCCACAGGGCGCTCTCACGAAAGCGCCCGCGGAATGCTTCGTCGTCGAGCATCAACAAGTCCTCGAGCCGTGGCCGCGACTCGATGGTCGGACCGAAGGCGGCCAGCGCGCTCTGGTCGGGCGCTGCCGGCCGGGCATTGACCGGGCAGATTTCCTGGCACAGGTCGCAACCGAAGATCCAGTCGCCGATCAGGGGCCGGATGTCGAGCGGGATGACACCGTGATGTTCGATCGTCCAGAAGGAAATGCAGCGGCGATTGTCGAGAACGCCGGGCGCGACCAGGGCGCCGGTTGGACACACGCGCTGGCAGGCATCGCAGGCGCCGCAGGTCTTCTTCAGCGGCGCATCGGTCTCGAGTGGCGCCGAGGTGACGATCTCAGCGAGTAAGACATTGGACCCGATGCCGGGGACGAGCAGGTTGGTGTTCTTGCCGAGCCAGCCGATGCCGGCGCGCGCCGCCGCCGCGCGGTCGAGCATCCACCCGTGGTCCACATACGTTTTGGCCGTATAGCCTTGCTCGCGCAGCAGTATGAGCAACGGTTGCATTCGTTCGCGCAGGACCTCGTGGTAATCGCGGCCCAGCGCATAAGACGCGATCCGGCCGCGGGGGCCATCGTGATGGCGCGCACCCTCCCTTCCCGGAGAGGGGGAGGGGGATTCAGAAAGGGGAGGGGCGGCGCCGGGATACGGGTAAGCGAGCGCGATGATCGTTCGGGCATCCGGCGTGGCGCGGCGCGGGTCGGCACTGGCATGAACGCGCCGCTCGCTCCACCAGGTCAGACCATCCATCAGGCCGAAGGCTGTCCGGTTGGCGGCCGCTGCCTCGGCCTCCTCGAACGGGTCCGCGCCCGTGATCCCAACGGCGCAGAACCCGAGGGCTTTGGCGCGGCTCTTGACGGCCGCGGTCAGGTCCATTTGCCACTAGCTTAGGGGCCATTCCGGGAGTAGCATTAAGGGCAATGCAGGGGAGTGCAGTGTGGCGTGAATTGCAGCTCCTCTTGAGCTTGAACTTGCCCGACACTGCCTATTACCTCTGGGAGGGCACCGCCACCTGCTGCCACTGCGACGAGCAACGGCTCGTGATCGGGGCCCCCACCGAGCAGTCCGCCCGACAGCTGGTCCAGGCCTATTTGCCTGTCGTCCGGCGCACGCTCCAAGCGATCCCGGATGCGCCCAAGCGGGTTTCGGTCGTCGTCACCGCCGGCCCGCTCGCACACGCCTAGGCTGGCGCCTCCGCAACGACGCCGCTTCAAGGCCGAAATCATGGGCGACGTCCAGGGGGTCGGCTTCCGCTATTTCGCCCAGTCGCACGCCCGCCGGTTGGGCCTTGAGGGCTACGTTCGCAACCGCTACGATGGCGCGGTGGAAGTGGAGGCCGAAGGCAGCCCCGATGCACTCGAAGGGTTTCTCGACCTGCTTCGGCGAGGCCCTCGAGCGGCCCGCGTCCAAGATGTTGTGGTCGACTGGTTGCCCGTTCGGGGCGACCTCGGTCCGTTCGGCGTGAGAGGATGAGCGAGATGAAATTCGCACGCCGCATGAGCGAGATCGGGACCGAAACCGCCTTCGAGGTGCTGGCCAAGGCGCGCAAGCTGGAAGCCCAGGGCCGCAACATCGTGCATCTCGAGATCGGCGAGCCCGACTTTCCGACGCCACCGAACATCGTCGAGGCCGCCGAGCGCGCGCTGCGCGATGGCTACACGCATTACACGCCGGCCGGCGGCCTGATGCCGGCGCGGCAGGCCGTGGCCGACTGGATCCGACGCTGGTACGAGGTCGAGGTCAAGCCGGAGCAGGTCGTCATGGTGCCCGGCTCCAAGAACGTGCTGTTGTTCACCATGCTGGCGGTGGTGGACCCGGGCGATGAGGTCATCGTCCCAGACCCCGGCTACGCGATTTACGGGTCGGCGGCGATTCTTGCCGGTGGCACTCCGGTCGGAGTCCCCCTACGCGAGCGCAACGACTTCCGGCTCGACATCGAGGAACTCAAATCGAAAATCACGCCACGGACGAGGTTGCTGGTCATCAACTCGCCGCAGAACCCGACCGGCGGCGTGCTGTCGACCCGCGACCTGGAGCAGATCGCGGAGCTGGCGATGAAACACGACTTCTATGTGCTGACCGACGAGGTCTACGGCCAGATCACCTACGACGGCCATCACGCGTCGATCATGACCGTGCCTGGAATGCTGGAGCGGACCATCTACTCGGACGGGCTCAGTAAGGCGTACGCGATGTGCGGGTGGCGTCTCGGCTTCGCGGTCGCGCCGCTGCCGCTGGCACAGAAGTTCGAAACGCTGATGATCAACAGCAGCTCGTGCGCGGCGGCCTTTACGCAGATGGCCGCCATCGAGGCGCTCTCGCCGCGATCCGACGGCGCGGTCCAGGCGATGGTCGGCGAGTTCAAGCGTCGCCGCGATGTGGTCGTCGATCGGCTGAATGCCCTTCCGGGTGTGAGCTGCCACAAGCCGCTCGGCGCTTTCTATGTCTTCCCGAACATCACCAAAACCGGTCAGGACGAGCGAGAGCTGGCCGACCGGATGCTCAACGAGGGCGGCGTGGCTCTTCTTGCTGGGAGCACCTTCGGCGAAGAGGGCAAGGGTTATTTGCGGCTGTCATACGCCAACTCCATCGAGCAGATCGAGGAGGGCGTCAAGCGGATGAAAGGAGTCCTGGAAAAGACCGCAGCGCCCGCCTAGGCCGATGGCTACCCGAGCCGCCCCCATCCTGGAGCGCATCCTCGGGTCGCGGCGTGCGGCGATCGCGGAGCTGAAAGCTGACGGGATCGCCGGCGGACTCGCACGATCGGTGGCCCAGGCTCCGGCGACGGCGGATTTTCGTCGGGCGCTGATGCTCGACCGGGTGGCGCTGATCGCCGAGTGCAAGGAACGATCACCCTCGGGCGGGTGGCTGCAGCGCCCCTACGACCCGGTCGGCCTGGCGCGTCGTTATGTGGCCAACGGCGCCGCGGCGGTCTCCGTGCTGACCGAGCCGGAATTTTTCGGCGGGAGCTTCGAGCACCTGCGGGCGATTCGCGCGGCGGTCGCCGTTCCGATTCTGTGCAAGGACTTCATCGTCGACCCGATGCAGGTGACGGCAGCGCGCGCAGCCGGCGCCGACGCCGTGCTGTTGATCGTGGCCGTGCTCGACGACGGTCTCATGCGCGAACTATTGGCGCTGACTCACGGATATGGCATGCAGGCCCTGGTCGAAGTACACGACGAGGTCGAGCTCGAGCGGGCGCTGCAGGCGGAAGCCGCCATCATCGGCATCAACAACCGCGACCTGACGACGATGCGGACGATCAAGGACACGACCGTACGGCTCCGCCCCTTGATTCCAGCCGGTCACGTCATCGTCAGCGAAAGCGGTATCAGCAGTCGAGCTGACATCGACGCGCTCCAGCAGCTGGGCGTCAACGCGGCGCTGGTGGGCGAATCGCTGCTGCGGGCTGAAGACCTCGAGGCAAAAGTTCGGGAGCTGAGCGGGCGATGACGAGGATCAAGATCTGCGGCAACATGCGGCCCGAGGACGTCGAGCTCGCGGTCGAGCTCGGGGTCGACCTGATCGGGTTCATCTTCGGGCCAAGCAAGCGGCACATCGAGGTGGAACGGGCACAGCAACTTGTCGGCGATATCCCAGATACCGTCGAGAGGGTTGGGGTGTTCGTCCACGAACCGGCGGAGGTAATTGAAGAAGCGGTCAGCGCGTGCGGGCTCACTGCGGTACAGATCTACCGGCCGATCACGTCGAAAGATCGCCGGCTCGGCGTCACCCTGCTACCGGCGCTGCGCGTGCGCAACGGGGAGGACCTCGATGATCTCGCGTTCGAAACCAGCGATCACCCGCTGCTCGATACCTGGGCATCGGAAACTGCTGGCGGGGGTACCGGCCAAACCTGGGATTGGACGAGGGCGGCACGCCTCGCGCGGCGTTATCCGATCCTCGTCTCGGGCGGCTTGAATCCCAGCAATGTGGGAGACGCCGTGCACCGGCTGAAACCGTGGGGCGTCGATGTCTGCAGCGGCGTCGAGGCCGAACCCGGACGCAAGGATCACGCGAAACTGCGAGCCTTCGTCGAAGCGGTCCATCGGGTGGATGGAGCATGAGCCAGACCACACCCGATCAGCTCGGCCGTTTCGGGCGCTACGGCGGACAATACATTCCGGAAACCCTGATGGCCGCCGTCGAGGAGCTGGCGGCGGCCTTCGATGCCGCGCAGGAGGATGTCGCCTTTGCGCATGAGTTCGAGTACCTCTCGCGCACCTTCAGCGGCCGGCCGACTCCGGTCTATCGTGCGGATCGCCTGACCGAGCAGGCCGGTGGCGCCGAGATCTGGTTCAAACGTGAGGACCTATGCCACACCGGCGCGCACAAGATCAACAACGCGCTGGGCCAGGTTCTGCTCGCCCGTCGGATGCGAAAGCAACGCATCATCGCCGAGACCGGCGCGGGCCAGCATGGCGTTGCGGTCGCCACCGTTTGCGCGAAATTCGGGCTCCAGTGTGAGGTCTACATGGGGGTTGACGACATGGCGCGCCAGGCGATCAATGTCTACAAGATGCAGCTGCTTGGCGCCACCGTTACCGCGGTGGAGAGCGGCAGCAAGACGCTGAAGGATGCAACCAATGAGGCGATCCGCGATTGGGTGACCAACGTGCGCACCACCCATTACGTGATCGGGTCGGCGGTCGGTCCGCATCCCTACCCCTTGATGGTCCGCGAGTTCCAGTCAGTGATCGGGCGTGAGGCGCGAGCGCAGATGCTGGTCGAGACCGGCCGCTTGCCGACGGCGGTGGTGGCCTGCGTCGGCGGTGGCAGCAATGCCATCGGGATCTTCGCGCCGTTTTATGACGACCCGGTCCGGTTGGTCGGAGTGGAGGCGGCCGGACGGGGGCTGAACAGCGGGGCGCACGCGGCCTCGATCGCCGGCGGCCGTCCGGGCGTGCTGCACGGCTCGTTCAGCTACCTGTTGCAGGACGAGGACGGCCAGGTTACCGCGACCCACTCCGTCTCGGCGGGACTCGATTATCCGGGCGTTGGGCCCGAGCATGCCTTCCTCAATGACCAGCACCGGGCCGAGTACGTCAGTGTCACCGACGAGCAGGCGCTCGCGGCCTTCCACCAGACCTCACGGCTGGAGGGCATCATCCCGGCCCTCGAGAGCTCGCATGCGGTCGCCTACGCGATGCCGCTGGCGGCTCAGCTTGCGGCCGAGGATGTCGTGCTGGTTAATCTGTCGGGTCGCGGAGACAAGGACCTGGATATCGTCCGGGGCGCACGCGGCGGGTGAGCCGGCTTGCGGCGACCTTCGCGCGCCTGAAGGCCGAGCGTCGCCTGGCGCTGATCGCCTACCTCACAGTCGGCTATCCGCGCCCAGACGTCACGCCCTCCCTGGTCGAGGCCGCCGCCCTATCGGGGGCCGACGCGATCGAGCTGGGGATTCCATTTTCGGATCCACTGGCCGACGGGCGTACCATCCAGGCCGCCTCCCAGGTAGCGCTCAAAGGGGGGATGACGGTGAGGCGAGCCCTGGAGGCCGCCGCGGCGGCGCGGAAAAAGACCGGGGTGCCGCTGCTCTTCATGACCTATCTCAATCCGATCCTTGCATTCGGCCTCGAACGCTTTTGTCGCGCCGCGTCTGAGGCCGGCGTCGATGGGCTGATCGTGCCGGACCTGCCGCCGGCCGAGTCGGGCGACCTGCGTCGAGCCGCCGATGACAGCCAGGTCGACCTGGTGTTCTTCGTCGCCCCCACCAGCAGCGAGGCGGGGATCGAGGCGGCCTGCCGGGCGGCGACCGGGTTCGTCTACTGCATTGCGGTGACCGGCGTCACCGGCGCGCGGGCTCAGCTGGATGCGGCCCTCCTGCCGCTGATCGCATCGGTACGCCGCCACACGACGCTGCCGGTGGTGGTGGGTTTCGGGATTTCGAAGCCCGATCACCTGGCGGCCCTGGAGGGGAAGGCGGACGGCGTGATCGTGGCCAGCGCCCTTCTGGATGCGATCGGGCGAGCTCCCGACGACCCGGTGGCCCAGGTCAGTCGCTTCCTGCGCGATTTGCGGCCGCTCCCGGCACGCTAGCGCCCGTCGCAAGCCCCTCCGCGGCCCCGCGTCACACCGTCGGGGAATGGCCAAGGTCCAAGATGCCCCCTCGCTCGAGGAGGATGCTGAAGAACGCCGTTTGATCGATCGGAGTGCGGCGGGAGACCAGGAAGCCTTCCGCCAGTTGGTGCTCCGCTATCACCGGCTGGTGATCAACGTGGCGTTCCGGGCCCTGGGGGAACTGGCCCTGGCTGAGGACGTCGCCCAGGACGTCTTTATCAAGGTCTACAAGGCCCTGCCCGGCTATCGGCACGACAAGCCGTTCAAGCACTGGCTGCACCGGGTCGCCGCCAACGCGGTCACCGACGCGCTGCGCCGCCGGCGGCCGATCGTGTCGCTCGACGGCATGGAGCAGCCTCCCGCCAGCCGCGACGCTGACCCGCAGGACATCGCCACGCGCCACGACCTGCAACGGGCCGTCCGTCACGCGATCGCGAGCCTGCCGTCACACTATCGCGACACCATCGCCCTGCAGGCGTTCGGCGAGCTCAGCTACGGCGAGATCGCCAAGACGCTCGACATTCCGCTGGGCACCGTGATGTCACGCCTGAACGGCGCCAAGAAGCTGCTCCGCGAGCGACTCGGTAGCCTCGCCCACGACGAGGAGGAGGCGAATACGGCGTGAATTGGGTCCGTTTGATCAGTCAGAGGGCGGCATCACCATGTTGAGTCACACGACGACCCGCGATTGGCTAATTCCGTATGCCGACGGGATGCTGGCCGTGGATGAGCGCCATCGCATCGACAGTCACATCGCCGGTTGCGCCGCCTGCGCCGCCGAGCTGCGCGAGGTCCGCGAGCTCAACCTGCTGCTGGTCACCCTGCCGCCGGCGCCGCCGGTCGCCTTCGCACCCTTCTGGCTCAAGCTCCAGGCGGTGCTTCCGCAGCGCCGGGTGCTTCGGATTCCGCGCTTCCCCAGCTATCGCCGGCTCGGCCTGGCGCTGGCCGCGGCGACGGTTGCTCTGCTGGCGGCCGCCGGGTCTGCGCTCGCGGCGCCTGCCGCGCTGCCGGACAGCCCGCTTTACACCGTCAAGCAACTGGAAGAGAGTATCCGGTTGACCTTCACCCCAGACAACGATCGGCTGACGGTGCAGCTGCAACTCGCCAGTGAACGGTTGCATGAGGCGCGGGCGATGGCGACCAACCACAAGCCGCTGCTGGCCGAGAACAGCCTGCGTGCCTTCCGGGTCACCATCAACGACGCGGCGGCCGCGCTCAAGAATCCGCCCGACCCGCCGGCGGCCAAGGCCGCGGTGAAGGCCCTCCGCGTCGAGTTGGCCGCGGTCGAGCAGGCCAACGCCGCCGGTGCCGATGACGACGCCGACGTGAGGCAACTCGTCCTTGCCGCGACCGATGAGCTCGATCGGATCGATGGAACGGACGCTGGCACCACCGGGACACCGGTCGTGGTCGGCGAGCAGGCCACCCCGCAGCCAACGCCCCAGCCGGTCTCGCGGCCGACACCGCAGCCCAAGTCGTCCGGGGGCGACTCCAAGAAGACGTCAGGCGACCATTAGCTGAACGGCTCGCACTAGACTCTTGCGGTGAGTGCCCGCGAAGATGTCCTCGTTGTCCCCAGGGACATCCTATTTGCCGGCAGCGAGTGGACGGGGTTTCGCGCCACTGGTCTCGATGACCTGCTGGCACGCGTCCGGGCGAACTATCGCTTCCGGCCGCGGCGCGAGGTCGAGGAGGATGCCAGCGAGCCGCAGATCATCCCTTATGTCGTATTTCGACATGAGGAGCGCTACTTCCTGACGCACCGGTTGCGACGTTCCAGCGAGCGCCGCCTGCGGCACCTGTATTCCCTCGGCGTCGGTGGACACATCAATCCCGAGGATGTGGCCGGCGCCGCCGATCCGATCGATGCCGGATTGCGACGCGAGTGGGAGGAGGAGGTGGTCTACGAGGGCCGGTTCTCAACCCGCCTGCTGGGCGCGATCAACGACCAGACCACGCCGGTCGGGCGGGTACACGTCGGACTGATCTTCCTGGTCGAGGGCGACCGGCCGGAGATCTCGATTCGCGAGGTCGACAAACTGGCGGGCGCGCTCTTTCCCCTCGACGCCATGCGCAGTTACTACTTGGACATGGAGTCCTGGTCGCAGCTGATCTTCGATTACTTGACGCGGGTACCGGTCGCCTAGGTCGTCAGGTCTCTGGCCAGCTCCTCGAAATTGCGCACGTAGCGCAGCACGTCGTCCTCCGAATGCTGAACCGAGAGCGTCCAGTTCTCCTCGGCACCGGGCGCCATCAGCACGCCGCGGTTGCACTGGTAGAGCCAGGACAGGTAGGCGTACTTCTTGTCGATCGTCAGGTAGTCGCGATAGTTGCGCACGCGTTCCTTGCGGTAGGTGACGCAACCGCGCGCCGCCAGCGTGATCGGGTGGAAGGGCAACTGATGGTCGTCCATCACCTTGCGCAGACCGCCCTCCAACGCTTCGGAGAGGGCATCGAAGTGCGAGTAGGCGGCTGGCGTCAGGATGGACAGCAACGTGGTTTTGGAGGCCGCCATCGTCAGCGGGTTGCCGTTGAAAGTTCCGATTTGGACGACCTTGTGCTCATCGATCGTCCCCATGACATCCGCCCGGCCGCCGACCGCGCCGCATGGCAATCCGCCGCCGATCGCCTTGGCAAGCGCGACCAGGTCGGGCGTGACCCCAAACCGCTCGGTCGCGCCGCCGGCGGCGATGGTGACGCCGGTCTTGACCTCGTCGAAGATGAGGAGCGCCCCGTGCTGGTGGGCGAGGTCGCGAACGCCGGCCAGGTAGCCATCCTGTGGCAGCACGATCCCGATATTCATCATCACCGGCTCGACGATGATGGCTGCCACCTCGCCACGATGCTTCTCCAGGGTGCGGGCCAAAACCTCGAGGTCGTTGAAGGGAACGACGGTCGTCAGGTTCACAACGGCCTGGGGTGTGCCGCCGCTGTAGGGGACGGACACCGGGGCGTCGGCCGGACCCATCAGGTCGGGCGGTGGCTCGACCGACACCAGCAGCGCGTCGTGGTGGCCGTGATAGCTGGCCTCGATCTTGATCAGGCGGTCGCGTCCGGTGAAGCCGCGCGCCAGCCGGACGGCATCGAGCGTCGACTCCGTGCCGCTGTTGGTGAATCGCCACTGGGGCTGCTTGAAGCGACGGGACAGCTCCTCCGCCACGATCGCGTCGTCGGCGACCGGCTGGGCGAAGTGGGTCCCCTTGGCGGCGCGCTCGGCGATCGCCTGAACGATCTTCGGATGCGCGTGCCCGACCGCCATGACGCCGAAGCCGTTGTGAAAGTCAACGTATTCGTTGCCGTCCACGTCCCAGATCCGGCTCCCCTTGCCGTGGTCGATGAACACCGGCTGGGGCGCGGCATCCTGGAAGGACGATGGAACTCCACGGGGAATGAACTGCTTGGCCTGCTTCCAGAGTTGATCGGAGCGCTGCCGCTTCGACCGGAACCGGTCCTCCTCTTTGGCGATCAGTTCGACGACGCGGCCGGGGGCGATCGGCTCGGCGATAGTACTCACGGCTTCCCTCCTCGCGACTTCTTCACGGCCAGGGCCGAGATCGCGTCTAGTATGCAGCGATTGGCGTTCTGGGCGGTAATCTCCGAATGATCGTACGGCGGGGAGACCTCGACAAGGTCCATTGCGACCAAGTTGGTGCGCAGGCCGACCTTCCGAATGGCGCGCAGCAGGTCGGCCGGCTGCATGCCACCCGGTTCCGGCGTGCCCGTCCCGGGCGCGAAGCCGGGGTCGAGCACGTCGATGTCAACCGAGAGATAGATCAGCTCCGGACCGTCCAGTGCCTCGGCAATCGCCTCGTCGATGACGGTATCGACGCCACGATCGAGTAGCTCGCCCATCAGGTGCCAGCGCATCCCCTGGGCGCGCATCCATTCGAAGGTCTCGCGCTCGGGCCAGTAGCCGCGCAGCCCGATCTGGACGAAGTTCCGGCCAGGGATCGCGCCCGATTCGATCAGCCGTCGCATCGGCGTAGCGTGCGACGCCAGATTGCCCCAACTGTCTCGGCCGGTGTCGGCGTGGGCGTCGAAATGGACCATGCCGACCTTGCCTCGGCCGTAGGCATCGGCGACCGCGGTCGCCGAGGGGAAGGTGATCGAGTGATCGCCGCCGATCACCACGGGCACAATTTTTCGCGAGGCGACCTCGGCGACCCTCAAGCGGATCGCCTCGTGCGCCTGGTCGGTGAGCCCGGGATAGCAGACCGCGTCGCCATAGTCGACGACCTTCAACACTTCGAAGGGCGCGACCTCCAGGTCGAGGTGCCAGCTGGGCGGTTGATAGTTGGCGACACGCACGGCACGAGGTCCAAAGCGGGCGCCCGGTCGGTAGGTGGTCCCGTCGTCCCAGGGCGCGCCGATGATGGCCACCTCCGGACGCCACTCGTCCAACTCCTCCGGCTCACTCAACGACCGAGCCTTGAGGAAGGTGGCCGGCCCGAGGTACTGAGGGCCATCGACCTGGGCGTCGAGATTAGGGGTGGTTGGCATCGCCTACAATTCTCGCAGCGTCTTCATTTCCGGCTTACGAAGACCGATTGGGGAGGGAGAAACATGAAGCGGATTCCAATCGTCCTGGTCACGGCGGCCATGACACTTGCCGCGTGCGGCGGGTCGACGGCAGGTCCGGCGGCGAGTTCGGGGGGGCCGAGCAAAGTAGCCAGCATCGCCGCCGAGGTCCCCTCGTCGGTGCCGACGCCGATCCAGATCGCGACCGATGCGACCTACTCGCCGGACGAGTACATCGATCCCACCAGCGGTGACATCGTCGGTTGGGACATCGACCTGGGTAAGGCGATCTGCAAGGTGATGGGTGTTGTCTGCACGTTCAACAATGTCACCTTCGATAGCATCATTCCGCAGCTCACCGCCACCAACCCACGGTACGTGCTCGGCATCTCGAGCTTCACACCGACCGCGGACCGCGAAGCGAAAGGGATCGACTTCGTGAGCTACTACAAGGCGGGCGAAGGCTGGGTGGTAGCGGCGACGAGCAACATCACGGTGAACAGCGCCGCGGACATGTGCGGCCATACCATCGCCGTGGAAACCGGCACGACGGAAGAGACCGACGCCTGGGGATACATTGGCAAGCAGGTTGGGGGCACGGCGATCGCGGGCGCCAAGGACAACTGCACCTCCGCCGGCAAACAGGACCTCAAGGTCTCCAGCTTCGAGAAGCAGACGGACGCGAACACCGCGCTACTCTCCGGGCGCGCAGACATCGGCTTTCTGGACTCTCAGATCGCCGCCTATCAGGCCAAGGCAACTAACGGAAAGGTGAAGTCGACTGGCCAGGGCTGCAGCGTGGCGCCCTACGGCATCGCCATGGCGAAAGGCAGCCCCGTGGAGAAGGCCGTCCAGGATGCCGTCAAATACCTGATCGACAACGGCTACTACAAGACGATTCTCCAGACCTGGAGCGTTGCAGACGGAGCGATTGCGAGCTCGGATGTGAAGATCAATGACAACAACTCGATCGGTGCGACCTGCGTGCCCTAAGCAGGTAAGCGCGAACCCGCGTGGCTAACGCGGTCGGGCTACAAGGGGAAGCGATCAAGGCGGTCCCGGTTCGACACCCGGGGCGCTGGGTGGCGGCGATTGTCGTCGGGGCAATCGCCGCGTACATCTTCTACACGGTCGTCACCGCGATTCAGAACGATCACACCAAACAGGGTTCCGGCTGGGCTGCGGTGGGCCACTACCTCTTCAACCCCCTTATCTTCCGAGGGATTCTCGTCACCCTCGAGTTGACCGTGCTCGCCATGGCGGTCGGCATCGTCCTGGGCGTGATCCTCGCCGTGATGCGTTTGTCGCCGAACCCCGTCATGTCCTGGGTCAGCTGGCTGTACATCTGGTTCTTCCGTGGCACCCCGGTCCTGGTGCAGATCTTCTTCTGGTTCAACCTGAACCTGGTCCTCAAGAGCATCGACATCGGCATTCCCTTCACGTCGTTCTGGCTGCACGCGAACACCAATACCTTGATCCCGCCATTCATGGCCGCGCTCCTGGGCCTCGGCTTCAACGAGGCGGCCTACATGGCGGAGATCGTCCGTGCCGGCATCATCTCCGTGGAGCATGGCCAGACGGAGGCGGCCCAGGCGCTGGGCATGAACCGGGGTCTCGTCATGCGGCGGATCGTGTTGCCCCAGGCTATGCGGGTCATCATTCCGCCGACCGGAAACGAGACCATCTCGATGTTGAAAACCACATCACTCGCATTCACGGCCTCGGTGACGGAGCTTTTCACCCGGCAACAGCAGATTGCGACCGCGACCTACGACGTTCTCGAACTATTGATCGTGGCCAGCATCTGGTACCTCGTGATGACCTCCGTCCTCACCGTCGGCCAGTATTACGTTGAACGGTATTTCGGGCGCGGCACGTTGCGAGGCATGCCCCTGACGCCGTTTCAGCGGTTCAGGCGGATACTGTTCACCTTCCATGCGCCGCCGCCGGCGCCGGTGGAGGTGCCGGTGTCTCTCCCCAGGGGGCATTGATCACATGACCGACGTTCCCATGGTGAAGGCTGAGGCGGTGCACAAGAGCTTCGGGCGACTCGAGGTCCTCCGGGGCATCGATCTCGAGGTAGCCGCGAAGGAAGTCATGTGCATGATCGGTCCCTCCGGGTCGGGCAAGAGCACCTTTCTGCGCTGCATCAACCATCTAGAGAAGATCGACGCCGGCCGGCTGTCGGTCGACGGCGAGTTGGTTGGTTACCAGCAGCGCGGCGACCGGCTCTACGAATTGCGGGACGCCGAGGTGTGCCGCAAGCGATCCGAGATCGGGATGGTCTTCCAGCATTTCAATCTCTTTCCCCACATGACAGCGCTCGACAACCTCATCGAGGCACCGATCCGCGTCAAAAAAGAAAGCCGCGCGGTCGCCGCTGAACGCGGCCGGAAGCTGCTCGAACGCGTCGGGCTCGGCGAGAAGGTCAATGCCTATCCGAGGCAGCTTTCCGGCGGCCAGCAGCAGCGAGTGGCGATCGCCCGCGCGCTGGCGATGGAGCCGAAGCTGATGCTCTTCGACGAGCCCACGTCAGCCCTGGATCCCGAGCTGGTCGGCGAGGTGCTCGACGTGATGCGAGGGCTGGCGGAAGACGGGATGACGATGGTGGTCGTGACGCACGAGATGGGGTTTGCCCGCGAGGTGAGCGACAGCCTGGTCTTCATGGACGGCGGGGTCATCGTCGAAGCCGGTAATCCGCGCGACGTCCTCGCCAACCCGCAGCAGGAACGCACGCGGGCCTTTCTTTCGAAAGTCCTTTAAGGCCCACCCAGCCCTCCCCCAGAGAGGAGGGAGAGATCTACCTGGGGAGCTCGATGCAGGGCCGGACGATGGTCGCGCCGCCGAGTGCCATGTGGGGCGCCTCGCGAGCGATCGCGATCGCGTCATCGAGCGAGTCCGCGTTGACCACCATGTAGCCGTACACGTCGGGGGTGCCGAGCTCCGCGCCGCTGACCGACGCGCTGCTGACCGTCTTGGCGATGGCTTGCAACGGCGCGCCGGATTCCAGGGCGCCCCGCTGTGCCAGCGAGCCCATGTAGGTGCCCCACTTGCGGCTGTAGGCCTGGGTCTGTTCGTCGCCGGCATCCGGTTGGCCCGGAAGCCCGAGCATCAGGAAGAGAAATTTCGCCATGCGGACTATTTTCTCGACCCACGCCGCTTGAAGTCTTTGAGGATCTCACGCGAGGCGTTGCGGCCATTGATGCCGCTGATCCCGCCCCCGGGGTGGGTACCGGAGCCGCACAGGTAGAGATCCTTGATCGGCGTGCGGTAATCGGCGTAGCCGGCGACCGGCCGCCAGGAGAAAAGCTGGTCGAGGGTGAGGTCGCCGTGCATGATGTTGCCGCCGACCAGGCCGTATTCCTGCTCCATGTCGTAGGGGCCGAGGACCTGACGATGCTCGATCGCGCCCTTGAGGTTCCTGGCGAATCGGGCGTACCCGTCGACGACGCGATCGGCGTAGGCCTCGAGCTCGTCGCGGTGCGGCGCCTGCGACCAGCTCGCCGGGACGTACTGCGTGAAGCAGCTCATCAGGTGTTTGTCCGTCGGCGCCAGCGAGTCATCGACGATGGTCGGCAGGACACCGTCGGAATAGGGGGCGGCCGAGGGCCGTCCATACTTGGCGTCGTCGAAGGCGTGCTCCAGGTACTCCATCGAGTCGCAGAGTTGGATGAACGAGCGCGCTGCCGTCATCGAGTCGTCCGGTGCAAGGCCATCGAACCGCGGGACCTCGGCCAACGCCAGGTTGACCTTCACCGTCCCGGACCGCGTTTTGTAACGGTCGATCGCGCGGACGAAGTCCGGCGGCAACTGACTGGAGTCGACCAGCTCGCAAAAGGTGATCTTCGGGTGCGCGTTCGACACCACGGCGCGGCCGCGGATCTCGGTTCCGTCGGTGAGCGCCACGCCCACCGCACGGTTGCTCTCGACCAGGATGCGACCCACCCGGGCGCCGGTACGGAGCTCGGCCCCGTGCTCGGTCGCGTCGTCGGCGATCGCCTGCGACACCGCCCCGGTCCCGCCGCGGACAAAGGCCCACTCCGCCATCTGCCCTTCGATCTCGCCGATGTAGTGATGCAGCAATACGTAGGCCGTGCCCGGCGTGTACGGTCCGCCGTAGGTACCGATGGCACCCGACACGCAGCGGGCCGCCTTGACCTGCGGCGACTCGAACCACTCGTCGAGCAGCTCGGCCACCGACAGCGTCATCACCTTGACGAAGTCCCCGGTGGTCTTGACGTCCAGGCCTTTGAGCTTCCAGGCGAAACGCGCCAGCTCCAGCAGATCCTGCGGCGACTTGGCACCCACCGCGGGCGGTGTCATCAGGAGTAGCGGCCGGACCAGCTGGGCGATCGTGGCCAGGTAGGCGCTGAAGGCCGGCCAGACGTCGGCATCTTTCCTGGAGAATTTGGCGATTTCGCCTTTGGCCTGGGTCGCGTCTTTGGTGAGGAGCAGGTGCGAGCCATCGGGAAACGGGACGTAGTAGTCCGCCGCCAGGGGGTAGAGGGTCAGGCCGTGACGGTGGAGCTCGAGCTCCCGGAGCACCTCGGGCGGCATCAACGAGAGGACATACGACAGCGTCGAGACCGTGTAGCCGGGCCAAGGATGCTCGCTGACGGCGGCGCCGCCGAGGACGTCCCGCCGCTCCAGCACGAGCGTTTTCAGGCCGGCGCGACCGAGGTAGGCGGCGGTCGCCAGCCCGTTATGGCCGCCGCCGACGATGATCGCGTCGTATTCGGGCGGCACACGGGGGAGTATATCGGGGGTCATTTTGGCCGCCTGGTCCTTGACAAGTCTTGACTTCAGGTTCAAATTTGCGGTCAGGCTCTACCAAAGGGCCACACACGCAAAGGAGGGTAAGCATTTGGCTGCTGTCTTTGAAGCGGAGCCTAGCGTCCTTGCCGAAAAACGCAAGCTGCGCAAATCACTTTTCCGATTCGATCTGATCTTTTTCACGGTCTGCGCGATCCTCGCCATCGACACGATCGGACAGTCGTCTTCTTACGGCGCTCAGGCGATCTTCTGGCTCGTCGTCTCGGCGGCGACGTTCTTGATCCCATATGGACTTCTTACGTCCGAACTTGGGACGACCTTCCCGGTCGAGGGTGGTCCCTACGAGTGGGTCCGCCTCGCCTTCGGCCACATGGCCGGAGCCATCACGGCGGTCCTCTACTGGCTCAGCAACCCGATCTGGCTGGGCGGCACCCTGGCGGCCACCGCCATCGCGGCTCTCGACGCCCTGTGGGGTACCAAGATCGGCGGGAATACTGGACTCTCGATCGTCGTCGGCCTGGGGTTCATCTGGGTGGCGGTGATGATGAACATCCTCTCGCTGCGCTCGATGAAATGGGTGCCGAACCTTGGCGCCCTCGTCAAGCTCGGCCTGTTTGCCCTGTTCGCGGTGCTCGTCGTGGTTACGGGGACCCAGCACGGCTTCAAGGGAAGCCTGGGCGGGATGTTCGATGGCCTCGGCCCCGCGTTCATCGGCGTTATCGGGGTCCTTGTCTTCCAGTGGGTTGGTTTCGAACTGACGACCAACGCCAGCGAGGAGATGGAGAACCCGCAGCGCGACGTCCCGCGGGCGGTCGCGTTCTCAGGGATCATCAGCACCCTGGGGTACGCCGTACCGATCATCGGCGTCATCCTGGTCCTCAGCAGCAAGGACATCACGAATGTCAGCGGCTTCGTCGCCGGCTACCAGACCGTCGTCAGCGATGCACTCGGCACGAGCGCGGCGAACGTCCTCAACGGCGTCGTCGGGGCAGCCGTGGTGTTTGCTCTTCTCTCGAGTGGCGTGGTTTGGCTCATGGGATCTGACCGGCTGATGGCGATCGGCGCCCTGGCCGGATCCGGTCCGCGGGGCATGGGGTACTTTTCGAAGCGATTCGGAACGCCGGTCCCGGTCAATGTCCTGTCGGGCATCCTGGCGAGCCTCTTCCTGATCGCGAACTTCCTGATCACCGGCGGCAGCCTGAAGAACTTCTTCACCATCGTGCTCGGCCTCGTGATCTCGACCACGACCTTCTCCTACGTGCTGGTCTTCCCGGCACTGGTTGTGCTGCGGCGCAAGTACCCGAACGCGCGCCGGCCGTACCGCGTTGGCGGAGGCGTCATCGGACTCTGGGTCACCATGCTCCTCTGCGAGGCCTACGTGGTCGGGGCGACCATCTTCTCGCTGTGGCCCAACCTTTTCTCGAGCGACGTCACCAACGCGGTGTCGGTCGGTGGCGTCAGCATCGACCGAGGAACGTACGAGTTGACCGTCTTCGGCGCAACGGCGATCATGCTCGTCATCGCGGTCATCTTCTGGGCGGTGGGACGTCGGCATGCGATCTACGATCGCTGGCCCGATGAGGGGACAACCGCGGACCGGCGCGTCGTGGCCGGAGTAACGCGGGCGTAGACTTCAGCGCGTGTCGATCACGCAAGACCGACCGGTGAGCGCGGGCGAGGATCTCGCCCGCGCTTTCACGTTACCCGCCAGCGCCTACCTCGACGAGGCGATCTTCGAACGCGAGCGCGACCGGATCTTCGCCCGGACCTGGCAGCTGGTCGCCAGGGCGGACGAG
>DASWBA010000150.1:0-10112 GCA_036390825.1 Candidatus Dormiibacterota bacterium
GCGCCGGGTGCGCAATCGCCGGCTCCGAGGTCGATGGCTTCCCAGTGGGTACTTCAGATGCATCAAGCGTTTACCGACGGAACCACAGAGCCAGAAGACAAGCTGCAGGGGGTACAGAGATGAATTGGAAGCCCTTGTTCATGCTGCTCGGAGTGGCGGGCATGTTTACGTTGATTCCCCTCTCGGGTACCGCGGCGTTGGCGGACAGCGTATCTCCAGACGACTCCACCAGCGCGGGCGCAGCAGCGCCTTCCAACCCACAGATCAACCCCACCGGGCTATTTGCCCTCGGCGAGGTTGACCTTTCAAGCCTCGGCGCCAGCCCGACCGACCTGCTCGGCGTCGGGCCCACGGCGAGCACGAGCGACCCAGGCGGGAACCTGATCGTCGAGCCGTTCGGTTCAACCGAGTGCCCGAACGCGCAGTACAACTCGATCCAGGCTGCCGTCGACGCTGCTTCGCCCGGCGCGACGATCAAGGTTTGCGCCGGCACGTACACAGAGCAGGTCACGATTCCGTCGGGGAAGGATGACCTGACCCTGCATTCCGTGCCTGACCTCCAGGCGATCATCCAGGCGCCGGCCGTGATGACCTCGCCCAAGGCGATCGTCCGGGTCAATGGAGCCCAGAACACGACCATTCGCCACTTCACGATCGAGGGTCCAGGCGGCGGTCCGTGCGACAGCATCGAGGAAGGCGTGCGTGTGGACAATGGCGGCTCAGCATTGATCACGGACAACCACATTTCCAAGATTCAAGATTCGCCGTTCAGTGGTTGTCAGAATGGAATCGGCGTCCGTATTGGCCGGAACTTTGATGGCACATACGGCTCCGCGACGATCGTTCACAACCTGATCGACAACTACCAGAAAGGCGGCATCGTCGTGGACGGCCAGCTCGCGACTGGGGCTCCGGTCTCGCACGCGGAGGTCGCGTACAACCAGGTCCAGGGCGTCGGTCCGACGCCGCTCATCGCCCAGAACGGAATCCAGGTCAGCCGCGGGGCGGTCGCCAACGTGCACAACAACACGGTTACCGGCAACGCATACGCGCCTAAGACCGTCACGAGCGTCGGCATCCTCCTGTTCGAGGATTCGTCTCCAGACACACAGGTGAGCCACAACGACGCGTCCGCGAACGACGAGGGAATCGGCCTTTACACAACGACGAACACGACGATCTCCCACAACAACGCTCACGACAACCTCAGCGGCGACGGCCTCTTTGCCGACAGCGACACCGCCAGCAACGTGATCTCCTACAACCGGTTCGAGAACAACACCCCCTTTGACTGCGAGGACGCCTCTACAGGTACGAACAACCCGCCGGCCAACGTTGCCAACTTGTGGGTGAAAGATTTCGGGGACACGGAAAGTCGGCCGGGGCTCTGCAAGCATGCGACCGCATAGCGACGAGCGGCGCCGCGACTCCGCGCGGTAGATTTCCACGGGTGAAAGCAACCCCGTACAACCAGAAGACGATCGACGAGTTCCACGCCAAGAAGGGCCGCGGAGTCGGCCCGTTTGGCGACCACGTGCTGCTCATGACCGCGAAAGGGGCCAGGAGCGGGGAGGCCATCACCACCCCGCTCGTAGGCGGTCGCGACGGCGCCGACTACATCGTCGTGGGCTCGAAGGGCGGCGCCCCCACGCACCCGACGTGGCTCGGCAACATCAAGGCCAACCCCGAGGTCGAGGTCGAGGTGCCCATCGACGGCGGAACCGAGAAGTTCAAGGCTCGCGCCCACGTTGTCGAGGATCGCGCGGAGCGGGACCGGCTGTTCGCGGAGATGACCAAGATCTGGCCGGCGTTTGCGGACTACCAGAAAAAGACGGACCGCCTGATTCAGGTGGTCCGCCTGGAACGCCACAGCTAGACGGCTCGGAGCCTCCCATGGCCAGGCTGATCTACACGGCGATCACCTCCCTCGACGGCTACATCGCGGACAAGGACGGCAACTTCGATTGGGCTGCGCCAGACGAGGAAGTGCACTCCTTTGTCAACGACCTGGAGCGGCGCGCGGGCACCCACCTGTACGGGCGCCGGATGTACGAGGTCATGGTGTTCTGGGAAACCGCGCACATGCTCGCGGATGAGCCGGCTGTCTTCAAGGACTACGCGACGATTTGGCAGGCGGCCGACAAGATCGTCTACTCAAAAACACTGGAGAAGGTGACGAGCGCCAGGACCAGGCTCGCGCGCGAGTTCGACCCCGAGGCGGTGCGCCAGATGAAGGCGCGCGCTGCGCGTGACATCACCGTGGGCGGTCCCGGCCTCGCCGCGCAGGCGATCAAGGCAGGCCTGGTCGACGAGTACCACCTGTTCGTCACGCCGATCATCGTCGGAGGCGGCAACCCTGCCCTCCCTGACGATGTCCGCGTGAATCTCGAGCTCATGGACGAACGCCGTTTTGAAGGCGGCGTGGTTCATCTCCACTACCGCGCGAAGCGCTGACGCCGGCGGCGGCGCCGGCGCGAGGAGCGCGCCCTACTTCCCGATCAGGACCTCCGTGTGATTCCGGGCGCTCAATTGCATCTGCGTTCCTCCTTTTTCAAGCTGGATACACCCCTACATCGGTCGCTTTGAACGAGAGCCAGACTTCCCCGCCTTCGACGAGGTCGAGCTCCTTCAGCGCGCTGGGCGTCACCTCCGCCACCAGGCTGATCTCGCCGTCTATCCGGACGCGGACCCGGTTGCCCATGAGCTCGATGCTGCTGGCCCGCCCCGGCCACACGTTGCGCGGACTGCCTTCGGGTCGTCCTCTGTATATGGCGACCGCGCGCGGGTGAATCACGGCGAACACCTCACCCGACTCGGCGCCGGCAGCCGCGATCAGCTGACCACCCGATGTTCTCACCGACCCCTGGTCAGCTTCTCCCCGGAGGAGGTTGACCCCCACCAGGTCGGCGACATACTGCGACCTGGGTCTCTCCGTGACCTCCGCCGGGGTCCCCGTCTGCACCAGGTGACCGTCCTCCATGACGATCAGGCGATCGGCGAGCGCCACCGCCTCGAGCGGGTCGTGGGTCACGACCAATCGGATGCCGTGGAACGATTTCAGGTGGCGCGCAAGGTCGCGACGGACTTCGGCCCGGGTGGTCGCGTCCAGCGCAGCCAGCGGCTCGTCGAGCAGAAGCAACCGTGGATCGGGCGCGAGCGCGCGGGCCAGCGCCACACGCTGGCGCTGACCTCCCGACAGCTCGGCAGGCTTCGCCCGCTCATAGGCCTTCAGCCCAACTCGGTCCAGCCACAGAGCCGCCTTTTCAGCGGCAGCTCCGCGCGGCGTTCCGCGCGAGCGGAGACCGAACGCGACGTTGTCGAGGACGCTGAGATGGGGAAACAGGAGATAGTCCTGAAACACAAAACCGATCGGTCGCCGCTCGGTAGGCACGTACAGGTTGGTGGCGGTGTCCTCCAGCACCTTTCCGTCCAGACGGACATGCCCTGACCGGAACGGAACCAGTCCTGCGATGGCTCGGAGGAGGGTGGTCTTGCCTGCGCCGTTCGGGCCGAGCAGCGCGACCACCTCGCCCTCATCGATCGTGATCTCCATCTCGAGGTCGAGCGGGCCGAGCGCGAGCTGGATTGACGCATCGAGGCTCACGCCGAACCGAGCCAGCGGTGCCTGAGTCCAACCAACACCACCAGCGAGATCAGCAGCAGCACCAGGCTGAGGATGTACGACGCCTCCTGGTTGGTCTCGAGCAGCAGATAGACGGCCAGCGGCATCGTCTGCGTGACGCCGGGGAAGTTACCCGCAAACGTGATCGTCGCCCCGAACTCTCCCAGTGCGCGCGCCCAGCACAGCACCGCGCCGGCAAAGAGCGATGGCCCGATCAACGGCAGCGTGACCCTGGTGAACACCCGCCACCGGCTCGCGCCCAGGGTGCGAGCGGCCTCCTCGTATCGGCGATCCATCGAACGCAGGCCCGCCTCCACGGTGAGGATCAGGAACGGCATGGCCACGAACGTCTCCGCCATCACGACGCCCACCGTCGTGAACGGGAGCGTGATGCCGAAGGTCGTATCCAGCCACGACCCCAGCAGGCCCCGCCTGCCGAACGCGAGCAGCAGAGCGATCCCGCCTACGACCGGAGGCAGCACCATGGGCAGCGTGGTCAGCGCGCGCAGCAGATCCCGGCCGGGGAACTCCACTCGAGCGTAGATCCAGGCCAGCGGCACCCCGAGCATCAGACCCGCGGCGGTCGCGGACAGCGAGGCCAGCAATGACAGCTTGAGCGCCTCGACCGTTTCGGGCGCCGTCAGCGCCGTCACGGCGTCGCGCCAGGGCGACCGGACGATGAGCCCGAGCAGCGGAACGATGAAGAAAGCGGCCCCGATCGCCGCCAGAACGACGACGACGATCGGGACGCGTTCTCGTCTCACCGGAATCAGGCGGCCGCGAGAAAGCCGAAGGACGCCAGCATCGACTGGCCTTTCGTAGAGAGGACGTTGGCGATGAACGCACCGGCAACGACCGCGTTCGTGGTGCCTTTGACCGCCACGATCGGATAGGACGCGATCACGTTGTCCGCGGCCGGGATGGGGACGCCCTGCACCTTGCTGCGGGCCGCCGAGACGTCGGTCGTGTAGACGATGCCCGCGTCAGCCTCGCCGAGCTCGATCTTGCCGATGACCGCGGTGACGCTCGGCTCCAGGCTTTTCGGGGTGACCTTGACGCCGGCTGCCGCCAGGGCCTGGAGCGAATACCTTCCGGCCGGCACAGTCGCGGCCTCGGAGATGTAGATCACCCCGGGTTTGGCCAGGTCAGAAAGCCCTGTGATGGCCTTGGGGTTCCCGGGCGCGATCACGATCTCCAGCTGGTTGTGCGCAAAGACCCTCGAGCTGCCCGTCGTGAAGCCGTCTGCCGTCAGCTTGTCCATGTTGGTGGTGTCGGCAGAGGCGAAAACGTCAGCCGGCGCCCCCTGCTCGATCTGGGTCACGAGCGTCGGCGTGCCCGCGTAGTTGAACTTGACCGTGACGCCCGGGTTGGCCGCCTGAAAAGAGGCGCCTAGTGCATTGAACGAGGCCGTCAACGAGGCGGCGGCGAATACCGAGATCGTCCCGGTAAGCGGCGTGGCTGAAGGCGATGTCGACCCGGCGCCCGCGCTGCCTCCGCAGGCCGCGAGAAACGAAACCGCGACCATGAGCCACGTGATCCGACTGCGCATCCGGCCCCTCTCTCAGCTGCGAGGCAGCTCGATGCCGACGTTGGTCGCCTTCACTGACGCGACCGCGATGACACCGGGTTTCAGCCCCAGCTCATCCGCGGACTCTCGCGTGATCAGGGATACGATCCGATGGGGACCGGCCTGGATCTCCACCTGCGCCGCGACGCCGTCCTTCACGACCCTCGTGACGATGCCCTGAAAGCGATTGCGAGCCGATTCGCTGGCGGCCGCCGGCGCTTTCGGGCGGGGCTGTCTTGCCATGTATTTGGCGAGGGCCGCACCGTCGATCTGTCTTTGGCCGCCCGCCGAGCGGCCGGTCTTGATGTGACCGGTGTCGATCAGACGCCTGACCGTATCCGGGCTGACTCGCAAGAGCTCGGCGGCCTTGCCTATCCTCACCGTCTCGCGCACCAACAGAATGTAGCAAATGCGGGGTTTTCGAGGCGAACCAGCCTGAGATTGGAGAGATCCTCGCCGATTGGCGGCAATTGCCAGCAACTCGGCCGATGACGGGCAGCTTCACGGCGTCGGCGACGAGAACTGGCAGTCGGCTGGTTACGATGGTGCTGCCGACGCGTACCAGGTGGAGATCAGCGGCGGCGCCTCGAACGTCACCGTGGATACCGCCGCCGCCTGATGTGGCCCCGGCGAAGGTCACACAGACCGGTGGCGGTCAGCTCGTCCTCAGGCTGGCGTCGATGCCCTCGAGATGGACCCATTTGTCGTTTACGACCTGATACATGGACATCAGCGGAGAGATGGCATCTCCGTTCTGGTCGAACGAGTAGGTGCCCGTAACGCCGGTCAACTGAATTCGCGCGACGGCATCCAGTACCTGCCGGCGGTTGGGAAGGCTGCCGTTGTTGGCCGCCACCGCCTGCTCGATGGCGGCGATGAGGATCTGGGCGCAGTCGTAGGAGGCAAACGTGTACTCCGAGACCGTGGAATTGGGGTATGCCTTGTGAAACGCGCGCAGAACCTCGACCGCGGCCGGGTCATTGCTGCCCGTGATGTCGACGTCTGGCTTCGTGGCGAATATCTGCGCACTCCCGCCTGTCGCCTGGGATATGCAAGCGGGGTTGTCGGCAAAGCCGTCGGTGCCGAGAAACACTGTGTCGGCCGGCACCTGGGACGCCGCCACGCAGATCTTCTCGTTGTCGGCGCCGCCCAGCGCATAAATCGCTCGAGCGCCTTTGGCGTGGGCGGCCGCCAGGAAGGTCGTGAAATCGGCGGTCCCCGAATCGAAGTCTTCCCGCAGGACGACCTCGCCTCCCTCCAGCGCGAGCTCTTTCGCAAAGCTCGCGGCGATCAGGTCGCCGTCCGAGCCCCACTCGTTGATAACAGCCACCTGTTTGACGTTGAGGCTCCGCACTACATAGCGCGCCATGGCGGTTCCCTGGACGGCGTCCTCACCCGCGATACGGAAAAAGTTGATGCGCCCACTCGGGCGCAGTGTGTCGGGTTGGGATGCGCAGTCAGGGGTGAGCCGAGTAAGGCAGGTGTTCGTGGTGGATGGGCTCACCATCGCGAGGTCGCTCTGGTTTGCCACCGGGATCTCGACACCGGCGATAAACGAGTTGAAGGGACCAACCATGCCGAGCACTCGCGCGTCGTCGATCATCTGGCTCACGTTCTGGATGCCCTTTTCCTGGTTTGGGTTTTCGGCCACGGAGTCGTCCAGCGGCCAGTAGGCGAGCTTGAATCGGCCGACGGTGGGATGCCGGGCGATCGCCAGCCGGATCGCGTTCTGAGCCGATACCGCTGCCTCATAGAATCCCGCGGACGGCAGGTCGCTGCCGATGAGGATCTGGCCGGCCGGCGCGGCGGGGATGCTGTGCGTCGCACCGCCCTCCTGGCAGCCCGCGCAAATCGAGATCGCGACGAGGAGAGGCAGGAGCTTCCTCGGATTCATGAGTGAACTCCAGTCACGACGCGCACCCTCAGGTTCACGGTGTCGGCGACATAGAGGTCGCCTCTACCGTCGAGGCCGATTCCCTCCGGCGCCGCGAGCTGGGCTCGGGCGGCCAGGCCCCCGTCACCCGCGAAGCCGGCCGTGCCAGTGCCCGCGAGCGCAGCGATGACTCCGGCCGGAGTGACCTCGCGCAGCCGGTTGTTCCCGGTGTCGGCGATGTAGATGGTTCCGTCCCGTGCAATCGCAACTCCAAATGGGAAGCTGAGACGGGCGGAAGTCGCCGGCCCGCCATCCCCGGAGTCGCCGTAGTACTTGCCGCTGCCGGCGACGGTGTTGATGGTTCCATTCGCGTCCACCTTGCGGACGCGATTGTTCCCGCTGTCGGCGATATAGACGTTTCCGTGCCCGTCGACGGCCAGACCGCCCGGCCGGTTGAGCTGCGCGCCCGTCGCGGGCCCGGTGTCGCCTGAAAAGCCGACCTGACCGGTGCCGGCGAAGACCTTGGGAATCTGGTCTCCCGGGGTATAGCTGTAGACGATGTTCGCCGATCGGTCGCAGATGTAGATCGTTCCTTGAGGGCCGATCGCCAGCCCTCCGACCGGTGGCGGCCAGAACTGCCCAAACTGCGTGTGCGACGAACCCACGCTCACGACCAGGGTCATCTCATTATTCGGTTCGATCGTCCAGACCTCGAGCATGCGGTTTCGGATGGTCAGCAGATACAGACGACCAGTTGGATCGACCGCGATGTTGCTGGCATGGCCGATGGCGGCCGAGCTGCCGATCCTGCCATTTACAAGGTCCTCCGTGCCGCCCCCTGCCAGGGTGACGATGCTGCCCGAGGTCTTCACCCGTCGGATCCTTTCGTTGCGGTAGTCAGCGATGAAAACATCCCCGTTGCTTGACGCCGCGACGTCGCTCGGCAGCGACATCAGCGCGGTGGTCGCAAGCACGCCCTCCCCCGAAAAGGCACCCACGCTCCCTGGGCTGACCGACGAGCTGCCGGCGATCGTCATGATTCTCGGTCCCGCCGGCTCCATCACCAGGAGGACCACGGCGGCCTCGACGACCACCAGCACCACCGCTGCCACCCCCAGCCAGCGGCGCGAAATCCCCCTCCAGCGCAAGGCGGGACGCGGGGTCGGACGGACGGGTTCGGTCACGGCGGGGCTCGCGTCGCCCTCGCGAGCGACCCAGGTGGCGATCTGCGCCCTGGTGTTCACGCCGAGCTTCTCGCGCACGTGTTCCAGGTGGCCGTCCACCGTGCGCTCGGAGATGAACAGGCGCGTGGCGATTTCGCGGTTGGTGAGGCCTTCCGCCGCCAGCCGCGCCACCTCCAGCTCTCGGCGACTCAGCCGCACCGGACCGCTCCCGCGGGAGCTATCGCCCATGGCGAGGCGTATTGAAACTCAAAAACGGGTACCGGTACCAGGTACCTGAACGGGTCTTTTGCCCGCTGTTGGGCAATCGGATCGCCGCCTAGCGTCGGGGTATCGACCCGGCCACCCCGGACGGGTCCAACGCCCAGGAGGCAATGAAGTGGAGATTCGAGCCAACGTCAGCCGCGTTTCGACCCGTCCGCTGGTGCTGCTGGTGGCCTTGCTTTGCGCCCTCGCAATCGGGCTTGCGGGCTTCTACACGCTGGGCGCCAAAAGCGCTCCGGCGACCGGTGGCAGTTCGACCTTCACGTTCTACCAGGACCGTCCCGGCCCCGACGCCCCGTCGCGTAACCGTCCCGCGTCGCAGGTAACACCAGACCCATGGGCGGGTCACGGTCACTAACTCACATGCCGAAGAAAATGGAGGCTCGACCCACTCGGGCCTCCATTCGTCCAATCGCACCTGTCCGTCCAACAGAGATGTGATCCGCGCCGTCGCGGGGCGCGCCCAGGCGGCTCGAGTCGCGAGCGCGGTCGCCAAAGTGTGGCGATGAGGATGGGCCCCGATTCAGTTGAGGAACGTGGCCAGGCGCTGCTCGAACAGGTCGGGATGGGCTTTCAGGACGCGGAGCATGGCGAGGCCGTCGAACTGTCGGACGTCGTACTGGCAGATCGCGGAGACCGGGAACCGTCTGCACATCACCTCGTACCCTTCTTCGAAGCGCAGCATCTCGTCCTCTGACGGAAACATCGACCGCACGCAAGCCATCTCTCCCACGTGCCGAATGACCGATGGTCCGTGGGAGAGCGCCTCGGCGAACGTTCCTTCCCAGAAGCCAACCGCCCTCTCCACGGTCGCTCCATCGAAGCCGAGAGCCGTGAACCGGCCGCTGGCGGCCGCTCGCTCGAAATCGGGGCCGGCCTGGCTCTTGAGGGCCTCCACGTAGACGTCCAGGACTTCGCCTGTGGCCACCAGGAAACAGGGCTGCCCGAACCGCAGGCCGTCGGCGAGGAAAGGGACTGTGAGGCGCATGCGCCCAGGATCGGTGCTGTAGAAGGTCGCCATGTGGCCCGGCACGGGGATGGCCACGCCCCCGATATTGATGGCCGGTTCAGGCTTCGCATCAGCTGACTGCTTCTGGCCGCGATTCAAGAACTCGGTCAGATCCGACTCGGCGAAGCGGCGCTCACGCCGGCGGCCTACGCGCCGGCTGGAGAGTAGGCCTGCGTCGCTCCAGCGCCGGATCGAAGCCTGGCTCACCCTCAGGAACCGAGCCGCCTCCGCCGTGTTCAGGAGTTCCTCGTTCACCTGCACCCTTCGACCCAATTGTGCCCTGCGGCCTGGACACACGGATGACTCTCAGCGGCTGAGCCCCCTAGGCGCCGACCACAATCAGTTCGGTGAAAGCGGTGCCGTTCGCCAGGACCCCGTCGACCTGGAATCCGAGGCAGCCGGTCGCTGTTCTCGGATAGCCCATGAAAGCCTTGTATATGGGCCAGTCACCCTTTGGGGTCCCTGCATAGGCGCGAGACGTATCGATCACGAGCTCTGAATACAGTTGCTGCCTCTCGCCTTCGACAACCTGGCTCCCGATCACCCTTCCTGTCGCTATCCCGTCGCCAGGGTCGTCGGCCGCATGAAGAGGAGTT
>DASWBA010000151.1:0-36896 GCA_036390825.1 Candidatus Dormiibacterota bacterium
TCGAAGGGATCCTCCAGCTCGATCTCCTTCGCAATCGTCACACCGTCGTTGGTGATCGTCGGGGAACCGAACTTCTTGTCGAGTACGACGTTACGGCCTTTGGGGCCGATGGTAATTCGAACCGCGTCGGCGACTTTGTCGACGCCATGCTTCAGCGCGGAGCGGGCGTCGGCATCGTAAACCAGTTGCTTCGCCATTGATCGTCCTCCTTCCTGCTTGTGATGTGTGGGCAGCGTGCCAGTATTTGCTGGGCGGTAGCTACCGAGCATTTTAGCACTCCTGAGCACCGAGTGCTAGCAGTCGGCCGGGGCGAGCGCCAGCCACGGGAGGCCTCGATAGAATGGGGTGCGCCGCCGCCGCGGCCACCCCTGATGAGTATGCCTGGACCTGCCGCCCCTACCCGCCGCGTCGGCCGAGCGATGGCCTGGGGCGTCGCCATCGGCGTGGGGGCCGTCGTTCTACGCGAACTGGTTCGGCCTCGCGAGCAAACCGCGCTCTTGATCGATTGGGACCAGGTGGAGCAGATCGCGCTCGCCCGTTCCGGGGAGGCCGGCGACCCGCCCGCCGATCTCGATCGAGATCAGACCTATCAGCGGATCGCCGCCGAGCTCGAGCCCCAGCTCACACAGGCGCTCGGACCTGGCTCGGCCGAGCCGAATGTCCGAGTGTATCCGGGGTTGATCGCGGTAGGTCGCCGGCAATGGGTGCGGTTCAACATTCGGATCTTCCGACAGATGTTCGAGCCGCTCGAGGGCCTGCAGCGACTCATCCCCGGTTCGCTTCTGCTCAGCTTCGGGCAAAAGGGCTTGACCCGCTACCTCGGTTTGATGCTGGGGCTGCTGGCGCGACGCGTCCTCGGCCAGTACGACCCCGCGCTGCTCGGTCGGGAGCCAGTCGAGACCTCCTCGCTGATCCTGGTGGAGCCCAATGTCCAGGCCTGGGCACAAAAGGACAAGCTCCCGGTCGACGAGTTGCGCCGGTGGTTGGCGATGCACGAGATGACCCATGCGTGGGAGTTCCGGGCCCACCCCTGGTTGCAGCCGTATCTCGAGGGGCTGCTCAAGCAGGTGCTGGTTGGTGGGCTGGCCGATGGCGGCCGGCCGAGCCGGCTGGAGCTGATCCGCACGCTGACGATCGGAATGGGGCAGCAGTGGAAGGCGATCGCCAAGCTGCAGGCCGTGATGAGCCTGCTGGAGGGCTACAGCAACCTGGTGATGAACGACATCGGTCGGCGCGAGCTGCCGCACTTCGCGCTCCTCGAGGGCGCCTATCGCCGCCGGCAGGAGCAGCGCACGCCCCTGGAGAAGGCCTTTCTCCGCCTGACCGGACTCGAGATGAAGATGCGGCAATACGTCATTGGTGAAAAGTTCTGCCGCGAGGTCCGCGACGCTGGTGGCCAGGAGCTGCTGGGCCGGGTTTGGGAAGGGCCCGACTGGCTGCCCACCATGGCCGAAATCCAGCGCCCCCAGCTGTTCATCGACCGCATCAGATCCAGGTGAAATCCTCTTTCGTCCTCCCCCGCTGGCGGGGGAGGCTCGGGGTGGGTGTTTTCGCCGCCCTGCTGCTGAGCGCCTGCGGAGCGGACGCGGGCGCGACTCCTGCCGCCACCAGCTCACAGCTTCAGGCCCAGGTGGTGGCGACCGAGATCGTGGTTGGCAACCAGCAGCGGGTCCCGATCGGCATTACCGACCACAACACCCCGGTGACCGACGCGACGGTCCACGTTCGCTCCTTCGTCCTGAACGGCAACACCGGCGTCTTCAAAGGAGAGTCCGACGCTCCCTTCAAGGGCCAGGGACTCGAAGGCGGCGGCACCTATGTCGCCCATCTGAGCTTCGATAAGCCCGGCTACTGGGGCATAGAAGTCACAGCCTCCCGGCCCAACGGCGCCCATACGACCGTGCGACTCCCAATGAATGTGATTGCGCTGCCCGTGGTGCCCGGGGTTGGCCAGCCGGCGCCCGCGACCCACAATCCGACCGTGAGGGACGTCGCCGACGTCGAGACGATCGACTCCGGCCGCCCGCCGGACGACATGCACCAGTTGTCGATCGCTGATGCGATCGCGCAGCACCGCCCGACCCTGGTGGTGTTCGCGACCCCGGCGTTCTGCACCAGCAACGCCTGCGGACCAGAGGTCAAGGTCATCCAGGGCCTGGAGCCCGCCTACCGAGACCGGCTCACCTTCATTCACGTGGAGATCTATCGTGACTTCAAGCCGGATCCCTCGAAAAAACAGCTGGCGCAGGCCGTGATCGATTGGCGCCTGCAAACCGAGCCCTGGATCTTCCTGATCGATTCCAAAGGGATCATCCAGGCGCGCTTCGAAGGGCCGGCTGCGACCGACGAGGTCCAGGCCGCGATCGACCAGCTCCTCCACTAATACGACCTTTACATCTCCTTACCCTGCCGTGTGAAGACCGTTTCCCAGACCCGGCGCGATCGGTGATACGGTCGCGGCGAGATGGCCGACATGATGTTCGACCTGGTCTGTCAGCATTGCGGGCGCCGCGAACAGCGGCGTTGGGAAAGCCGAAAGAGCGTGACCGTTACTTATTGCACGCTCTGCAAGCGCGGCATGTCCGTGGTCGGCATCGCCTTCTTCGCTCCCCAGGCCGAGCAGGCCGCCGCGTAGCGCTCCGGCGCTCAGTCGACCTCGATCAGGAGCTGACCTTCCTGCACTGTCTCCCCCTCGCGGGCGTGGATCTTCGTCACCCGTCCGGCCGACGGTGCTGTGACCGGGATCTCCATCTTCATCGACTCCAGGATCATGAGCGTCTCGTCAGCCTGAACCTGCTGCCCCTCGCGGACCACAACCTTCCAGAGATTGCCCGCGAGTTCGGCTTTGATCTGCACGCGCCCGATTCTCTCATCGGGCCTGCCGGCTTGGCCCGGCGAACGGCGCTTGACGCCCTCCGCACCTGGTGATACTTTCCGATCGAACGCATCTCTTTACCGATCCAAGGAGGGGAAATGAGGTTACGCCGGCCGTCCATGCTTGCCGCGCTCGCGCTGCTTCCGTTTGTCGCCAATTACCAGCCCGCCCCAACGTTTGCTGCCTCGCAGCAGGGATCGGGCTGCATCGCGCATCACCCGAATTACATCGAGGGTCAGCTCGAGGTCGACTACACGCCCGGGTGCACGGGACACGATGAGCCAGAACTCGATCCGGTTTCCAACCTGCCTGGGTCGGCGAAGGACATGACCTGGACGGCGGTTCTGCCGAGCAATGGCGCCTTCGGAGTGGATGCCACAGGGCCAACCTTCTGGTTCGGCGGCACGGTCACCGATCCCAAGAGTCTCTTCGGTCAGGCGTTCTACGAGTTGCAGTTCTACCCCAACGGGATCACCACCAACTGCACACCCCAGGGTGGCTTCGTCCTGAAGTACGTACCGGGCGTGTACACGGTTTGCGATCCAGTTTGGAGCCTGGTGACCTCGGGAAAGCCGGGCATCTTCCATGAGCCCGCCGCCTTCAATGGAATGCTGACCGACGGCACGGGTCCAAAAAATCCGCTGGTGATGCACGCCGGCGACACGATCACGGTGCATGTCTATGCGACGCCCGCCGCCGACGGACTCCATATCACTGTCACCGACCTTTCCACCGGCGGTCGCGGCACAATCGTCTTGAACTCCAAGAGCGATGGGCCACTGATGCCGGCCTTCGACCGCCAGACAATCGGCAACGCGCTGGGCTGGGGCCTGGTCAACGACACGCCAAACTCGTTCGTCTGGGAGATCGGGCACACGTCGCCCTTTACCAGCCCGGCGTCCGCCTTCTGCGTGCCCGGGCAGACGAACTGTTTCTCGTACGACGCGCCGGCCTGGGCCGGTACCTCCCCAGTGCAGATCAAGTCGGTTACGTTCGCCAATGGATCGACGGCCAAGCAGTGGGCGGCGGTGAGTGATTTCGGCGGCAAAGCCGAGGTGAACCACTACTGCGGCGCCGCCAATTACGGCCAGCCCTTCTGCATCTATCCCTGGTACACACTGGGCACCAGCGGCTACCACTATGGCGTGGACTACCCCGACAACCTCAAAGACTTCGGCCAGGCCGATCAGTTTGCCCAGACCTTGCAGTGCGGCGGCCCGTTCGGGCCCAACTCGACCTACTGCGACACGATCCTGAAGTAGCCGGTCGCGACCTGATGGCGTTCTTGAGGGAGCCGGCCCGCGCCGGCTCTCTTAAGAGCCGCGACAGGTGGCTGCTATCATGGCGACGATTTGCGTAAGAAACGGAGCTACCCGAAGAAACGCGGCGGTCCTACGACGCTGCGCCCTGGCATCGACACCCTGGAAGCCAAGGAGACCCCGGCCGGCAAAGAGGAGACCATCGAGATGGATGCCGAGGTGGTCGAGCCGCTGCCGAATGCGATGTTCAAGGTCAAGCTGCAGACCGGCCAGACCATCCTCGCTTACACCTCCGGCAAGATGCGCAAGTTCTACATCCGCATCCTGATCGGCGACCGGGTCCGGGTGGACCTCTCGCCCTACGACCTGACGCGCGGCCGGATCATCTTCCGCTACAAGTAACCCTCAGGGGTCGCCATGGCGTGGCTGTACATCTTGATTCTGGTGCTGGCAGCGGCCGGGCTCATCGGTGCCTACCGGGTGCTCGGGACGCCGTCTCGCCTGGCGGCGCGTGACTACAACATCGTCCTCGCCGACGTGGCCACCTCGGTGGAGCGGGCGGCCGGGCAGCTCCGCGAAGCGCTCGACAGCGAGCCCGGACGACTGGAGGATGCGGCCGCTGCCAGCCGGAAGATCTTCCAGACCGGCTACTACCAGACGCTCCGGCTGCGGCCCACCACCGGTCCGGACCATGGCGCCGCCGCCCGTGGGGAACTCGGCCGGGCCTGCGAGGCCTACGACTGGGCGAGCCGGATGATCGGGAGTGAGAGCGTGCACAACCCGCTCATCCTGGCGGCCGCTCGCCGGCTCCTCGACACCGGCGACGCCGCGCTCAAGCAGGCGGCGCTGGAGTTGCCGCCGGTACCGTCGACGCCTGGCGAAAGTACCGGACGGTAGCGTCGAGGCCGGCTTCCAGGCTGGTCTGCGGTCGCCAGCCCATCAGCTTCCCGATCTTGCGCGCATCGACCACCGAGCGCCGCTGCTCGCCGGGCATCGCCGGACCGTGGACCTCCGGCTGGTTGTTGCCGGAGAGGCGTTTCAACAGCTCGAAGATGGTATTGATGTCGGTTTCGACGCCGGTGCCCACGTTGAACGATCCCACCACGTCCGTGGTCAACGCGCGCGCGTTCGCGTCGGCGACGTCGCCCACGTAGACGAAATCGCGCGACTGCTTGCCATCGCCGTTGATGCGCGCCGTGTCGGCGCTGAGGAGGCGACGGGCGAAGATCGCCACCACGCCGGCTTCGCCGTGTGGGTCCTGCCGCGGCCCGTAGACGTTGGCGTATCGAAGGGCCGCGTACGAAAGACCGTGCAAGGCGTGAAACGTTCTCAAGTAGACCTCGGCGGCGAGCTTGGAGGCGCCATAGGGGGATACCGGCAGCGTGGGGTAATCCTCCGGGGTCGGGATTACGTCCGCATCGCCGTAGAGCGCCCCGCCGGTCGAGGCGAACAGGAAGCGCCGAACGCCGTGGCGGATGCTGGCCTGCAGCAGGGTCACCGTCCCCAGGACATTGACGGTGGCGTCGAACCCCGGATCCTCGACCGAACGGCGAACGCTAGCCTGCGCCGCTTCGTGAAGCACGGCCTCGGGGCGCTCGATCTTGAACAGCTCGTCGAGCCAGGGAGACTGGATATCCATCTGATAGAAACGGGCCGCGGGGTTCAGGTGTTCGACGTGCCCGGTAGAGAGGTCATCGAGGATCACGACCTCATGCCCGTCTTTGAGCAGGCGATCGGCGACATGGGAACCAATGAATCCAGCGCCGCCCGTGATCAGGACCTTCATCGCCGGTGGCTCAGCAGGAAGACGACCAGGCCGACCGCGATCAAACTCCAGTAGCTGATCAGACGGTCGAGGATCGCGACCGACAGCGCCTGCGAGGCGCTCAGGCCAAAGAAGACGAGCACGGCGATGATCCCGCCCTCCACCAGCACCAGTCCGCCCGGGAGCGCCGGGATGGTCGTCAGCAAGGAGGCGACCAGCGCGATGAATACGATCTGGGCGAGGCTGAGCGAGATGTGAAGCGGGAGCGCCTGGACGACCAGGTAGAGGCGAGCGGACTCGGCCATCCAGACCAGCACGGTGAGGCCGAGGAGTAACGGCAGGCGGCCGGCAAAGGCGCTCAACAGGCCGTGCTTGAAGCGGGCGGCCTGGTCGCGAAGTCGCTCAGGGAGGTAGCGCGACAGACGACCCTCGCTGTAGCGGATGACGAGCAGGCCGGCGATCAAGCCGGCGGCGATCACCAGGCCGACGATGAACGCCGGTACGAATCGCTCAGGGACCGAGGCGCGAAAGCTGATCAGGCCGCTGACCAATAGCAGGCTCATCAGAACGAGGAAGTCGAGCGCGCGCTCGCTGAAGATCGTGCCCAGACCCTTCGAGCCGGAGACGTCGGTCTGCTGCCGGAGCAGATAGGCGCGGTAGAAATCGCCCATCTTGGCCGGCAGCACGCAATTGGCGAACCACGCCAGGATGATGATGTGGAAGAGCTCCCCGAAGCGGTTCGACTCCCCGGTGTTGCGCAGCAAGATCTCCCAGCGGACGGTGCGCACGACGAAGGAGAAATAGAAGGCCACCACCGCCACCGCGTAGATGAGGAGGTTGGTCTGGCCGATGGCCCGAAGGCTGGCGCCGTAGTCGAGCGGCACGTGCGTCAGGACGACGAAGAGGACGACCGCCAGGATGGCGAACGAGATCAGGGTGCGTGGGTCGAGCAGCCGCTCTCGAAGGGCGGACCGTGGGGCCGCCGCCTCCGGCGGAGGGGCGGCAGGCTGCATCTCGGGATTCAACATATCAGGGGTCTCCACGGCCGGCAAAGGGCGCTAGTCGGCGATCTTCCGGCGGCGGATGATCCTTTCCAATAACGGCATGAGGTGGCGAGGCTTGCCGCTGCCGCCGTATTGGCGCCGAACCTGCTCCTGCTCACGAGCCTCGAGGATCCGGGGCACCCAGTCCGACTCGAGCATGGGCGACTCACCGCCTTCCCAGGTCTTGAGATAGAAGATCCCCTTGAGGGCCGTGAACGGGATGGCGAGCTCTTTGACCTCGCTTCGGTCGGGCGAAACCAGCGACAGCGTGACCCCGTAGCGGGACGGGTGCATCGTGCGGTCGCTGTAGCCGCGCAGCACCTCGTGGTCGACGAAGTGAATCGCGATTCGCTGGTAGCGTGCGATATCGACCTCGCTCGACGGTGCTCGCGAGTCGAGCAGGACGTACTTCAGGCTGCTCAGCGGCACGAAGGCACCCCGGTTGTTGGTGCCGAGGTTATGGATGCCCGTCTGCACGAACGGCGTTTCAAGCTCCCGCTTGGGCGGGTCGCCGTGCAATGTCTCGCCGTCCAGGAAGCAGTAGATGGCGTGCGCCACGCTTCCCGAATTGTAGGGCGTTCAGTCTTTACTTGACGAGGTAGGCGTAGCCGCGGAAGTGCGGCACGTAGTGCGAGTTGAACTGCACCAGGTAGCCGGCGGTGTTCTGATGGTAGCCGCTCCACGAGCCTGGGCAAGCGCCAGGATATGTGCTCGGAGTGTAGGCGCCATTGGTTCCGGGAAGATTGCCGCCATCGAGGTCAACTTGGGATGAAACGACCTCGCCGTTGACGGCATATCGTGTCGTGCTGACCGCCTGGATCACGACTCCGGTTCCGTGTGAGCCGTTCGTGTCGGCGTTGTAAATCGTGCCCCAGATCTGGAAGGGGTAGTTGCCATAGGTGGGCTTTGTCCCATCGATGGATTCGACCCAGGGCGTACCGTTGGGGCCGCTGATGGTGTTGGTGGCCTTGATGAAGAACACGATGCTATCCGTGCCGCTCGACACGAACGAGGGCGCCGCGAAGAAGACGCTCGGCGACGTGCCGCCACTGGTTGTCGCGGTGAAGCTCCCATTACCGTCGAAGACGAACTCCACGCCGTTCGTCTTGTCCGGAGCGTTTCCTAGGTCGGAGATGCCGCCGTACGGGCCGTAGACAGGTTGCCCGCTCAGGGTGTTCGATACAGTGCCGCCGCTGATGTTCAGGTTCGAACTCTGGAAGTAGTAGATACCGTTCATGAACCGGTAGAGATCGGTCGCTCCGGCTCCGCCGAACGGGATGTTGATGTCATGCGTGTACGTTCCCGGCCAGATGACGTGAACCGTCTTGCCGCCGAAGTTCGTGAGGGTGTACGCGGGGTCGGTGAGCGCCGGCTTCAGCGGCGGTTCGTAGTTGGGCGCCGGCTCGAGACCCTGCGCCGTGGTGACGCCGCTGTACCAGTAGAGGACCAGGGCATGTGTGTCCGACGCCTGCGTGTAGAAGAACTGGCCGTTCATGTTGAGCCAGCCGCCGTTCGGGTTGGGGGCGTGCCACTTGGCGTTCGACACCATCTTGCCCTGCGTCGCACTCGGCTGGCAGATGTCGTTCCCGTTGTAGCCGTCATCGATCTGGGCATTGCCGTTCTGGTCGTAGTTGACGCTGTTGCCGCTACCGCCGGAGTCGAAGCCGAAGACGGTATAGGTCTTGTTCCAGAAGCCGCCGTGCGCGTAGGCATCCGCGACTACCGCCGAGGTGGTAAAGCCCAGGACCGAAGCAAAGGTGAGCGGAACGTGGTAGGTGACCCGGACGTGGATCTCGTTGTTGTTGTTACGGCTCGGCGTCCAGACCTGCACCGTGGCCGAGATGTGCGCGGCCGGCTCGTTGATGCCGCCGCCGAACGATCCCGGCATGTAGGCGCCCGGGGCGGGATTGCAGCTGGTACCGTCCCTCGGCGTGTCCTGCAGGATTTGTAGCGCATAGGTCGAGGCCTGGCAGCCCGCGGCCGCGATCATCGCGTTGGTGGGTGTGGTGTTGGGTCCGGTCGGGAGCAGCTCCTGGGCGCCCGCCAGCGCGCCGGCATCGGCCGCGTTCTGAACATCGCGGCGCTGGAAGTAGAGGCGGCCGGCGTCGAGGCCGAGCGCGATGATGCCGAAGAGCGCCGTCGCGGACAGTGCCACGATGACGAGGCTCTGTGCGCGTTTGCCTTTCCGAAGCTTGATCAACATTTCAGTACTCCGTCACCATGGTGGATTGCGCCGAGATCACGAGTCCATTGCCCGCGGCATCGCGCACGACTGGAACCCAGGGCTGGAAGAGGAATGAGATCTTGACGGTGACCGTGCCGCGGCCCGGCGTGCCGATGCCCGAGCTGTACCAGACGTAGCCTGAATTGGGCACCGTCGGCGTCGTCGGGCAGCTGGCCGTTACCGGCTGACCGGAGCAGGGGTCCGTCGTGAGTGCGAAGCCGCCGCCCAGCTTGCTCTGCACGGCACCGAGCACGTCCGCACTGGTCGGAAGTGGTGTGTCGAAGGGGATGGCGGCCCGGGTGCCTTCGCGCGCGGCGTCCGAGATGGTGTTGTAGATGTACACTGCACGACCCAGGTCGATGGTGCCAAGCAGGAGGAGAAAGAACACCGGCGCAAGCACGGCGAACTCGACCATCGACTGACCGCCGCGGCGGTGCAGAAGGCTCTTGCGCATCAGTACTCCGCCCTGAAGGTCGCGCTGGTATTGATGGTCAGCGGATTACCGATCAGGCTCCCGATGATGGGGGTGATGAAGTTGAACTTGAAGCTGGCCGAGACCGTGATTGGGTACTGGGAGGTTGGCGTGGCCCCGTTGAAGTAGGTCACGCGCGTTCCCTGGTCGGGACTCACGTGGATGTCCGACGCCGGGATGGCGATGTTGCTACCGGCGAGCTCGCTTTGAACGTGGGTCGTGATGGCGTCGTCCCCCGGGCTGACGCAGTTGCTCCCCGGGTTCGGAGCTGGCGGAATGGTGGCGCAGCTCGGGTTCAGCCCCAGGTAGTAGGGCTGGACGGCGTAGCGGGCACCTTCACGAACCGCGTTGGTGATCGAGATCTGGTAATAAAAGGCGCGACCGAGGTCGAGCATGCCCATCATGCCAATGACGAGGAAGGGCACCATCACGGCCATCTCGGCCAGTGCCTGGGCCCGCTTCCTGCGTAAAGGTGAGTGCGTTTTGATCATTCCCTGGTCCCCTGAGCGTTTACAATCGCCGCTGCCCGGCAGCAACGCACATGGCAAAGCAAAGTAGGATCGATTGCTCCTTCGCACTTCAACGCCACACTATGCGAAAGCCTGTTGAGACCCAAGAGAAGACTCGCATCGTGACGGCCCCGTCGCGGGCCTGTTGCGGCTTTCTTTCAGAACCTGTTACGGGCCTGTTGTTATGCGGTTCTTAATGGTCTACAGAACGGTGGCCGCGAGCCTGGCCCTCTCCGTCATCTCCGTCATGACGATGCAACCGGCGCTGGCGGACGGCAACCTCACGCTGCCCTTCGCCAACCCCAACCCACGGATCACCTCGTGGACGGACCATCACTACCCCACTCGACAGGAAGACGGCATCATGGTCCGCTTCGATGGCGCCACCGGCTATGCCTACGATGGCCACCGCGGTACGGATTTTGCGGTACCGTCGAACACGCCGGTGGTGGCGGCCGACGACGGGACCGTCATCTATAGCGAGTGGAGCGACAGCGGCGGCTGGGGCGTCGTCATCGACCATGCCTTCGACCGCACCGCCTACTTCCATAACAACCAGCTCTTTGTGTATCCCGGCCAGCACGTCTCCCGTGGCCAGCTGATCGCCCTCAGCGGCAGCACCGGAAACTCGACCGGCCCACACGTGCACTTCGAGGTCCGTGACCTGCTCGTCCCCTGGCATTCGGTCGACCCCTACGGCTGGACGGGACCAGGAAAAGACCCGTGGCGCTGGGACATGGGCTATCTGTGGACCAGCAATCCGCCGGTGCCGTTCCTGCTCCCGCTCGCCTTCCCAAGCGGCGCCCGCTGGAACTACTGGTATGGCGGTGATGGGCCACCGCCACCGGTCCGCTGGCAGTTGCGAGACGGTGGCCACGGGGTGGCCGGCTATGCGGTCCAGTGGGACGCCGATCCCGGGGCGACGGCTCACCGGACGTCGTCGTCGAGCGGAACGGCCGCCGTGCCTGGCCCCGGATCCCACACCTTGCATCTGCGGGTCTTCGACCGGGCCGGCATCAGTGCCGACATCACCTACCTATATCTATATGATGTCGAGCCGCCCAGCTCGGCCCTCCACGCCGATCGCGCCACGTCGAGTGCGGTGAACCTCCACTGGTCGGCCGGCGACAGCCTCTCGGGCGTCAAGGAGGTCGCGGTCGAGGTCGCGGCGGGATCCTCCCCGTACCGACCGTGGTTCTCGCATTCCGCGGATCAGCCATCGGCCGGTCAGAGCCTGGGCGCGACGCGATTCTTCGGTGAGGCCGGCACCGACTACCAGTTCCGGCTCACGGTGCGGGACGCCGCCAGAAATGCGAGCACGCCCGTGGTGTTCAGCGGGTCGGTCCCGGTCGCAGCCGGGCTCCCCGCCACGGCGGCGGACCGCAGGATCCTCGGCGCGCTGCCGGATCAGCCCGACGGTGCGCCGCCGGCGAGCGGCGTCCGGCAGGAACACCCGTCGGTCGGTGGCGCGTGGCTCCTCGGTTCCGACGCCTCGATTCATGCTCTCGCCGGCGAGCGCCGGATCGTCTCGGCGCCGCCTGCGTCAACCGCTGCCGCGGTGGACGTGGCTACACTGCCCTCCGGACAGCTCCGCTTGCTGGCGGATGGAACGACCTGGACCGGTACGGGCACCGCCGGCCCACATTTCGCGGTTAGCGCCCCAGTCCGCCTGCTTGCCGCCAGCGATGGCGCCGTCATGGCCATCGGCGCCACCGGCGCAATTGCATCCTCTGGCAGTGGGCAGGCTGGGGGTACCGTGTCTCTCCCAGCCGGCGCCACCGTGGTGGACGGGGCACTGTTTCCTGGAACCCATTCCGGATTGGTGCTCGACAGCACCGGCACAGTGCACGCGTTCGGTGGCGCCGATGCCGCCCTGCCGGTCACGCCCTCAGGCTGGACCCTTCCGGGTCAGCCGGCGGCGATCACCCTGGGCGGTACCGCCGAGTCGCCGGCCGGGATCCTCACCGACGCCAGCGGTGATTGGCAGGTCTTCGGCAGCCTGCTGCTGCTATCGGACGCCACCTTCGGCGGTCCGGCCTTCGACCCGGTGACCGGCCTGCCCCTGCGTTAACCAGCCGCGCGAAGCGGCGCGACGAAGAGGCGGCGGACCGCCTGGATCGCGTACTCGACGTCGTCCGCCGTCACGCCGCGGTGGGTCACCATTCGCCAGCGATACGGCGACGCCTGGTCGAGCATGACACCCACCTCGCGGCAGCGCTCGATGAACGCCGCCGCCGTGAGTGGGGGCTGGCAATCGCCGAACACCATGTTGGTCTCGACCCGGGCCAGATCGATCGCGATCCCCGGAAGTCCCTGCAGGCCTTCGGCGAGCCGGCGGGCATTGCGATGGTCATCGGCGAGCCGGTCGACCATCTCGTCCAGGGCGCGCAGCCCGGCCGCCGCGAGCACGCCTGCCTGGCGCATCCCACCGCCGAGCATCTTGCGCGTGCGGCGCGACCGCTCGATGAAATCCTTCGATCCGGCGAGCATGGAACCGACCGGCGCACTGAGGCCTTTCGAGAGGCAGAACATCACCGAGTCCACCGGCCCCGTGAGCTCGCGGACGTCGACGCCCAACGCAATTGCGGCATTGAAGACCCGCGCGCCATCGAGGTGCACCGGAAACCCCGCGTCGTGCGCCACCTCACAGAGCGCTTGCGTCTGTGCGGCACTGAGGCAGGTCCCGCCACGGCGGTTGTGCGTGTTCTCCAGGCAGAGCAGGCCGGTGGGTGGCTGATGGATGTCAGGTTCGCGGATCGCTGCCCGGACCTGCTCCGGCTGCAGGCGCCCATCCGGTGTCTCGAGCGGCCGAAGCTGCAGCCCGCCGACCACCGAGGCGCCGGCGACTTCCGAATGGAAGATATGACTCTCGCCCTCGACGATGACCTCTTCGCCCGGCTCCGTATGACTGAGTAGCGCGCAGAGGTTGCCCATTGTCCCGCTTGGAACGAAGAGCGAGGCTGCCTTGCCCACCATCTCGGCGGCACGTCGCTGCAGCCGGTGGATGGTGGGATCTTCGTCCCAAACGTCGTCGCCGACCTCGGCGGCGGCCATCGCCCGACGCATCGACTCGGTCGGGAGCGTAAAGGTATCGCTTCGCAACTCGACGATCCGCTGCATCAAGCAAAGTCTAGAGAACGCTAGCCGCGGTCACCGGGGCTATCCGCCGAGCTGGGCATAGATCAGTGGCCTCGGGGTGACGACCGCGGTGATCGCCAGGTCGCTCTGGCGCTGGATGGAGACCTGGACGCGGGTCTGCAGGCTGCTGGCGGAGAGGTCGGCCGCTGGGCCCAGCTGTTCCGCGTCACCGATAACCAGCAGGACCAGCGAAGTGCCGACTGCGTGGCCGGCAACCATGAGGGCATCGCTGCGGCTGACGACTGGCGTGCTGCCGACGATACGGTAGCCGTTGACCGAAATCGCCTCCGCGCCGGCGTTGCGGAGACTGTTGAGCGCGTCCTGCAGCTCGAAGTCCATCACCGCTCCCTCGATTCGGATCTCGAGCCCCGGGCCGTGCACCGGAACCGCGCCGTTGACCTCGCGTAGGGTGGTCAGTTCCTTGGAGATCGCCTGGGAGTCGGCGCCGCCGGAGTTCAGAGCCTGGCGAAGCTGCGTTTGTTGCTCAGCGAGCGCGGCGCTCTGCTGGAGCAGCACGTTGTTGGCACGGTTGAGGTCGTTGATGAGGAGCGCCACACTGGTGTCGTCCTGGGTGGCCAGTGTGCGGGCGACGACCGCCTGCGACCGAAGCTGCACGACGATCAGGAACCCGAGCCCGAGCGCGATCAGGCTGAACACGATCAGCCGCTGGCCCCGAGAGGTCAGCTCACCCGATCGGCTGCGCATACCTGAGCAGGAAGGTGGCGTCGTAAACGGGGACACTCAAGCGTGTGCTGCGCAGCCAGGAAAAGCCCAGCCCGTAGATCCGATTTCGGCTCTTCAGTTCGGCGAGCTGATCGGGGTTGCCGATGCCATTGGCCAGGGCCGGCGGGTCGCCGAGTGCGATCACGGTGTACGGGGGACTCAGGCGACTGGCGTTGTTGACCAGGATGTTGACACCGGCATAGTGGAACGCCGTGCTGGGCACGATCCGCTGCCCGTTGACCGCGATCGCTTCCGCCCCGCTCGCCCACAGGAGGTTGACGATGTCCTGCAAGTCCTGGTAATGGATCGTCCAACCGAGCGATTGATCCGATGGGCTGTTCGGGTCCGTCCCGTCATGCAGAAGGACCGTCAGCCCCGGGCCGTGCAGCGCGGTAAGTCCCGCGAACGTTTTCTGTTCATCGAGCTGGGCTTTGACTTCCTGGGCGGCGGTCGACCGACGGGCGCTCTCATCCTCGCCGGCCTTCACGTCCGCCTGCAGGCCCTGGACGCGGGCCTTGAGGGCCTGGTTCTGGTCCTCCAGCTGATTGACGCTCTGTCGCAGCGCCTGTTCGCGAGCTACGCGGTTGGAGGGCGGCAGAGGCTGGCTTCGAAACTGGGTGGCGGCAAGTCCCGCGACGAGGAAAGTCGCAAGCGATACGCTTGCCAGGACAGTCATCCGCGGCGTCACGGTGCCGTGTAGTGTAATGGGTGCCGAGCGCCCCGTTAGGCCGATTGGCCGGCGTCAGACAGGCAGGAGGAATCATGGCCCAGAAGGTAGAAGCGGTGCCGAGCCGAGGTTTCGCCGAGGCCCTGCAAGAACCCGCGAATCCGTGGACGATGGCCCAGCAGCAATTCGATATCGCGGCCGAGGTGCTCGGCCTGGACCCAAATATGGCTCGGGTGCTGCGCGAGTGTAAGCGCGAGCTGATCGTGACCTTTCCGGTGCTGATGGACGACCACACGATCCAGATGTTCACCGGCTACCGGATTCACCACAACATCGACCGCGGTCCTGCCAAAGGCGGCATCCGGTATCACCCGGGCGTCACCCGAGAGGAAGTCAAAGCCCTGGCCATGTGGATGACGTGGAAGTGCGCGGTTGTAGGCATCCCCTACGGCGGCGCCAAGGGTGGCGTGGTCGTCGACCCCAAGCTGCTCAGCCGCAACGAGCTGGAAAACCTGACGCGACGCTTCACGAGCGAGATCAGCATCGTGATCGGTCCCGATCGCGATATCCCTGCTCCGGACGTAAACACCAACGCCCAGATCATGGCCTGGATGATGGACACCATCAGCATGCAGGCGGGCCATTCGGTGCCGGCTGTCGTGACGGGCAAGCCGCTGGGCATTGGCGGCTCGGAAGGCCGGCCCGAAGCCACGGGTCGCGGCTGCATGCTGACCACGCTGGCGGCCCTGAGGCATCTGGGGATCCGCCCCGAAGACGCCACGGTCGCCGTCCAGGGTGTCGGCAACGTGGGTTACACCACCGCCAAGTTGTTGGCCCAAAAGGGCTGCAAGGTGATCGCGGTCAGCGACTCGAATGGCGCCTGCTACAACGAGGACGGCATCGAGCTCGACGAGGTCGTGCGCGAGAAAGAGCTCACCGGCCGGTTGCGGCAGAAGATCTGCACCTTCATCAGCAACGAGGAACTGCTCGAGCTGCCGGTCACCGTGCTGGTTCCGGCGGCGCTCGAGAATCAAATCCACCGGGGCAACGCCAACCGGATCAAGGCCAAGGTCATTTGCGAAGGCGCCAACGGGCCGACAAGCCCGGAAGCGGACGAGATCCTCTATAAGAACGGCGTCTTCGTCATCCCGGACATCCTGGCCAACGCCGGCGGGGTCACCGTGTCCTATTTCGAGTGGGTCCAGGACCTGCAGGAGTTCTTCTGGGACGAGCACGACATCAACGATCGCCTGGAGCGGATCATGCTGCGGGCGTTCGACAACGTGCTGAAGGTTAGTCTGGAGAAGAAGGTCATGATGCGGACCGCCGCCTACGTACTGGCGGTCGACAAGGTCGCGCAGGCGACCACGATCCGCGGCATCTACCCCTAATCAGAGACTACGAGGCCTGGCACCGCCAGTACGACGACCCGACCAGTACGTTGGCGCAGCGACTGGTCATCGTGCAACGCCGCCTCGCCGAGCGTCTTTCGGAGGCGCCGTCCGGTGCCGTTCGGCTGATCAGCATGTGCGCCGGACAGGGTCGTGATGTGTTCGGCGTCCTTCCCGATCACCCGCGCCGTGGCGATGTCACCGCCGTTCTCGTGGAGCTCGATCATCGCAACGTCGAGGCAGCGCGCGCGACCGCGGCCAAGACCGGCCTAAGCCGGGTCGAGGTGCTCGAGGGCGACGCGGCGGTCAGCGATGTTTACGCGCCATGTGTGCCGGCCGATGTTGTGCTGGCGTGCGGAATCTTCGGCAATATCTCGGACCAGGATCTCGAGCGCACGGTGCGCAACCTCTCGATGCTCTGCCGGACCGGAGCCGCGGTCATCTGGACGCGGCATCGCGAGGAGCCGGACCTGACGCCGCGGATTCGGAGCTGGTTCGCCGACTGTGGCTTCGAGGAACTGGGCTTCGATGCGATCGACAATGAATCGAAATCCGGGATCGGCACCGTGCGTTTGAGCGGTGTACCGCTGCCATTCCAGCCCGCCTTCCGCTTCTTTACCTTTACCCGCTGAGCTTCAGATCGGCCACGCGACCGCGGGTGACGCGCACCAACTCATGGGGCCGGATGGGGAATACATGACGTGGGGTGCCGGCCGCCGCCCACACCAGGTCGTATTGGAGAAGGTCGCGATCGATAAAGGTGGGAATCGGCGCCGGGAAGCCGATGGGCGGCACCCCACCGATCGAGTAACCGGTTGCCTGGCGGACGGCATCGGCATCGGCCTTGCCGATGGTGGCGCCGGTCAGTACGCCGAGGCGCCGGGTATCGAGCCGATTGATGCCGGAGACGAGCGCGATCACCGGTGCGTCGCCCGACAGGAAGACCAGCGACTTGACGATCTGTCCGACACTCGTGCCCACGGTGGCCGCCGCCTCCTCCGCCGTTCTGGTCGACGAGGGAAATTCCTCGATCCGCGTGTCGACGCCGGCCGCGACGAGCGCGGCTTGAACCCGCGCCGACGCCGGGATTTGTTGTTCCATTTGCGAAGCCATCCGTTATAATCCCCGAAAACCAGCTCGTTCTGAGGTACACGCATACCCTTTGAGCTCGATACGGCATCGGAGGCGACCTCGATGAGTGTGCGGGCGCCCCTCAGGCCTTCGCCGTTCGAAACGGCCGACACCTTCGAGCTCGGACGCTTCAAGCGAGCCCGCCGGGCCTACGGCTTCGACGAAGTCGCCCTCGTGCCCGGCCGTGTGACCATTAACCCGGAAGAAGTCGACAGCTCCTTCGAGCTTGGCACCCTCCGCCTGGACGTGCCGATCCTGGCGGCCGCGATGGACGGCGTGGTCGATGTCCGCTTCGCCATCGAGATGGGTCGGCTGGGAGGGATGGCGGTCCTCAACCTCGATGGGCTGCAGACTCGTTACGCGGACCCGACGAGCCTTTTGCGGGAGATCGCCGAGGCCCCCCGCGACCGGATCAACGTCCTCCTGCAGAAGGTCTACCAGGCGCCGGTGCGCGAGCAGCTGATCGGAGAGCGGATCACCGCCGTCAAGCGCGCCAGGGTCCCGGTCGGCGTGTCGACCGTCCCGGCGCAGGCCCGGCGTCGGGCCGGAGTGGTGCAGGAAGCTGGTGCCGACTGCTACGTGGTGCAGGGCACGGTGCTCACGGCGCGGCATATTTCGCGCTCCTACGAGCAGCTCTCCTTCGAGAAGCTGTGCGCCGAGCTCTCGATCCCGGTGGTTGCCGGCAACTGCGTCGAGTACGAGACCGCGCTCGAGCTGATGCAAAGCGGGATCGCCGGCATCCTGGTCGGCGTTGGGCCGGGTGCCGCCTGCACGACCCGAGGTGTGCTCGGCGTCGGTGTGCCCCAGGTCACCGCGACCAGCGACGTGGCCGCCGCACGCGAGACCTACTTGAGCGAGACCGGCCGTCGTGTCCAGGTGATCACCGATGGCGGGATGCGCGTCGGCGGCGACATCGCCAAGGCCTTCGCCTCCGGGGCGGATGCCGTGATGGTCGGCTCGATCTTCGCGGGGACGATGGACGCCGCCGGCGGCGGATACCACTGGGGGATGGCGACCCCCGACCCGAACCTGCCGCGCGGGACCCGGATCAAAGTTGGCCAGCGTGGCACGCTGCGCGAAGTCCTGTTGGGTCCAGCCCGCGTCGACGATGGCACCCAGAATCTCGTCGGCGCGTTGCGCTCGGCAATGGGGGTCTGCGGCGCCCGCACACTTCGCGAGTTCCAGTTGACGGAGCTGGTGATCGCGCCGGCGATCCAGAGCGAGGGGAAGCTCTTCCAGCAAGCCCAGCAAGTGGGCATGGGAACCTAGCGGTCGCCCGAGCCTCGACCCTCAACAGTCACCCTCCCTCTTTGGGGGAGGGCAGGGTGGCGGCTCAGGAACTCGTGTTGGTCCTTGACTTCGGCTCGCAGTACAGCCAGCTGATCGCGCGGCGTGTGCGAGAAGCCGGCGTCTACTGCGAGTTGATTCCTGGGACCACGCCGTGGGAGGCGATCCGCGGCCGCGCCCCCAAGGCCCTGATCCTCTCCGGTGGCCCGGCCAGCGTCTACGAAGACGGCGCCCCGCGCTGCGATCCGGCCGCGCTCAATGCCGGCGTGCCGGTGCTTGGCATCTGCTACGGGATGCAGCTGCTCGCCTACCAGCTTGGCGGCAAGGTGGCTCCTGCGGGCAAACGGGAGTACGGTCCGGCGAGCGTCCAGGTCTCGGAGCAAGCCGGCCTTTTTCTCGACCTGCCGGCTCGGCTGCCGGTCTGGATGAGCCATGGCGACACCATCCTCGAGGCGCCGGCGGGGTTCCGCCGCCTGGCGGAGTCCGAGAACTCGACGATTGCGGCCATGGCCGACGACGCCGGGCGCTTCGGCATCGCCTTTCATCCCGAGGTGATCCACACCCCGCAGGGTCGGGAGATTCTGCGCAACTTTCTCTACCAGGTCGCGGGTTGCCGCGACACCTGGAGGCCCGCCGCCTTCATCCAGCAGGCGACCGAAGCCATCCGGGCGCAGGTCGGCGACGGCCGGGTTCTCTGTGCCCTCTCCGGCGGCGTCGATTCCGCCGTCTGCGCAACCATGGTGCACCGGGCCATCCCCGGCCAGCTGACCTGCCTGATGGTCGACAACGGCCTGCTTCGCCGTGACGAACGGCGGCGCGTCGAGGAGGTCATGCGGCGTCACCTCGGCATCGAGCTAACGGCGGTCGATGCCAGCAACGAATTCCTGGCCGCCTTACGGGGCGTAATCGATCCCGAAGAAAAGCGCAGGCGCATCGGCGCCACCTTCATCAAGGTCTTCGAGGCCGAAGCCGCCTCGCTCACCGGTGTTGACTTCCTGGCGCAGGGGACGCTCTATCCCGATGTCATCGAGAGCACCAGTCACGACACCCACAACGCCCACCGGATCAAGACCCACCACAACGTTGGCGGTCTGCCCGCCGACTTGCGCTTCAAGCTGGTCGAGCCCCTTCGGTATCTCTTCAAGGACGAGGTCCGCGCGATCGGCACGGCGCTGAGCCTCCCCGAGGACATGGTTCATCGCCAGCCTTTCCCAGGCCCCGGACTCGCCGTTCGCATCATCGGCGAGGTCACCCGCGAACGCCTGGACACGCTGCGGGCGGCGGACTGGATCGTGGTCGACGAGATCAAGGCGGCGGGGCTCTATCGCTCGCTCTGGCAGTCGTTCGCGATCCTGACGCCGCTGCAGAGCGTCGGCGTGATGGGCGACTACCGCACCTACGGCAACGTGGTTGCGGTGCGCGCCGTCCAGAGCGAGGATGGGATGACGGCCGACTGGGCCCGCTTACCCTACGAGGTGCTGGCGAAGATCTCCACCCGGATCGTCAACGAAGTCCCTGGCGTGAACCGCGTCGTCTACGACATCTCCTCGAAGCCGCCCTCGACCATCGAGTGGGAATGAACGTTCTGGTTGTCGGCGCCGGTGCGCGGGAGCACGCGCTGACCTGGAAGGCGCTGCAGAGTCCGCTGACGAACGCCGTCTACTGCGCGCCGGGCAATGCTGCCACGGCGGCGATCGCGGTCAACACCGGACTGCAGGTAACTGACGTCGATGGCATCGCGCGTTTCGTCTCCGAGCGCGACATCGGGTTGACGGTGATCGGGCCCGAGGCGGCCGTTGATGCCGGACTCGCCGACCGCCTGGCGCAGTCCGGGCGACTGGTCTTCGGCCCGACCCGGGCGGCCGGGCGAGTCGAGAGCAGCAAAGCCTTTGCCAAGTCGCTGATGGAAAGGGCCGGGGTGCCGACGCCTGCCTACCGGGTCTTCGATGACCCGGCAAGGGCCAAGGATTTCGTGCGGGGCGAGCGCCGGCCCTTCGTCGTCAAGGCGGATGGGCTTGCCAAGGGGAAGGGTACGCTGGTCCCGCGCGATGCCGACGAGACACTCGAATGCATCGACACCTTGATGCTGCGCAAGACCGTGGGCGCCGCCGCCGACCGGATCGTGCTCGAAGAGAAGATCGATGGTCGTGAGGTTTCCCTCATGGCGCTGGTCGCCGGCGAGCGCGTGGTGCCCCTGCCGCCGGCCTGCGACTACAAGCGCGCGCTCGATGACGACAAAGGCCCCAACACCGGTGGCATGGGTGGCTACTCGCCCGTCTCATTCTTCGATGAAGACGATGTCGCACGCGCCCTTGACAAGGTGCTGCGGCCGGTCGCACGGGTGCTGCGTGAAGACGGCACGCCATATCATGGTTGCCTCTACGCTGGACTGATGATCACGTCGTCGGGCCTCCAGGTGCTCGAGTTCAACGCCCGTTTTGGTGACCCGGAGGCGCAGGTTGTGCTGCCGCGACTGACCGATGATCTCGTCCCGCTCCTCGAGGCGACGGCTCGCGGCGACCTGGACGGCGTGGCACCGTCGTGGTCACCCTCCGCAAGCGTCGGTGTCGTCCTGGCCTCGCGCGGTTATCCGGGAACCTATCAAACCGGCTTTCCGATCGATGGGCTGGGAGCCCTCGAGCCCGGTGTGCTGGCCTTCCACGCCGGGACGACCGCCGGTGCGGCTGGTTATCTCACCGCGGGCGGGCGGGTGCTCACGCTGGTGGCGCTCGGTGCCTCGATGGCGCAGGCCCGCGAGCGCGTCTACCGCAACGTCGACCGCGTCACCTTCCAGGGCATGACCTACCGCCGAGACCTCGCCTTGCGCGAGCTGGGAGCACCGGCCCTACCGTGAGCGACCTGCCACTGGTTGGGATCGTGATGGGCAGTGAATCGGACCGTCCGACGATGCAACGCTGCTGTGAGGTCCTCGACGCCTACGGCGTGCCGTATGAGGTTGTCGTCCGCTCGGCCCACCGCGACCCCGAGGGATGCCGGATGTGGGCGACTGAGGCGGAAGGCCGCGGCATCAAAGTCCTGATCGCCGCCGCGGGCGGCGCGGCGCACCTGCCGGGCGTGGTGGCCGCCTGGAGTGTGTTGCCCGTGATCGGGGTGCCCATGTCGGCCGGTGCGCTCGGCGGGCTGGACGCGCTGCTCTCGATGGCCCAGATGCCGGCCGGCATCCCGGTGGCGACGGTCGCCATCGGCGATGCAGGAGCGAGGAACGCCGCGCACCTGGCGATGGCGATCCTGGCGCTCGACGATCCCAGCGCCAGAGACAAGCTGGTCAAGCGACGGGAGGCCAATTGGGCGGTTAAGCCCACCTAAAAAGCCGGAATACAATTAGCGCCGTGCCCAGGGTCTTGATCACCGAGACCGTGCTGCGCGACGCGCAGCAGAGCCTCATCCAGGGTCGCCTCAAGCTGCAGCACGTGCTGCCGATCGCCAAGACCCTGGACGACATCGGCTACCACGCCCTCGATGCCTGGGGCGGTTGGACCTTCGCCGCCTCGGTCCGCGCCCTGAGAGAAGATCCGTGGCAGCGACTGCGGGCGCTGCGGGCCGCGATCGTCAAGACCCCGCTGCAGATGTTGATCCGCGGCCAAACGCTGATCGGACAGGCGCATCAGCCCGATGACGTCGTGCGCGCCTTCATCGAGCAGGCCGTTGCAGACGGCATTCGCATCGTGAAAATGTTCGATCCGCTCAACGACCTGCGAAACCTCGAGGTACCGATGGAAGCGGCGCACAAGGCCGGGGCGAGCGTCATCGGGGCGCTCGTCTACAGCCCGAGTCCGGTGGTCGACGAGGCCCGTACCGTCAAATCGGCCAGCCGGCTGAAAGCGATGGGTGCGGACTGGATCGGGATCGAGGACGTCGCCGGAATCCTGGCGCCGATCGAGGCCCGCGCGCTGGTCAGCGCGATCGCGAGCGCCACCAAGTTGCCCGTCAGCGTTCACTCCCACTCGACAACCGCGCTCGCGCCCATTTCGTACTTCGCGGCGATCGAAGCCGGCGCCACCGGCATCGATACCGCCCTCTCGGCCCTCGCCTGGGGAGCCTCGCAACCGGCGACAGAAACCATGGTGGCGAGTCTCCGCGAGGGGCCGTATGACACCGGTCTCGACCTCAATTTGATCAGCCAGGCGAGCCGTTACTTCGACGAGATCCACGACGAGTACCTCGAATTCCAGGACCCGATTGCGTTTCGGAATGACGTTTTCGTCCTGCAGCACCAATTGCCAGCCCCGGTCCTCGCGGTCCTGATCCGCAATCTGCGCGAACGCAATGCGGTCGATCGATACGACCGGCTGCTCGAGGAGCTGCTGCTGGTCCGCCAGGAAATGGGGTATCCGCCGATGGCTGCGCCGATCAATCGAATCGCGGCGAACCAGGCGCTAGCCAACACGCTCAGCGACAAGCGCTACCAGCACATCGACCAGCCGTTCCGGGACTACGTCAAGGGACTGTACGGTTCGCCGCCCGGCCCCATCGACCCCGAGGTCCGCAAACGCGCGCTCGGTCCGTCGGACGCGATCACGCTGCGGCCCGCGGACCTTTTGCAGCCCGGGATCGATCGCGCTCGTCGCCAGATGCGCAAGCAGGGGCTGACGGCGACCGGGATCGACCAGGTCCTGACCTACATCCTGTTTCCCGAGGATGCCCCCAATATCCTGCGGCCTGAAGGACTCCGGGCCGAGGCAGCCGCCGCGTCGGCGCCGGCCTCCACTCCCGAGCAAAAGCCTGCCCCGGCGCCGGCCGCGGCTGTTGCGGTCGCCCCCGCTTCGGCAGAATTGGCGGCCCGCGAGTTCACGGTCGAGGTCGATGGCGAGCCGTACCGTATTCGGATCCTCGGCGACGGTGTCGCGGCGGGCACCGCCGCGACTGCCGCCGCTGCGTCAGGCCCAACGGCTTCGCAGCGTGGCGGCGGCGATGGAGCGATCCAGGCACCGATGCAGGGCATGGTGGTCAAGGTCAAGGTCGCCAAAGGCGACAAGGTACGTCTCGGTGACGTGGTCGTGGTCCTGGAAGCGATGAAGATGCAGAACGACATCGTGGCTACCGTCGGCGGGACGGTGCGCGAGGTGTTCGCCAAAGAGGGAGCCATCGTCGCTCCCAACGACGTGTTGATGACGATTGGCTAGCGTCACCAAGGTTCTCGTCGCAAACCGCGGCGAGATCGCCCTTCGCGTGATGCGGACCTGCCGAGAGATGGGTCTCCCGACGGTCGCCGTGTTCGCCGAACCGGATGCGCGCACTCCCCACGCGCTTTTCGCCGACGAGCGGGTCGCCCTCAGCGGCGCGACGCCGCGACAGGCTTATCTCGATATCGAGCAGCTGGTGCGCGTGGCGAAGGATCGCGGCGCCGACGCCATCCATCCCGGCTATGGCTTTCTGTCGGAAAACGCCGCCTTTGCGGACGCCTGCGCCGAGAATGGACTGACCTTCATCGGTCCGACCGCGCCCAGCATGCGGGCCATGGGCGACAAGGTCGAGGCCCGTCGCCGCATGGTCGAGGCTGGCGTTCCGGTTGTGCCTGGGACGGCCGCGCTTGCCGACGAAGGAGCCGCTGTCCGCGAAGCGGAGCGCATCGGCTACCCGGTGATGGTCAAAGCCGCCGCCGGCGGAGGCGGCATCGGCATGCGGGTGGCGATGGGGCCGGGCGAACTCCCGGCGGCGTTTGAAGCGTGCCGCCGCGCTGCACAGAGTTCGTTCGGCAGCCCCGACGTCTACCTGGAGCGGTACCTGCAGCACCCGCGCCACATCGAGATGCAGATCCTGGCCGACGATCATGGCACGACCCTGGCGCTCGGTGAGCGCGACTGTTCGATCCAGCGCCGGCACCAGAAGTTGCTCGAGGAGACGCCGGCGGTCGGGCTGCGTGATACGCAGCGCCGTGCCATGGCGGAAGCCGCTGTCAAAGCCGCAGCCGCCGTGCACTATCGAAATGCAGGGACGATCGAGTTCATCGTGGCGGGTGAAGACTTCTATTTTCTCGAGATGAACACCCGGCTCCAGGTCGAGCATCCGATCACGGAGTCGGTCCTCGGCATCGACCTCGTCCGCGAGCAAGTCCGCATCGCCCGAGGCGAGCGGCTCGCGACGGCCGGCTACGGCGCACCACGCGGGCACGCGATCGAGTTTCGGATCAACGCCGAGGATCCGCTACGCAACTTCATGCCGACGCCGCGACGAGTCCGCCGTTATGCGCCACCCAGCGGGCCTGGTGTGCGCGTCGACAGCGGGATTCGCCCGCACCAGGACATCTCCCCGCATTTCGACTCGCTCCTGCTCAAGCTGATCGTCTGGGCCGACAACCGGGAGTCGGCGATCGGTCGGGGCCGGCGGGCGTTGCAGGAGTTTGTCCTCACCGGGCCCAAGACGACCATCCCGTTCCACCGCGCCCTTTTGGAAGAGCCGGATTTCGTCAACGGCCGGATTTCGACCAGCTTTATCCAGGATCACCCGAGCCTGCTCCAGCAGACCAGGACCTTCGACCAGGAGGTCTCGCCGTTCGAATCCCTCTACGGCTCGGGGGAGCTGGCCGCGGCGATCGCGGCGGGCGTCGTCGTCAACAGCGAGGGTTAGCGGCCGACGATCAGCGGCGCGTCGTACTCTTGCGCCACCGCCACGCCATTGACGTCCGTCACGCCGGTCGTCACCACCAGTTGGTAGGTGCCTGGCTTGAGCTTGACGGCGAGCGTGGCCAGGTGGTTATCGGCGTCGAAGCTCACGCGCGCATCGACAACATTACCGTCGGCATCCTTGACCTGGATGGTGCCGCTCGAGACCGTCTCCGGCTTGAGGTCGGCGTCGAAGTGCACCCGCACCTGCTCGCCGGGCGGGGCTTGCACGACCTCGACGGAGACCACCGTCGGTCCACGGCCGAGCGACATCGTCGGCGTCGCGTTCACCGAGTGGACCAGGTATTGGTGGAACTGTGGCACCAGCGGGGATGACTGCCCCTGCCGGACCAGCGTCAATTGCTCTTCGAAGAAGCTGATCTCCACACCGTTCTTGGCGCTGAAGATCCGAACCCCCACCAGGAAGGCATTGGGGATCGATCCACTCGGCTGGACAGTCACCGGATAGTAGCGGCTGAAGTGGCTGCCCGCCGGGCCGAGCAGCGAGGAGGCCCCCGCCTGGTACGCGGCCAGGCCCGCCGTGTCCAGCTCCGCCTCGGCGGCGACGCTGTCACTATTGATCCGGGCCACCATGAATTTGGCGACCTCCGCCAGGGCCTGGTTCGCCGCCGTGTCGGTGCTCGAAGGGGTCGCGGTCGCCGTCCAGAAGGCCCGGCCACCGGCCTCGTCCCCGCGCGTAAAGAGCACCAGGTCACCGCTCGGCGACCACTGCGGCGAGGCGTATTCCTTCGCGGCTGCGCCGAAGGGGGTCGGGCTGCTGCCGTCGCGGTTGATCAGCACCAGGCTGGGGGCCGCGCCGTTGCCACTGGTGGCCGTGGTTGCCAGGAGCAGGGAGGTCGAATCCGGGGACCAGCTCAAGTCCGACCAGGTCTGGCCATCGGGGCTGGTTGCGACCTTGTGGAAGGGTTGGCCATCTGTGGCCACGTACAGATCGGTGGTCGTACCCCGCCGTACGAGGAACGCGAGGTCTCCCTTCGAGGACCAGGCAAAGCCGGTGGCTCCCGTTGGAAGGGGGATCGGCGCCCCGTTCGCACCCAGGTCGAGGATGGCCGATCCGTCAGCGCCCTCGACAGCCAGCCTGGGACTGATTGGCGACGCCGCCAGCCGGCCGCTGGCGATCCGCAGCGCCGGACCGCCGGCCTGGGCTCCATGCAGGTCGACGATGCGGAGCCGGCCTTGGTCGACATAGGCGATCCGATCCTCACCGATCCAGACCGGGGCGCGACCCGGCGAGCCGTCGAGCGTGGCGAGGGTGGCCTGCACGTTCCCCTGGAGGTCCCAGACCCCGAGACTCACCCGGTTCCCCGAGGCAACCTGCCAGGCGGCGATCAGCCCACCCGACGGTGCGGCAGCCGGCCAGCTTCCGCCCGGGACCAGGATGCGGATCGGCGTCCCCAGCGAGCTCATCAGCCAGACGTCGGTGGTCGGTTTCGGCGCTGGAGGTCCGGATGGGGTCGTCGAGGCCGATGGGCTCGGCGACGATCCAGGACCGGGTTGCCCCACCGGGCGGGTGACCAGGACCTGCCCGGTCGGGGTCCAGGCCGCGCTGAGGATGGTGCCTGAATCGGCCAGGCGGCTGTCGTAGCCGTAGTTCACACTCGCGCTCTTGAACGACGGCGGAACGATCGGCGCGACCGGCGGCCGAACCGTGGTGAAGTGGACGACGACCGGGGTGGGGGCGACCGTGGGCGATTGGCGCACCACGGGGTTCGACTTCGGTGTCGGCGTGGGCACCGCCAGGGGTTTGAAGCTGACCGAATAGGTGGTATTGGGCGCCAGCGGGTGGTCCGGGATGATCACCAGGTTCTGCCCGACCCACTGCTTGGTCACCGAGGTGGCCGGTTGCATTACGACCGATTCCGCGACGGCGGTCTTGTCGACCGGCCCGGTGAAGGGGATCACGATCGGCTCGCCGGTTCCGACATTCGTCTGCTTGTCGATCCGGCCGATGTTGTAGGCGACCTGCGGCGCCCCGGTCTGTCCGTGAAGGTAGATCTCGACGCCCAACACAACCACGAAGCCGACCGCGACGGCGGCCACCGCGGGCACGAGCCTGTTCGGCGACAGCTTGAAGGGGAACCAGGACCGCGACGCGCGAGCCGGGAGCGTCCGTCGCGCCTCGGTCATCAGCTTGGCACGCAGGTAGTTGTGGAAATGCGGATCGAGCGGGGGCGCACCGGGCCGCGACGCCTTGAGCAGATCAACGACCGCGCGGTCGGCCGGATCGGCGAACAACTCGTCGAGTTCGGGATCGTTCATCACGTGACACCAATCTCGAATTCAGGGGGCAGCTCGCGGCGCAGCCGCTCGACGGCCCGGTGCAGCAGCAGCTTGACCGCCCCTGAACTCTTTCCGAGGATCTGCGCAATCTCCTCGATCTTCCGGTCCTCACTGAACTTGAGCACCATGGCCGCCCGTTGCTGACGGGGAAGCTGGTCGATCGCGGCCCATACCCGGCGGCTGCGATCGCGCCGCACGACCTCGTCGACCACCGCCGGCGCGGTACTCGGCAAGCTGGCGCCTTCCTCGAGGTCCACCTCGCCGTGCAGCCCGCGGTAATGGTCGGCGACCGCGTTCAGCGTGATCTGGTAGAGCCAGGAAGAAAAGGGATGGCCCGAGTAGGTGTATCGCTTGATATTTCTAAGCGCTTTGAAAAACACCTCCGATGTCACATCCTCGGCCAGGGATTGGTCTCGAACTCGCGAATATGCAAATCGATAAATCTGCGGGAAATACCGGTCGTACAGGACCCCGAACGCGTCGGGGTCTTGCTTCGCTCGCTCGACGAGTTCCCGCTCTTCAAATTCCGGCATCAGGGCACCCCATAGGGCGCCCGCTGCAGACTGAACGGGTGACGCCCCCGCTTGGTTACGTGTCGGGCCAATGTACCAGCAACTCCCCGTATATGAAAAGTCGTAAGCGATGACGGAGGTTACGGAAGCTTCGGGCCCGCCGGCCCACGCGAGCGGCGCTCGGGGCGTCGCCCCACGCGAGTGGCGCTTTGGTGCCATACGAGCGTTTGAGACGTTTAGTGCCATGCGAGCGTTTGAGGCGGTTCGTAGCGGCTATAATCAGCCCGTCACCGACGGCACGCCACCCACAAGGAGACCAGCCGCCGATTGATCCCTCGATACGCCCATCCGGAGATGAGCGAGATCTTCTCCCCCAAGCAGCGCTACGAATTGTGGCTGCGGATCGAGCTCATCGTTAGCGAGGGGTGGGCCGAGATCGGCGAGATCCCGCGGTCGGCGCTCGACCGTCTCCGTCAGGCCCGCGTCGATCCCGACCACATCGCCCGGCTGGAGGAGCGGGTGGGGCACGATGTGGTTGCCTTCCTGGACTCCCTGGCCGAACCCCTGGGCGATGACGCCCGCTACCTGCACCGGGGCCTGACGTCGTCCGACGTGCTCGACACCGCTCTGGCCCTGCAGCTGGTCGCCGCGGCTGACATCCTTCTTAAGGATGTGGACCGCCTGTCCGCGGTCATCCGCCGGCGCGCGATCGAGGAGCGCGACACCCTGATGGCCGGCCGCACCCACGGGATCCATGCCGAGCCGATCAGCTTCGGCTTCGTCCTCGCCGGCTGGCTGGACGAGCTCGATCGCGACCGTCAGCGGCTGGTCACCGCCCGCGAGGACATCCGGGTCGGCAAGCTCTCGGGCGCGGTGGGCACGCACGCCACCGTCGAGCCGCGGGTCGAGGAGTCGTCGCTCAAGAAGCTGGGGCTGAAGGTGGCGCCCGTCACCACCCAGGTGATCGCCCGCGACCGGCATGCCGCTTACCTGACAACGCTCGCCGTGTTCGCTGGTGGCCTCGAGAAGTTCGCCACCGATATCCGCCACCTGCAGCGCAGTGAAGTCTCCGAGGTCCGAGAGCCGTTCGGGGAAGAGCAGAAAGGCTCCTCGGTCATGCCGCACAAGCGCAACCCGATCCTCAGCGAGCGCGTTTGCGGTCTCGCTCGGGTGGTGCGCGGCTATGCCCAGACGTCGCTCGAGAACCAGGCACTCTGGCACGAGCGGGACATCAGCCACTCCTCGGCGGAGCGCATCATCTTTCCGGATGCCTGCACCCTCCTCGATTACATGCTGCGACTGATGGCCGACATCATCGAAGGCCTGACGATCGACCGGGAGCGGATGCGGGCGAACCTCTACCGGAGCGGCGGCGTGGTGTTCTCCCAGCGCGTGCTGCTGGCGCTGGTGCAGAAGGGAATGTCACGCCAGGACGCCTACCGCCTGGTACAACGCACGGCCCTGAGCGCACTGGACGGAGGACCGGACTTCAAGACAGCCATCGGGCAGAACCCCGAGGTTCGCGAGCGGTTGACCGAGCGCGAGCTCGCGGAGCTCTTCGACCCGGCGTTCTACCTGCGCCACCTGGACGTGACCTTCGAACGCCTCGGCCTGGAGCCGGTTGTAGTGGAGGCAAAAGCATGACCGCGATTCTGACCACCTCGCTCCCCCTGCCGCTGCATTCGCGCGGCAAAGTGCGTGACACTTACCGGCTCGGCGATCGCGAGCTCCTGATGGTGTCGACCGACCGGCTCTCCGCCTTCGACGTCGTACTGCCCACACCGATCCCCGAGAAAGGGAGCGTTTTGAACCAGCTCTCGCTGGCGTGGTTCCACGAAACCCGCGACCTTGTACGGAATCACCTGTCCCAGGATCAATCGATCGCTCCAGAGTTGCTCGATGCCATGCCGGACCTCGACCAGCGCAGCATGCGCGTCCTCATGGCGCAGCCCGTCATGTTCGAGTGCGTGGTACGCGGCTACCTCTCCGGGTCCGGCTGGAAGGACTACGTCAAGACTGGAACGATCGCCGGCGAACCACTACCGGTCGGGTTGACGGAAAGCGATCGGCTACCCGAACCGATCTTCACCCCGGCGACCAAGGCGCTGACCGGCCACGATGAGAACATCTCGCGCGCCGAACTCGCCAACCGTGCCGGCAGCGAGCTTGCGGAGACGCTCGAGCGGCTCAGCCTCTTGCTTTACCGATTCGGCGCGGAGCGCGCGCTCGAGCGCGGTCTGATCCTGGCCGATACCAAGTTCGAGTTCGGGCTGCTCGACGGTGACGTCATCTTGATCGATGAGGTTCTGACGCCGGACTCCTCGCGCTTCTGGGACCTCGCAGAATACCGACCCGGTGGACCCCAGCCGTCATTCGATAAGCAATACGTGCGCGATTATCTGGAGCGGCTCGGCTGGAACAAGCAGCCGCCGGCCCCACCGCTGCCGGACGAAGTCGTCGCCGGCACGAGCGCCCGCTATCTCGAGGCGTTACGGCGCCTCAACGTGCTGTCGGCCGCGGGGCGTCAGTGACGTTTCGCGCAGAGGTGTTCGTCACCCTGAAGGCGGTGGTCAATGATCCGGCGGGTCTGACCATCAAGGGTGGCCTGCACGCGCTGGGTTTTGATTCCGTCAGCGACGTGCGCGCCGGAAAGTATCTGGTCGTGACCCTTGAGGGCGACGATGAGGCGCAGGCGCGCGCCCGAGTCGAGGAGATGACTCGTCAGCTGCTCGCCAATGCGGTCATCGAGGATTACCGCATCGAGCTGCAGCCGATCGCCGAGCCCGTGGCCGCAGTATCTCCCTCCCCCTCCGGGGCAGGGCCGGTTGGGGGCCTGCTCGCTTGAAGACCGGCATCGTCGTCTTCCCCGGCACCTGGAGTGACCGGGATTGTGCCCACGCGGTCGGCGAGGTCCTCGGCCAGCCGGCCCGCTATGTCGACCATCGGGAAACACGACTCGACGACCTCGACCTGGTGATCCTGCCGGGTGGGTTTTCGTATGGCGATTACCTGCGCTGCGGGGCGATCGCTCGCTTCGCCCCGGTGATGGAGGCGGTGACCGACTTCGCCAACCGCGGCGGACTGGTGCTGGGGATTTGCAATGGCTTCCAGATCCTGCAAGAGGCGCGCCTGCTCCCGGGTGCGCTGCTGAGGAACGCATCCTGCGAGTTCCGCTGCGAGTGGGTCCACCTGCGGGTGGAGCAGAGCGAATCGGCCTTCACGCTCGATTGCCGCCCGGGCCAGGTGCTGCGCATCCCAATCTCCCATGGCGAGGGAAATTTCTTCGCCGATCCGCCGACGCTCGACGCCATCGAGCGCAACGGCCAGGTTGTCTTTCGCTACTGCGCGCCCGATGGACGGGTGACCGCGGAGTCGAACCCGAACGGTTCGTTGCGCAACATCGCTGGCATCGCCAATGCCCGGGGCAATGTGGTCGGCATGATGCCCCACCCGGAGCGTGCCTGCGAGGACCTGCTCGGTGGCAGCGACGGTCTCGCGGTGTTCCGCTCGGCGATCCACGCCCTGGCCCGGGTGGCGGCCTGATGGCGATTGCAGTCAGGCGCGCCCAGCTCGACGAAGTGGCGCTGAGCGAGGCCGAGTACCGCGCCATCGTGTCCGCCATCGGCCGCGATCCGAACGATCTCGAGCTCGGCATGTTCGGCGCGCTCTGGAGCGAGCATTGCTCCTACAAGACCTCGAAGGCGCTGCTCCGCCAGCTGCCCACCGAGGGTCCGGATGTGCTGCAAGGGCCGGGTGAGAATGCGGGGGCGGTCGATATCGGCGACGGCCTGGCGGTGGTCTTCAAGATCGAGTCGCATAATCACCCGTCGGCGATCGAGCCCTATCAGGGGGCGGCCACCGGTGTGGGCGGCATCCTTCGCGACGTGTTCGCCATGGGCGCCAGGCCGATCGCGATCCTCGACGCGTTGCGCTTTGGCCCACTCGATTCGGGACGCAACCGCCATCTCTTCAACGGTGTGATCGCGGGCATCGGTGGCTATGGCAATTGCTTCGGTTGCCCGACGGTTGGCGGCGAGGTCCATTTTGACAGCGGGTACACCGACAACCCGATCGTCAATGCAATGTGCGTCGGCCTGGTCGCGCACGATCGGTTGCGCCGCGCCACCGCCGATCGGGCCGGTGACGTCGTGCTCCTGGCGGGCGCCGATACCGGACGCGACGGCATTCACGGGGCGACCTTCGCCTCGGTGGAGATGGATGAGCGGTCCGCCGAGCGCCGTCCCGCCGTCCAGGTCGGCAATCCATTCCTGGAAAAGCTCCTGTGCGAGGCGTGCCTGCGGCTCAACGAGCTCGACGGCGTCACTGCCATTCAGGATCTGGGCGCGGCCGGGCTGACCAGCGCCGCCAGCGAGCTCGCCCATCGTGGCCGTCGCGGGGTCGACATCGACGTCGATCGGATCAGCCGCCGGGAACAGGGCATGACGCCCTACGAGGTCATGCTGTCCGAGTCGCAGGAGCGGATGCTGGTTGTGGTGCGACCCAATGCCGAGGCGGCTGCGCGCCAGGTGTTCGACCATTTCGAGCTCCACGCGGACCGCATCGGGACGGTGACCGGGACCGGACGGATCCGTATTCGCGATCGCGGCGTTTCGGTTGCGGACATCCCGCTGAAGGTGTTGGTGGACGGCGTTCCACAGCGTTCGCCGGTCGCATCGTTTCCCGACAAGCAACCTACGGTGGTGATGCCGGCGGTCGAGGAGCCCGAGGCAATCCTGCTCGACCTGATCGCGAGCCCGAATCTGCGCAGCCGCCGATCGATCTACCGGACGTACGACCACCAGGTGCAAGACAACACGGTGTTCGGCCCGGGCTTCGACGCGGCGCTGCTGCGCGTGCCCGGAACCAACAAGGGGCTGGCGTTGACGACCGACGGCAATCCATGGTACGTCGCGCTCGACCCGTACGAAGGGACCAAGGCCGCCGTCGCCGAGGCGGCCCGCAACATCGTCTGCACCGGCGCCCGCCCAATCGGGGTGACGAACTGCCTGAACTTCGGCAACCCGGATCGGCCGGCCATCTTCGGCCAGCTGCAGGAGAGCATCCGCGGGCTCGCCGATGCCTGCCGCGCCCTGGATCTGCCGGTGGTCAGCGGCAACGTCAGCCTCTACAACGAGACCAGCGAACGGAACATCCCACCGACGCCGGTGATCGGCATGGTCGGCTTGCTCGATGATCTATCCCTCCGCTGCCCTGCCGGATTCCAGGAAGATGGCGACCTCGTCTTCTTGCTGGGTGAGACGCGTGAGGAGCTCGCCGGAAGTGAATATTTGCGACTGCTAGGCGCCCCCCCCGAAGGCCGTCCGCCACTGGTCAGTCTCGAGATGGAACGTCGCCTGCAGGCCGCCATGCTCGATTCCATCGGCCGAGGGGTGATACGCTGCGCCCACGATGTGTCCGACGGAGGCTTGCTGATCGCGCTGGCGGAAAGCGCCCTCTACGGCGGACGCGGGCTACGTTGCCCCGGCATCGTCGGGCCGGTCAGCCGCGAGGCGTTCTACTTCGGCGAGTCACAGGGGCGGGTGATCGTGAGCGTCGCGCCGCGGCGCGTGCCCGAGCTGCAGCAGCTGATGGCCAACCACCACATCCCGCTGTATGCGGTCGGCGTCGTGGGCGGCGAGGATTTCCAGGTGGGGTCGGATATTCGCCTTTCCCTGGACAACCTGCGACAGGCATGGGAGACGCCGTTTTGACCCGCCGCCATCCCATGGCCGATGAACGGATGCACGAGGCGTGTGGGCTCTTTGGCATCGACGCGCCCGGCGAAGACGTTGCCAACTTGACCTATTTCGGGCTTTATGCCCTGCAGCACCGTGGGCAGGAGAGCGCCGGGATCGCGACCAGTGACGGCCGAACCCTGCGGATGCACAAGGACATGGGCCTGGTCGCGCAGGCCTTCGACCAGCAGGCACTGGAGCGGTTGACCGGCCACCTGGCGATGGGTCACACACGATACTCGACCACTGGCTCGAACCGGCTGGAGAACGCACAGCCCATCCTCGTCGAGCATCCGCAGCTGGGAACCATCGCCATCGCTCACAACGGCAACCTCACCAATACCCAGGTGCTGCGCGACGATCTCGAGCAGCACGGCGTTCGCTTCAAAACATCGAGCGACACGGAAGTGCTCGCCGAGTTGGTCGCGCACACCAGCGGTACCGACGTCATCTCGGTGTTGCGTCGTGCATTGCCGAGATTGCAGGGCGCCTATTGCCTGTTGTTCCTCACCAGGGACGCGGTGGTCGGCGTCCGCGACCCTCTGGGCATTCGACCGCTGTGCCTTGGACGTCTGCCGGAGGGTGGCGCCATCATCACCTCCGAAAGCTGCGCGCTCGACACCGTGGGCGCCGAGTTTGTTCGCGAGATCGAGCCGGGTGAGGCGGTCATGCTCGGGCGCGGCAAGCCGATCGCGGAGCGGGTGATGCTGTCACCGCGCAAGGCGATGTGCATGTTCGAGTTCATTTATTTCGCGCGGCCAGACTCGCACCTGCAGGGGCAGTCGCTCTACGAGGCGCGCCGCAACATGGGCCGCGAACTCGCGCGCGAGGCGCCGGCCGAAGCCGACATCGTGATCTCCCTCCCCGATTCGGGCACGCCCGCCGCCGTCGGCTTCGCGGAGGCGAGCGGCATTCCGTACAGCGAGGGTTTGATCAAGAGCCGCTACATCACCCGCACCTTTATCCAGCCCAACGAGCGGCTGCGCAATGTCGGCATCAAGCTGAAGTTCAATCCCCTGCGCGAGATTCTCCAGGGAAAGCGCGTGGTGCTGGTCGACGACTCGATCGTGCGTGGCACCACCAGCCGGAAGATCGTGGAAGAGTTGCGCCGGGCCGGGACGGCTGCCGTTCATTTTCGGGTGAGCAGCCCGCCGATCCAGTGGCCCTGCTTCATGGGCATCGACATCGCCAGTCGCTCCGAGCTGATCGCCTCCGGCCGAAGCGTGGAAGAGGTCGAGCACCTGATCGGCGCCGACTCTCTGAAGTACCTGAGCAAGGCCGGGCTCTTCCGCGCCGTGAAAAACGTCAGCGGCTTTTGCATGGCCTGTTTCGACGGCGATTATCCGGTGCCGGTACCGGTGCAGCTCGAGATGGACAAGCTGGCGCTGGAGACGGTCGCCGGGTGACGACCTATCGGGACGCGGGCGTCGATATCGAGGCCGGCAATCGGACGGTTGAGCTGATCCGCCCGCTGGCGGCGGCCACCCAGGGCCCGCAGGTGCTGGCCGGCGTCGGTCCGTTCAGCGGGCTCTTCGCTCTCGACACCGCGCGCTACCGCGAGCCGGTGCTGGTGGCGAGCACCGACGGCGTCGGCACCAAGGTGCTGCTGGCGATCGGCGCGGGCCGTCACGCCCAGATCGGCGCCGACCTGGTCAACCACTGCGTCAACGATGTGCTGACGGCCGGTGCCGAGCCGCTGTTCTTTCTCGACTATGTTGCGAGCGGCGTCCTCGACCCCCCGGTCGTGGCCGAGCTCGTCTCCGGGATGGCGGATGCCTGCCGCCAGGTCAACTGCGCCTTGCTTGGCGGGGAAACCGCGGAGATGCCCGGCGTGTACCAGCCCACCACCTACGACGTTGCCGGCTTCATGGTCGGTGTCTGCGAGCGCGATGCCATCATCGACGGCACCGTGATCCGCGAAGGCGACGCCCTGCTGGCGTTACCCTCGACCGGTCTCCACACCAACGGCTATAGCCTGGCCCGGCGGGTGATCCCGCGCCAGGCCCTGGGCCAGACCATCCCGGGCAACGGTCACACCGTCCTCGATGCGCTGCTGGCGCCACATCGCGCCTATCTCGAGCCGGTACGGCGGCTTCGCGAAGTGGTCGAGATCAAGGGGCTGGCCCACATCACCGGCGGCGGTGTCGTCGGCAACCTGCCGCGCATCCTCCCGGTCGGACTCGGGGCACGGATCCAGCGTGGCACCTGGCCGGAGCCCGCCATCTTCTCTTACCTCGCGCCCTTTACGCCCGATGAGGAGATGTGGCGGACGTTCAACATGGGACTCGGGATGATCGTTGTTGTCGATGAGACGAGCGCCGCGATCGCCCTCCGCCTCCTCGACGGAGAGATCTTCGTGGTCGGCGATATCGTGAAGTCCGAGCGGCGGCGTGTCCAGATCCTAGAGTGAGCCGGCTTCGGGTTGGCGTCCTGGTTTCCGGCCGGGGCAGCAACCTGCAGGCGCTGATCGAGGCGGCGAAAGACCCCATGTACCCGGCACGGGTGGTGATGGTGTGCGCCAACCGGGATTGTGCGGCGCTCGAGCTGGCAAAGCAGGCGGGCGTTTCGCGCGAGGTCTTTCGGTTGGCCAACTTCCCCGACCGCAAGGCGCGTGACCTCGCCATGGGCAAGACGCTTCGAATGCACGACGTGGAACTGGTGGTCTGCGCGGGATACGATGCCATCCTGGAGCGGGTCTTCACCCGTCAATTCGAAGGCCGGATCGTCAACATTCATCCGTCCCTGCTTCCCGAGTTCGCGGGCACCATGGACGCCGTCGCCATGGCGCTCCAAGCCGGCGTCAAGGAAACCGGTTGCACCGTTCACCTCGTTACCGACGAGGTGGACCAGGGACCGGTTCTCGCCCAGCGGCGCGTCGAGGTTCGGCCGGATGACACGGTGGAGAGCCTGCGCGAACGGATCCAGGCCGAAGAACACGCGCTGCTGCCGGTGGTGGTCAAGCGCCTGGCCGGCCAACCCCTGCCCCTGACGCTGTGAACGCGCTCCTCAGCGTCTCCGACAAAACCGGAATTGTCGATTTCGCTCGCGAGCTCGGCCAGCTCGGCGTGACGCTGTATGCCACCGGCGGCACCGAGGCTGCCCTGCGCGAGGCAGGAATTCCGGTACACGCGTTGCAGGAACTCACCGGGTTCCCGGAGATGCTCGATGGACGGGTCAAGACCCTGCATCCCAACGTCCACGCCGGCATCCTGGCCCGCCGGGACGAGCCGCGCCACCTCCA
>DASWBA010000152.1:0-24602 GCA_036390825.1 Candidatus Dormiibacterota bacterium
AAGTCGCCCTACACCCCTGGGGCGCTGTTCAGGCCTGAGCGCGGAGCGAAGACGTCTGGAAGGACGGGCCCAGGAAGGCGTTACCTTAGCACTCCGGCGGCAACTTTGAGTAGCCGTTAAGCGCGCATTCCGGCGCCCGCCCGAGGCGCGCCGTCCCTAGCTTGCTTCCGACTCTCGCAGGCGCCGGCTGAGGGTCTCGAGCAGCCGGTAGGTGATCTCGGGGTGGTCTTGCAAGAACGGCTTGAAGCCCCACTCCGGCACGGCGCCCAGCACCAGGTCGCTGGCGGCCGTCACGGTGGCGCTGCGGCCCTCGTGATCGAGCAGCGCCATCTCGCCGAAGTGATCGCCAGGCCCGAGCTTGCGCCGGCGTCCGTCGGCGGTCTCGACCTCGGCCTCGCCGGCCAGGATGACCAGGAAGCCGACGCCGCCTTCGCCCCTGATCATGATCTCGGCCCCTTTCGGGTGCCGGATCTCACGCATCTGCTTGCTGATCTTCTTCAGCTCGGCCGGGGGCATGCCTTTGAAGATGCCGATCGGTTTGAGATCCATCCGCGCCAGTCTAGAACAGGTTCGTGAGTTGCTTCCGCAGAACCTTCCGCCCCGGCTCTTCCCTGTATGCGGGCATCAGCTCCTTGATGCGCTCATACGCAGCCTCGGTGAGCGATTCCGGGGTGTGGCCGGCAGGCAGGATCGGCTCGCCGATCCTGACCTTGATCCGCTTGCGAAACCACAGGTCTTTGGTGCCGGAGAGGGCGACCGGGATGACCGGTACGCCGGCCTTGATCGCGAAATGGGCGAAGCCTTTCTTGAACGGCAGGAGCTCGCCCTCGGCCGGCCCATAAGCGCCCTCGGGGAAGATCCCCACCGCGCCGCCGACCTCGAGGGCGCGGTCGACATGGTGGAACAGGGACTGGTCGCCGTGGCGCTCGGCGACGACCGGGACGAAGCCACCCGTGTGGCGAACGATGAACCACTGGACCTTGCGCGTGACCAGGATCGTGGGGTTGGCCAGGAAGTGGATGCGGGGTTCGACCGGGAACAGCATCAGCAACGTGAACTCGTCCAGCCAGTTGAGGTGGTTGGCGATGACGACGTAGTTGCCAGACCGCGGGATGTTCTCCTTCCCCACCACGTCGAATCGGAACACGAGCCGCATGATCGGCACGCCAATCAGCCGGACGGCGCGATAGGCAAGCGTCGCCTCACGGCGCACTGGAAGGAGGTCGGCCGGCGGAAGGGCGGTCGAGGCCATTTCAGCTGGCCCCGAGTCTAAGTACTAGAGACCGCTAAGGAACTCCACGAGGGTCCGGAAGCAGCCCATCGACCTCTGGGTCAGGCGGGCGGCGTCGGTCATGGTGGCGGCGTCGCCGCTCGAGATGCGGCCGGTCTTCTGGTCGGCGTCGACCTCGTTCACGAAGGCGTTGAGCTGGTTGCAGGCGGCGCCGCTGTCGCCGCGCTGCCAGGAGTCGCCGGCTGCATTCAGCTTGGCCAGCAGGCTGTTCATCTGGCCTTTGTTCAGACCGGACTGGCCCGAGACCAGGCCGGCGATTTTGGCCAGCGCCGCCGCAGGGGTAAGCACTGTCACTGTGGTGCTGGCCGACCCGGCCACGCCGTCGTCGTCCGCCGCCCGGTAGGTGACCGTGTAGGTGCCGCTGCTTGCGAAGGCGTGAGTGGCCGAGTTGCCTGCTGAGTTCGGGCTGCCGTCACCCCACGACCACGTCGTGGTGTAGGAGGTGTCCACCACCGAGCCCGCGTCGGTGTAGGTCCCGCTGAACGAAAGCGTCTGCTGAGGCACGATCACGAACGCTTGGGTGACGCTCGTGATGGAGGCGGCCGGCGTCGAGTCGACCCCGTTGATCGTCACCGAGACGGTGGGACTCACGTGGCCACTCTCGTCGGTGGCGGTCAGCGTGATCACGTACACGCCCTCGTCATCCGTCTTCAGGGAGAAGGACGATCCACTGCTGCCGGGGAGTGCGTTGCCGTATTCGGTCGCCGTCCAGTTGAAGGCGAAGCCGGCGGCGGTGTCCTCGGCGCTGGGGCTCGTGGCCGAGGCGGTCAGGGCGATGGTCTGGCCTTCACGGACGCTGCCGGGGGCGCCGCTGATCTTGGCCGTGGGCAGCACGCTCACGACCACCGTCGTGAATTGGGCTGTGGCCGAGTTGCCGTGGCCGTCGTCGGCGGTGATGGTGATCGTCTGACCCTGGCCCTCGTCCGCGGCGGCGCCCTTCCACGACCAGGTGCCGCCGGCGCCCGGGGTCACTGTGCCGTCTGAGGCGGACAGCGTGACCGTGTCGCCGTCGGGATCCGAGTAGGTGCCGGCGGCCGTGGGCACCGCGCCCTCGTTCACCTGGACGGCGTCGAGGTTGGCCTTGACCGTGGGCGCCGAGTTGGCCGGCTTCGGCGGGGCGGCTGTCATCCCCGCTTCGAACGCAAAATCCATCGGGAAGAAGCCGGCGGACGTCCACGCGCACGTCCAGATGCATCCCGGCGCCGTCCATGCCCGGCCGCCGATGTCCACGGGGGGAGGAGAGCCGAGTCCGGCCCACGATCTGACGCCGTAGGTGATCGTCACCACGATGGCGTATTTGGTTCCACTGGTGACCGAAATCGGCGAGGGGAGCGGAAACACGTAGAAGGGATAGACGTAGGTCGCCGTCGAGTCATGCAAGTCAAGCACCGACCCCGGGAGCGCCGCCCCGGTCGGCTGGAGTGTGGTGGCGTCGACATTGCGGACGTCAACCGTTCCGCCCGACCCGTAACCGTAGTCGTAGTTGAGCAGCAGCGAAACGTGATCGAGGGTGCCCGTCGTGGTGGCGGTGAAGGTCTGGGCCCTTTCCCCGAACGAGATGGGATACCACTTGCTCCAGGTCGGCTGGCTGACGGTGGTTGCGGCCGAGGCGGGCAGTGCCACCACCAGTCCCAGGACTGCTGCCAGACCGAGCGTCAAGCAGCGCAGGATCACGCCTCTCTTAAGGAAGCGACTCTGGGCTGCCTGACGCCGGCCGTTCATGATCATGTGGACGGAAGGAACCTTCATTACCTGCGCTGAATCAACGGACCTGCGGCCTACATTGATCGGCACCTTGGCAACTTCTGTGCTGGGAATCTAGATGGGCAGGGTCCTGCCGATCATCGGCGCGGTCGTCGGTCAGGTCGGCAGCGTCGGCATAATCCGCTGATTCGCGGGCACTAGGGGAGCCGCCGGCGAGTACGACCTCGACCATCGACGTGCGGCGCGTACGTGCGGTCTCCGATCCACTCCGCGGGGACGATCGCCAGGCGATGCGCCATCTGGATCAGCTGCGAGGCGTACTTGCCGCGAAGGTGCTGGAACTTCGTCCAGGACTCATCCAGTGGCTTGACTCGATAACCGGCCTTCTTCAGGCGTGAGACGGCCTGGTGGAACTCCTCGTGGTCGACGAGCGGCTCCTTGGAGCTCGTGTAGCGGAAGTACCAGGCCAGGTCCTCGACGAGATGGTTGCCCACGGTGAACATCAGCCGCGCGGGCCCTTCTTCGTCTTCGTCCACTGTGCTCATGACCAGGGTGGCCGCGTCCATGACCGCGCCGAACGAGTTGAGCCAGGCCTCGTTGTCGTGACTGGATCGAAAGTAAAGGAGGATCGGATAAGCGAGGTGGCTTTCCAGCACGGCCGCCGACCACCTGCGCCAGTCGTCGAACGTCTTGATGAGCTCGTCCCGAAGCCCGCGCTCGAAGACGGTCTCCAGGAGCTGGACGCCTGATGGCGGAGCGCCCGCGATGGCGTCCAGCTGGACCACCAGCTCCTCGCGTTCCTGGAACGCCGCGTAGAGCGAGAAAAGGAGAGTGATCACCAGCGCCGCGATGCCGACGCCGGTCGCGCTTTCGAAGAGGACCGTGAGTCGAGCGCCAAGGCCCTCAGGTACGAAGTCGCCGTAGCTGAGCGGCACGATGGTGCTCGCAGAGAAGTAGAGAGACTGGCCGAAGCTGTCGAGCACGGGATGGACCTGGTTACGCAGCCCGTCGAGGATGAGGGCGTACCCGAGCAGGAAGGCCAGCGCCCAGGTGAAGAACATCGCGATCACGGCCGACGGCCCGAATGTCGCCAGCCAGGTTTCTCGTCGGGCCGAGCTGGTCATGCGCCGGCTGATCCAGCGCCAGATCGCCCAGAAGATGAAGAACAGGAACCGAACCATGATGAAGCGGTTGACCGAGGGCCGCGGAAGGACGACGGACTTGAACAGGTCGTAAAACGCAGAGACGACGATTACCAGGCCGGCGGCGACCTCCACCCAGCCAAGCGCGGTCATCCGCGCAATTCCATATGACGATCCTAAAGGCGACGCCCTGTTCTAGAGTGGCTCGCGATTTGGACGTCTCCCTCCCGACCGTCGTCGATCTCCCAGACGGCAGCTTCGAGCTCCGGCCCGACTCGAAGTCGGCGCGCCAACTGAAGCTGGTCCTTGGGTACTACGCCCTCGTCTCGACTGGACTCAGTGCCGCATTCGTAGTTTGGGCTCTAACGCAGCTCAGGATTCCGTGGCTCTTTGCTTTGCTGCCGTTGGTTGTCTCCATCTCGATTGACCTGTTTGGGTGGTACGTCATCAGGCAACCTGTCTTGAAGGCAGATCCAATGGAGGTCAAATCAGTCGCTCCGATGTTCCTCAAACGGATGCCGCGCTCGGACCTGGCCTTGATCTATCGCGGACAGTACAAGGAGCGGGATCGAAAGGGGACCTGGGTGAAGTACTACCTGTTCGTCGCCCGCGACGGCAAGATCGGCCTCAAAGCGCCCGCGCTCGCCTACCTGCCGGAAGGCGCCGCCGACTTCGCGCAGCGGCTCGGCGTGCCGCTGCGTGGCGACTTCAGCGAGAAGGTCGGAGACACCGTCGACATGTCGGAAGTTTGACGCCGCAACGTCCCGGATCAGCTTGAGCCGGTACGCGCCTGATTGATCAGCCGGTCGACCTTGGCGACGTCGGGTATGTCATAAAAGGCCGGAATTCCGTTGTTCGGCGCGAAGAGATCCATGCCGGTGTTGGCCCAGTACCCGCGTCCGCCCCAGCCCACAAAGCTGCCGAACTCGAGGCTGCCCGACCCGTCTGCGCGCACCGACTGATGGATGGTGGGGAGCTGATTCAAGAACACGGACTGGAGCGATGCGCCTCGAAGGATCAGCGCGCGCTGGTTCGTGAGGGCGTAGACGGTGCGACGCCTGTCCCATCGCTTGTAGACAAACCTTCCCCAGATGAAGTACTGGCCGGCGACCACGAACGGGATGCCCCAGAGCCAGAAGAACAGAGGCGCGCCGGTCAACAGCACGCCACCTTCCCAGACGATCGCAAACCCACCCCACATCAAGGAAAAGGGAATCAGGAAGGCATCACCCCGCCCGATCAGACGCGACGGATCCGGGCGGCCGGTCCACAGGATCCTCTCGCCGGGCTGCAGATAGCGCTGAAGCTGTGCCTGCTGGCCAGGGCCGTCCCCGGTGTCGGGATTCAATCCGCGGTTACGGGCGCCGGCCGGGTTGACGACGACGCATCACCGGATGAGCTCGGGAGCGCCCGCGTGGTAGACCGCGCGATTTCGGCCGCCCTCCTTGGCCAGGTAGAGCGCGGCGTCGGCACAGCGGATGACCTCATCGGCCGAGTCTCCGTGATCCGGAAAGATCGCGACTCCGATCGATAGCGTGACCGGCCACAGAGGGCGGTGGTTGTGCTCGATGGTCACATGCGTCATCTGTTCGCGGATCTTCTCGATACGGACCGGGATGCCGTCGAACGTCGCACAGGGCAGAACCAGGAGGAACTCCTCGCCGCCGTAGCGAAACGCCAGGTCCTCCTGCCGAATCTGCGCGCGGAGAAAGGCGCTCACTGCACGCAGCACATCGTCTCCGGCCTCGTGGCCGAATGTATCGTTGACCAGCTTGAAATGATCGATGTCGATCATTGCGAACACTGATTTGTGCCCGCCGCGACGCGTTCGACTCAGCTCGCGCTCGACGAAATCCGCCAGGTAGCGGCGATTGTAGAGTCCGGTCAGAGCGTCATGGATCGCCTGCGTGGACAGTCGGTCATTGGCGGAACGGAGCTCCAGCGTGCGCTGCGCCACCAGTCCTTCGAGCTCGGCGTACGCAGACTTGAGGGCATCTTCTGTGCTGCGCCGTTCCGAAACGTCCTCGAACATGACCAGGAAGTAGTCGAGGTCGCCCGAGCGCGTGTTCACGGCGGTCGCGGTCCAGTGCAGCCAGATGGTCTCGCCGTCCATCCGTGTGCCCTGCGTTTCCATCTCGGTCGATTCGACAGAGTGGTCCGACAGCGTCCTGAGCTGGTCGCCGACCAGCATCATCTCCTCGGCCGGAAAGAAGCGGTCGATTCGCGCTCCAATCGCGTCGCCGGCCGAGGTGCCCAGCATCGTGCAGAAGCTGGGGTTCACGTCGATGATCGTCAGGTCGGCGGCGATCCGGACCATTCCCAGCGGGGCGTGGGCGATGACCTCGTTCAGCGTCGCTGCCGACAACCGGCTCTTGATCAGGAGCAAAAGCGATTCGCGGTGGGCCATTACCTGGCTCGCCATCAGGAGGGTGATCACGGCGCCCGCCAGCACGGTGGCGAAGACGTCCATCGGACGCCCTCTGAGGATCGCCGCCACCACCGCGCTGAGGCCACCCGCGAGGACCGCAAGCCAGGGGAGCGTGAGCTGCCAGACGTCGATCGGCTTCTCCTCAGCGGTCCGATCCGCCACTCCGGAGGGCCACAGCGCAGCCAGCGCGATTGTCAGGTAACCGATGACCCAGCCCGAGTCGAGGACGAAGGACAACGGGCCGGTCACGTTCGCGTACACGAACGCGCTGTCGGCCAAAGCATTGGCCGCCAGGCCCCCCAACAACAACATCAAACGACCACGCGTTTCGTCGGTCGCTTGCCGGATGGCCAGAAGGAGGACCGTGCCGATCAGGATGTCGCCGACGGGGTACGCGACCGTGACGATGCGTGAAGCAAGCTCGCCGCCGGACTCGGAGAACACCGAGCCCAACCCGAGCTCCCAACCGACGTACAGCAGCGACAAGGACACGATGGCTCTGTCCAGCCACAACCGCAGGCCTGTCGACGTGCCGCGAGCTGTGTGCGCGAAGGTCATGATTCCGGCGATCGCCAGCGGTATCGCGGCCAGGAAGCCGATGTCGGTGACCGACGGGGAAACCGGCGTGATGCCCAGCCCGACCTCCGAGACGGACCAGACGACCTCTCCGAGGCACCAGCTCGCGGCCGACGCGGCAAGAAGGATCCAGGCCCGGCGCAAACGGCCTTGCGTTCGCCTGCCGGCCAGTCCGCAGCTGACCGCCGCGATCCCCGCCGCGGCCGCTTCGCCGATGTCGTCGACAGCGGTCGTCAGGGTTGCTCCGCCAACCTGCAGCTTCATCCAGATGACGAAGGCGACGGCGACCAACGCAAATGCGCAACCGAACGCTGTGAATCGCCGCCAGGTGTCGAGCTGGGAGCGAGGCGACGGAATCGCGATCATTGAGCCACGGCGCCGTCCCGGTATAGCACCTGCTCAACGAAATGGGTGCGACTTGGCGCCAATAAATTGGGGCGCCCGGCGCGCGGATCGCTATCCCTGGCGGCGCCGGCGAGGGTTTGATTCCCCCGACGATCGATCCCAGGGACGATTCAGGCGACCGACTGCGTGTCCTGAAACTCGAAGCCTCGCACGATGCCAGCCAGGCGAACTCACATTGGATGCCAGGCCGCATCCGGCGCGCTAGGCCTGGCCTCCTAGAACGATCGGCTACGGCCCGATAGCGCGAACGCAGCCAGCGCCAAGACCAGAAGCGCGATGGAGATGACAGTGACCGGCGCCGGGGCCCCGGACTCTCCGAGTGCAATGCCCAGCAGGATGAGCGCCGGCGCAGCAATGGTCGCGGCGAGCTCTGCGCGGGTCAGCTTCCGCCAGCCCGCCGGTTGGCGCTGGAACTGGAGGCCGCCGCGGTCTCCGGCCAGCATCTCCTCGCGGGGGCGGCGCTCCTCCGGATCGAGCGGGGCTAACGGACGGACAGTCGAGCCCCTCATGGTCCCAAAGTAGCACGACGAAGTAACCTGGTTGCGAGCCTGTTATTCGCTCTCGCGACAGCGAAGTACTCCCTCGCTATCAAAAGCACGACCACGAGTGCAGATCACATAAGCCGACGCGAGATCACGCCCTGATCGGCAGTTGGTCTATCGACGCTGTCTGACTCTCCCAACGGCTCACCACGCGGCGAGTGTCTGCACCGAGTCACCAATTACGAGAGCGCGAGCTACCACGCACGTCAACCGGCCGCTTTCTTGACCAGCTTGCCGATCTTTTCTTCGACGGCGGGGGTGAGTTTGTTCACTGCAAAAGAGGTAGCCCAAAAGTCACCGTCATCGAGGTTTGCGTCCTGCTGAAAACCGAACGTCGCGTACCTTGACTTGAACTTTGCTCCGCTCTGGAAGAAGCAGACGACCTTGCCGTCCTTCGCATAAGCGGGCATGCCGTACCAAGTTTTCGGACTGAGAGTGGGCGCCTTGGCCTTGACGATGGCGTGGATCCGCTCGGCCATGACGCGATCCGGTTTTGCCATCTCGGCGATCTTCGCGAGTACGTCGCTTTCCCCGTCCACGTTTCCTGAGCGAGCCCGTCGCCGCTCGTTGAGGGTCTCCCTCATCGCGGCTCGTTCCTCGGCTGACAACAAGGCGTCTCCCTTACCGGCGGTGCGGCGAACCGATGTCTGCGTGGCCTTCTGTTTGCTCATGGTGTTCCTCCTCAAGGCTGGGCATTGTATCTCGATACGAATCCTCGCTTTGGGTGTGGTGCCGGCGCGGGGACTCGAACCCCGGACCCTCGGTTTAAAAGACCGCTGCTCTAACCAAGCTGAGCTACGCCGGCGCAGATGAGATTGTGGCTTCTCAGCACGGCTGACGCCAAACCACAGGCAGTCCGAGCGTGCGTGGGACCGGGCGGGCGCCAGACGTGTGGAATTTCGACTGATGTAGCCTTCCCCCGGTGAAAGCCTGGGTCGTCCGCCAGCTGGGCGGGCCTGAGACCATGCGATTCGAAGACGTCGAAGCGAGCGCGCCCGCGAACGGACTAGTCCGCATCTCCGTCCGTGCTTCGGCGATCAACTACTTCGACGCCCTGATGGTCGCGGGCACGTACCAGGTCAAGCCGGAGCTCCCTTTCGTGCCCGGCGTCGAAGTCAGCGGTGTGGTCGAGAGCGCACCGCGGTCGGCGGACGTCAAGCCCGGCGACCGCGTCACCGCGCTGCTCGACAGCGGCGGCCTGACACGAGGCGGCTACGCCGAGATCTCCGACGCCGCCCCGTCCAGCGTCAAACGGCTGCCGGACAAAATGTCATTCGAGGATGGCGCCGCCTTCACCCTGATCTTTCAAACCGCCTGGTTCGGCCTACACCGCCGAGCCAAGTTGCTTTCCGGGGAAGTGCTGCTCGTTCACGCGGGCGCGGGCGGGGTCGGCAGCGCCGCGATTCAGGTCGGCAAGGCGGCCGGCGCGATGGTCATCGCCACCGCCGGCTCGGACGAGAAGACCGCGGTCTGCCGGCAGCTCGGTGCCGACCACGTGATCAACTACAAGACCGAGGATTTTGCAGAACGTGTGAAGCTGATCACGGACGGGCGAGGCGCGGATGTCATCTTCGACCCGGTCGGCGGAGATGTCTACGACCGCTCCACGAAATGCATCGCGTTCGAGGGCAGGATCGTGCTCGTCGGTTTCACCTCCGGCCGGATCCCACAAGCCGCTGCCAATCACGTCCTGGTCAAGAACTACTCGGTGGTCGGACTGCACTGGGGCCTCTATTCGCGGCGAGCGCCTGAACTTCTGCCGGCGGCGACCAGCGCGCTGATGGACCTCTACGCTTCGGGCAAGATCAAGCCGCTGATCTCCGCGCGCGTGCCCCTGGCAGAAGCGCCGAGCGCGCTCGCGATGGTCGCGAGCGGCAAGAGCACCGGCAAGGTGATCCTCACTGTCTGACCCTGGGGCGCCGTCCCCACCCGAGCCCGAGGAGCCGACTCCACCGGTGCCGCTGGCGCCGTCCCCACCTGAGCCCGCAGAACCGACTCCACCCGTGCCGATGGCGCCGACACCACCTGAGCCCGTAGAGCCAACCCCACCTGAGCCCGAAGAGCCGACTCCACCTGTGCCGGTGGCGCCGGCACCGCGTCCCCGACGCGGGCTTCGGCATTACCGCCCCGCGAGCGCCGCGGTGGCGGTGGCGCTGATTCTCCTGTTGCTGGTCGTCGTCGTAGGCCCGCCCGAACCAACCACCTTGCCTCCACCGGCCGAGGTGCTCTCCACCGACCAGACGCTGAGCTTCCCGATCGCACGGGACGTGGCCGACCTCGACCCAGCGCAAATGTCGAACCCCACAGACGTCGACATCTTCCGCAACGTTTTCTCGGGTCTCTACAGGTTCGACCAGTCCCTGCATGAAGTCCCCGATCTGGCGGTCGGACCGGCGGACGTCTCGTCTGATGGGCTCACCTATACCTTTCATGTCCGTCACGACGCTGTGTTTTCAAATGGCGACCCGGTCACGGCCGACGACTTCATCTACAGCTGGAGCCGCGCCGCGGCCAAGCAGGGCGATTTTGGCGGGCTTTTCTCGCTGGTCGCCGGATACAACGCAGTCGCGAACGGTCGAGCGACCACGCTCAGCGGGCTGGTCAAGGTCGACACGTTCACCTTTTCTTCGACGCTCACCAAGCGCGCCGCGTACTGGACGACCCTTGTCGGGCTGTGGCCGTTCTGGGTGGTGGATCGCAAGGTGATCGCGGCCGCGGGCGAGGACTCCTGGTTCACGAAACCCGAGACGCTGATCGGCACCGGACCGTTTCGCATGACTGCTCGCGCGGCCGGCCAGTGGCTGAATTTCGAACCAGTCCCGGCCTGGTTTGGCGGCAAGACCGGTGCTCTGCAGCGCATCCACATCGATGTCCTCGCCGACCAGAAGGCTCAGATCAGCCGATATGAATCCAACGGGTACAGCCTCATCGGTTATGGCCGCCAGGGCCTGCCGCCCGCTGATGCGGTTCGCTACACCACCGACCCGAAGTTGAGCACCCAGCTCCAGCTGGTGCCCGCCGGTCTCACCTACTGGATCGGGTTCAACCTCAAGGCCGGAGCGTTCGCGGGGATCGATGCCGGCCGAGCCGGTCGCCATGCCTTCAGCACGGCGATCGACCGCAAAGCGCTGGCCGACGCCCTCTGCTCGTCTGGCACCAGCTGCACGCCGGCCACCGGCGGGCTCATCAGCAAGGGGCTCGACGGCTACCTGGGCGACGGGACTGATCCGGGCGCGAAGTTCGATGCCGTCGCGGCCAAAGCCGAGTACCAGGCTTGGGATCCGACCGGCGCCAAGGCCAAGGGTCTCGTCTACACGTACGACACCAACCCGTTCAACAAGGCCGTGTGCACCAACCTGGTGGCCCAGTGGCAGCAGAACCTAGGCGTCACCGTGCAGTGCGAGGAGGTCGACCGCGGCAACTTCTTCGACAACCGGAGTCGCTGTGCTTATGGCGCGTTCCGGCAGAGCTGGAGCGCTGACTACAACCACCCGCAGGACTGGTACGACTACCTCTTCGTCAAGAACGCGCCCTCAAACGGTTCGTGCTACTCAAACCCGGCATTGGACACGCTGGTGGCCGGCGCCGATTCCAAACCGCTGCCGATTGCGCTGCTCGACTACCAGAGCGCCGGCAACATGCTCGTCAATGATTCAATCCTTGGCACTCTGCTTTACGGCGAGCAGCAGTACCTCGTTCAGCCTTATGTGAAGGGCGTCGGCGGCAACGCGCTCTACGACTTCGACTGGAAGCTGGCAAGGATTCTCAAACACTAGATAGGAGCTCGGGTCTCCCTTCACCCCGCTGCGCGGGGAGCTCCCCACAAGTGGGGAGCCTGACTTCCTACAGCTTTCCCGGGAAGTGACACGCCGCGACGTGCCCGTCCGCCTTCTGTTCCAGCGGCGGCTCGACCTCGCTGCAGATCTGCTGCGCGATGGGGCAGCGCGTGTGAAAGCGGCAGCCTGAGGGCGGGTTGATCGGTGACGGGATTTCGCCTTTGAGCAGGATCGGCTTGCGCTGCGCCTCGAGCTCGGGGTCGGTATAAGGGATCGAGCTCAGCAGGACCTTGGTGTATGGATGGAGCGGGTTGTCGTAAACCTCTCGGCTGCTGGCGACCTCCACGATCTTGCCGAGATACATGACCGCCACCCGGTCGCTGACGTGGCGCACGACCGACAGGTCGTGGGCGATGAATAGATAAGTGAGCTTGTACTGGTTTTGGAGGTCCTCGAGCAGGTTCACGATCTGGGCCTGAATCGACACGTCCAGGGCTGAGATCGGCTCGTCGCAAACGATCAGGCTCGGGGTCAGCACGAGCGCGCGGGCGATCCCGATCCTTTGCCGCTGGCCGCCCGAGAACTCGTGCGGATATCGGTTCGCGAAGTTGGGGTTGAGCCCGCAGACCTTCATGACCTCCTGCACGCGCTTCTCACGCTCGCGTTTGTTGCCCAGGCCGAAATTCTTCAGGGGCTCGGCGACGATGTCGCCGATGGTCATCCTGGGGTTGAGAGAGGCGTACGGGTCCTGGAAGATGATCTGCATCCGCTGCCGCACCTGGCGCAGCTCATTGCCACGCATCTTGGTCAGCTCTCGATCCTCGAACTTGATCGAGCCCGAGGTGGCCGGCTGCAGCTGCATGATCACGCGGCCGAGTGTGGACTTCCCGCAACCCGACTCGCCCACCAGGCCCAGCGTCTCGCCCGCTGCGATGTCGAACGTCACGCCATCGACGGCCCTGACCACGCTTCCGCGGCCGAACCCGGCGCCACCGGTTGGGAAGTGCTTGAAAACATCCTTGACCGCGACCAGCGGTCCTTCCCGGTGCGTGGGGACGAGCCCGAGCTGCTGCTTCACGTCCTGGCTGCTAGCGACTCTTTGGAGACGTTACTCATGAGCACCCAGCAGCGCGCCTCCTGGTCGGCGGCCACCTCGACCAGCGGCGGCTCCTCTCGCAGGCAGCGTTCGACCTTGAACTGACATCGAGGGTGGAACGTGCAGCCCGTCGGCAGCCGGGAGAGGTCAGGTGGCATGCCCTTGATGCTTATGAGCCGTTCGTGCCGGCGCTCATCGACGCGCGGCACCGAGCGCAGCAGCGACCACGTGTAGGGGTGCTCGGGGTGGTCGAACACCTGCCGGGTCGGCCCCGACTCGACGACGCGGCCCGCGTACATCACCATGACTCGCGTGCATAGGCTCGAAATCACGGCCACGTTGTGGCTGATCAGGATGATCGCCGTACCCAGCTCGCGATTGAGCTCCTTCAACAGCTCCAGGATCTGAGCCTGCACGGTCACGTCGAGCGCCGTGGTCGGCTCGTCGGCGATCAGGAGCGACGGCTCGTTCGCCAGCCCCATTGCGATCATCGCGCGCTGGCGCATGCCCCCGCTGAACTGGTGCGGAAAGTCGCGCGCGCGCTGTTTGGGGGAAGGTATGCGCACGCGCTCCAGCAGCGGGATCACGCGCTCCCTGGCCTGCCGCTTGTCGAATCTGGAGTGGGCGCGCATCGCCTCCTCGATCTGGAAGCCGATCCGGAGGACCGGGTTGAGGGACGTCATGGGGTCCTGGAAGATCATGGCCACGTCGCCGCCGCGGTACTCGAGCAGGTCGCCCGAAGTCATGGTGACCACGTCGCGATTCTTGAACAGGATCTGGCCCCCGGTGATCTTGCCCGGCTCCGGGACGAGATTGAGGATCGACAGCGCCGTAATCGATTTGCCGCTGCCCGACTCTCCGACGATCCCAAGCGTCTCGCCAGCGTCCATCTCGAAGCTGACTCCGTCGACGGCGCGGACCGGTCCGGCCGAGGTGCCGAACTCTGTCGTGAGGTTCTTGACTTGGAGGAGCGGGCCGGCTATCGACGCATCCTCGGGTCGATCGCGTCGCGCAGCCCATCACCGACCCAGTTGAAGGCGAGCACGGTGAGCGAGAGCGCCAGGCACGGCACCAGCACGATGTGGGGTGCGATCTGAAGGGCCTTGTAGCCTTCGCTGGCCATGCTCCCCCAGCTGGGCGCGGGTGGCGGGATGCCCAGGCCGAGCAGGCTCAGGAAGGCCTCGAAGATGATCGCCGCCGGCACGAGGTAGGTGGCCTGGACGACGATCGGGCCGAGCGCGTTGGGCAGGATGTGGCGGGTGAGGATCTTGAGGTTCTTCGTGCCGATCGAACGCGCGGCCTCGACGAACTCGCGCTCGCGGAGGGCCAGGGTCTGCCCGCGGACGAGACGCGCCATCCCCAGCCAGGCCGTGACCGAGATCGCCAGGATGATGTTCTGGATGCCGCGCCCGATCAGTACGACCAGGATCAGCGCGATGAGCAGGTCGGGCACGCCGTACGAGATGTTGATCAGCAGCGAAATCACCACATCGATTTTGCCGCGGTAGAAGCCGGCCAGCAGGCCGAGTACGATCCCGATCGTAGAGGCCAGCATGCTCGCGCCGACGCCGACGCCGAGGGCGATCGCGGCGCCGCCCATGACCCGGCTCAGCATGTCACGGCCGAAGTCGTCCAGACCGAACGGGTGGATAAGGGTCGGCCCTTGATAGGTCGGTCCGAGCGCCTGGCGCCAGGTCGGGTAGGGGGTCCAAACGAATGACACGAGCGCTGTGAGGATGAAGACTGAGATGATCACGAGCCCGACCACCGCCATGCGGTTCCGGGTCAGCCGGCGCCAGGCGTCCTGCCACAGGGTGACCTGTTCCGGGAGCTCCTCGCCCGCAACAGCTGGCAGCTCTTCGGGAACTTCAAGCGCGGTCGGGACTACTGTCGCCATTTGCTTACTCCGTCACCATCAATAGCGTATCCGTGGATCGAGCACCGGGTAAAGCAGGTCGACGGTCAGGTTCGCCAACCCGATCAGGATCGCATAGAACGTGAAGACCCCGATCACGATGTTGTAGTCGCGGCTCAATATGCTGGTCACGAACTCCTGGCCCAGGCCAGGTATCCCGAACAGGAACTCGATCACCACCGACCCGGTGATGATGCCGGTGACCAGAGGGCCGAGGATGGTGGCCACGGGGATGAGGGCGTTCCTCAGCGCGTGGCGCAGGATGACGACCCGAGCGCTCAGGCCCTTCGCCCATGCGGTGCGCACGTAGTCCTGGCGGATGGTCTCGAGCATGCTGGCCCTGGTCAGGCGGGCGACGATGGCGGCGTAGGGCAACCCGAGCGCGATCGCCGGGACAGGAATCTGCTCGATCTTCCCCCAGCCGATGTCCTCGTAGATCTGCCCTCCGCTCCAGGCATAGAAGCCGGTGACCGTGAGGATGATGAGCAGGAAGGCCCATACGAAGCTGGGCACGCTGTAGCCGACGACGGCCGCGGTCGACGCGACATAGTCCACCCATGTGTTCTGTCTGATCGCCGCCAGCACTCCCAGCGACATTCCGACGAAGATGGTCACCGCGACCGCGGCGAGGCCGAGCGTCACACTCGTTTTCGCCTCACGAAGGAGCAGCGGGGTGATCTGGGTGCCCTCGTTGACGAGGGACTCGCCCAGGTTGCCGTGGAAGAGGTTCCCGAGCCAGATCGCGTACTGCTGCGGCCAGGGCAGGTCCAGGTTGTAGTGGTGCAGGAGGGCCTGCTCGGTCGCGGGGTTGATCCGGCGTTCGCGGGCGATCGCGTTCCCGGGGAGCTGATGGATCCCGATGAAGACGATGGAGGACACCACGATCGCGGTGAACGTGATCAGCAGCAGGCGCTGCGTCGCGTAAACGAGGGTTCCTCGGCTCACATCCCTCCTGGCCAACGATACAGCAGAAGGGGGGTCCGCACAAATTGCGGAACCCCCCTCTTTGAACTCAAAACCGGCGGTTTAGTGCGAGAGGAGCCGGATCCCCTCCCAGTTGAAGTCGTAGAGCGAGTTGTAGCCAGCGCCGCGGACGTAGCTCTGGATCATGTAGCTCTGGGTGCCGTAGAACATGGTCGCCCACACCACGTCGCTGACCATCATCTTCTGGGCTGTGATGTAGTCGGGAACCGCCTGGCTCAGCGGCTTGGCGTCGGCGGCGGTCACGATGGTGTCCATCGCCGGGTTGCAGTACGCCTGGTCATTGCCGCGGCCGATCGGGGCCTGGGCGCAGGTGAACAGGTTGTCGAACCAATCCTGCGGGTGGTCGTAGTCCGCGCCCCAGCTCTCGCGTCCCAAGATCGGGAGCTTCTGCTGGCGGTCGCGCTGCAGGGTTGGGAAGTCGGACGGGGCGAGCTTGACGTCGATGCCGAGGTTCTGCTTCAACTGAGCCTGGACGTTCTGGTAGACCTTGTCGTTGCTGGCGTTGGAGTTGTAGCGGAGCTCTAGGCCCTTGACCTTGCTGCCGGTCGGGTCCCACTTCGTGTAGAGGGCCTTGGCAGCCTGTGCGTCGAACTTCGAGTACGGGTCGGCGCCGTCGCCGAGATATCCCTGCAGACCCTTGGCGATTGGACCGCCGGTCGCGGGCTGGCAGGTGATGGAGTGCGCGCAAGCAATGTCAGTCAGCTGCGCGCGGTCGATTGCCATCGAGAACGCCCTGCGCCCATCGAGGCCAGGGTCGTTGGGGTTGGTCGTGTCGCTGCCCGGGGTCGCCCCGGGCTTGGACGCGAACGGACCCCGGACGAAGTTGAAACCGAGGGCGGTGCTGCGGGCGCCCGGGAAGATCGTGAGCAGCTTGCTCTTGGTCGGGTCGTTCTTGTAGCGAAGAACGTCGTCCGGACCGGGTCCGTTGTTGGCCATGCCGACGACCTCGTAGCCGCCGGACTCGAACTTCTTGACACGCGAGACGTCGTCGATGCCGATGTCGACGTGCACCGCGGTCAGCTTGCCGGTGTCGCCGCCCCACCAGTTCTTGACGGGCGCGAAGTCCATCGACTGCTTGGGGATGCGAGCGGTCATCTTCCACGGGCCGCTGCCGATGTAGGACGAGACGTTCTCGGTCCAGTGGTCGTCACCGCCTCCGGCGGCGATTGCCTTCTGGTCCAGGACCTCGGCGGCCGTGGGCATCGCGAGCTGGGTCAGCCAGTAGCCGGCAGGCGCGACGAGCTGCGCCTTGAGCGTGTAGGCGTCCGGCGCGCTCAGACCGGCAATGGTGGTCGCCTTGCCATTCTCGACGTCACTGGCTCCCTTGAGCGCCTCGAGGTTGCTGGCGTAGGCGTCGTTCAGCCGCAGCGTCCGGGTCCAGCTCCAGACCCAGTCGGCGGAGGTGACCTTGTCGCCGTTGGAAAAGACCACGTCGTGCCGAAGGGGGATTGTCCACGTCAGCCCATCGGCCGAGATCGTCGGTAAAGCGGTGGCGCCAGACGGAACGATCTTGAGGTCGTTGTCAAAACGGTAAAGCCCGGTGAATACCTCATTGAGAAACGTGATGTCGACGGCCGAGCTTACGTGCGCGGGATCCAGGCTTGTGACGTCGTTCTGCAGTCCAAAGCGGAAGGTCTGGTCTGCGGCGAGGCTCTCCGACGACCCCCCTCCACCGCCGCCACAAGCGGCGACCAGAGAGAGTGTTCCCAACGCCGCGGCGAGGAAACGGAACTTGGAGCTTCCAGTCATACAACCTCCTCAGGAAAACAAGCCGAGGAGGGCGCTTAGCTCCGGTGCCATCCTCGACATCCATCGCCCTCTTCCCGGAGGTCCGGGGCGAGAGTGCGCCGGCGATAGACTTCGCCATCTCGCGATGGCACCGCTTACTCCACGGTCATCTTGGGGCCTAGACCCCCCCGCGGTCAAGCTCCTGAGGGGTTCGGGCGTCCGGGCCCCCGTGGTCGTCTCCCCGGGCGTGGCATGATCGGCCCGTGAGCATGGTCGGGATGGGCAGGCGGAGGCTGGAAGGCGGCGAAAAGGTGACCGGGGCGACCCGCTTCACGGCCGATATCGAGCTTTCAGGATTGCTTCAGGTTCAGCTCGTTCTGAGCCACCTGGCGAGCGCCCGCATCCGCAGCCTCGACACCGCCGCCGCGAGCTCGGCGCCAGGCGTGTTCGCCGTGGTCACCGGAGCCGACCTGGCGGTCGCGGGCGCTTCCGGCCCCGACCAGCCGCTGGCGGTCGACCGCGTGTTCTACGCGGGCCAGCCCCTGGCGGCGGTCATCGCGGTGAGCGAGGCGGCGGCGGCCGACGCGGCGGCATTGATCGACGTCGACCTCGAGGCGCTGCCGGCCAGCGTCGACGCCGAATCCGCCATGAAGGAGGGCACCACGGCCGTGCTCGAAGCCGGGGACGAAGCCTCCGAAGAGGATGCCGCGATCCACGGCGCGGCGACTACGTCCGAGTCCGAACCGGCGCGCCGGCCGCCGAACGTCTCGGCGGTGGCTAGCCTCAAGCGCGGCCATGTCGCGCCGGCCCTCGCGGGCGCGGACGTGGTCGTGAAGGAGACGTACAGGCTGGCCGGTGTCCACCACTCGCCCATGGAGCCGCACGTGACGATCGCGCGCCCCGAGCCCGACGGCGGGATGACGATCTGGGCGCCGACGCAAGGACCATTTCAGGTGCGTGAGGAGATCGCCAAGCTCCTCGGGGTGCCGGCCCAAAAGGTCCACGTCGTGCCGATGCCTGTGGGCGGCGGCTTCGGCGGCAAGGTTTCTCTGCTCGAGGCGGTGCTGGCCCTGCTGGCGCGGCGCACGGGCCGCCCGCTGCGCCTGGCGCTGACCCGGTCGCAGGAATTCGCGGTCGCGCACCCGGCGCCGGCGGCGGTTTTCGACATCGAGCTCGGCGCCAAGCGGGACGGCAAGCTGGTGGCCCTGCGGGCCAGGTACCACTACGACAACGGCGCCACCAGCGGCTGGCACGCCGGGATCACGGCTTCGTTCCTCGGCGGGACTTATCGAATCCCCAACTTCGAGCTCACCGGCTACGAGGTCGCCACCAACAAGACGCCGGTCGACGCGTATCGGGCTCCGGGCGCTCCCCAGGCGTACTTCGCGCTCGAGTCGGCCATGGACGAGCTGGCGCTGAAGCTCGGCATGGACCCGATCGAGCTTCGGCTGCTCAACGCGTCGAAGGAAGGCGATCCGAATGCGGAGGGCGAGCCGTGGCCGCGAATCGCGATGTTCGAAGTTCTCGAAGAGGCGCGCCGCCACCCCATGTACTCGGCCGCGTGCGGACCGGGCGAAGGCGTCGGCGTCGCCATCGGCTCCTGGGGCGGCGCGCGCACGCCGGCAGCGGCGGGATGCCGCGTCGAGCCCGACGGAACGCTGTCGGTCCTCATCGGGACACCCGACGTCAGTGGAGCGACGACCGGGCTCGCGATGATCGCGGCGGAGGCCTTCGGGACGTCGACTGAGCGGGTGCGGATCGAGACGGGTGAAACGGGCACCGCGCCGTTTGGACCGATCGCCGCCGGCAGCCAGACCACGTACAGCATCGGAGGCGCGGTGCGCGAGGCCGCGCTCGAGGCGCGGCGCCAGCTCCTGGAGATCGCAACCGAGGAGCTCGAGGCCGGCCCCGAGGACCTCGAGATCGTCGACGGCCGTGTCTCTGTGCGCGGCGTGCCCGATCGATTCGTCGAGATCACCCGGCTGGTCGCTCTCAGCACGGAGTTCATGGGCCGGCACAAGCCGATCCAGGCGAGCGGCAGGTCCGCGGTGCTGACCGCGTCGCCGCAGTTCACCGTCCAGATCGCGCGTGTCAAAACGGACCCGGAGACAGGCGCGTTCCAGCTCACCGCCTTCGCCGCCATCCAGGATGTCGGCCGCGCGATCAACCCGCCGGAGGTAGAGGCGCAGATCCACGGGGGCGCCACCCAGGGGCTCGGGCGGGCGCTCGGCGAGCAGCTCGTTTACGACAGCGAAGGACAGCTGCGCAGTGGGAGCTTCGTGGACTACGAGCTGCCGACCGCCGACCAGATGCCCGACATCGACGTGCGCCTCATCGAGGTCCCCTCTCCCGGCGGCCCGCTGGGGGCGAAGGGAGTCGGCGAACCACCGGCCATCCCCGGCCCGGCCGCGCTCGCCAACGCCCTGGCGCGGGCGACCGGGATCCGCGTGCGCGAGCTGCCGATCGACCGCTCGGCGCTGATCCGCAAGGTGCTCTCCAGATAGGCGCACCGAGCAGCGCGCACGAAGCGCCTGCATCCGTCGATCGAAGGCCCTCATCGTCGATGCGCGCTTATGTCGCTCACACGCTGCCTGACGTCTCGCCGATCGTCGTCTGCAATCGCGCGCCTCGTGAACCGCGGCCGGAAGGAGGCTTCAAGCGTGGGGCGGGCGGCGTGATCACCGCCCTCCTTACCCTGGCCGAGGCGACCGGGGCGGATTGGGTCGCCGTCGCGCGCAACGACGACGAGCGGCAGATGGCCACGAGCCACGACGCGACGATCACGGTCCCCCTACTGAACTCCACGGGCCGGCTGCACTACGCGATGCCCACCAAGGAGCAGTACGAGATGTACTACGGGGTCTTCGCCAACCCCGTGCTCTGGTTCATCCAGCACTACCTCTGGGATCTCGGCAACGAACCCGTCATCGACGACCGCATCCATCAGGCGTGGTCGGACGGCTACGTCGAGGTCAACCGGCTGGTGGCGGCGAAAGTGGTCGAGGTCGCGCGCAAGGCGCCGAGGCGGCCCCTGATCCTCGTCCACGATTACCAGCTTTACCTGGTCCCCGGGTTGGTGCGAAAGGTGTTGCCGGGGGCGATGCTCACGCACTTCGTACATGTGCCGTGGCCGACGCCCCAGTACTGGAAGGTCCTCCCGAAGCCGATGCGCGACGCGATCCTCGAGGGGCTGCTCGGATCCGACATCGTCGGCTTCCAGTCGAGCCTCGACGCGCGCAATTTTCTGCTGACGTGTGAGGAGAACGCCGGACTGCAGGTCGACGAGCGCGAGCGGGCGGTGTTCTATGGCGGTCGCGTCGTCTACGCGCGCCATTACCCGATCTCGATCGACGTCGCGACCACGTCGCGTCTCGCCGCATCACGCGGCGTCAAGCGCCAGGAGCGCGACCTCGCGTCATGGCGCCCGCCGCGCCTGATCGCCCGTATCGATCGTACCGACCCGTCCAAGAACATCGTCCGGGGATTCATCGCCTACGACAAGCTCCTGCGCTACCACCCAGAGCTGCGCGGTGAGGTCGAGTTCTATGCATTCCTGCAGCCGTCTCGTCAGGACGTCGCCGTGTACAGCCGGTACCTGCGCCAGATCCGGCAGACGGCGGGGCGCATCAACGGCGAGTTCGGCACCGATAAATGGACTCCCGTCCGGCTCGAGATCGGAGAGAGCGAACGCAAGGCGGTCGCCTCGCTCAAGAACTTCGACGTGCTCCTGGTCAATCCCGTCTATGACGGGCTCAACCTCGTGGCCAAAGAAGGCGCGCTGGTCAACGCGACCAACGGTGTGATCGTGCTTTCGGAGAATGCGGGCGCCCATGAGGAATTGCAGGCGCACGTGCTGTCGATCAACCCGTTCGACGTGGAGGCCACGGCCGCGGCGCTGTACGCAGGGCTCACGATGGCTCCGGAGGACCGACGGCGAATGAACGACGGCGCGCGCGAGGTCGTGCGCAGCAACGACATCATGCGGTGGATCAGCAGACAGGTGCAGGACATTCGGGACCTGGTGGCCGCGAATCCGCGCTCGGCCGGGAGAGAAGCCTAGCTGCCTCCCCACGCAGTGGGGAGGTCGGCTTCGGTCGCGAAGCGACCGCAGCCGGGTGGGGAGTCCCACTAACCAGCGGGCTTTGGGTGGGTCAACTCCAAGTAGATTCCGCGGATCACATCATCCATCGACTCATCGACGTCGTTCGCGGGGATCCGAAGTACGCGATACCCCCGGTCTCGCAGAAACCTGCTCCTGTGCTCGTCCCTGTCCTCATCTTCGTGACCCGCGCCATCGACCTCGATCGCAAGTCGGTCTGAAACGCACATGAAATCCACGACGTACGGGCCGACGGGAACCTGGCGCCGAAATTTGAAGCCTCCAACTTGTCTGCTTCGCAGCCGCGACCACACGCGCCGTTCGGTTTCGGTCATGTTGTTTCTCAGCCGGCGAGCGTTGTAGACCTCGGGCGAGTGCATGCACCTACGATCTACGACGGATGCCGTGCACGCAACGTCGCTTGTTAAGCGCGCGGGTGCCGCGACCTGTTTGTTGAGAGCTCCTTACTCCCCACCCGGCGCGCACGTGCGCCGACCTCCCCACTTCGTGGGGAGGCGAATGAGCCTAGCCTGCTGCGGGGTTGGCCCATTCGGCCAGCATCTTCAGGAACTCGGTCGCCTGGCGCGGACCGTCGAGGACGAGGTCGCACCGCGCGAAGAGGTTGGCGGGCACCTCGGGAGAGCTCACTCCGATGCACATAGCAGGAACTCGATGCGCGCCGAGCACCTCGAAAGCGGCGCGGTCGTTCTCGTCGTCGCCCATGCTTATCACTCCGCCGGGTTCAACCTCATCGAGCATCGCGGTCAGCGCCGTGCCTTTACCGGCAAATGGTGTGTGGACCTCGATCACCCTGCGTCCCAAGGCGCCTGAGAGACCGGTGGCCTTGAGCAGCGGGCGCAAGAGCGCCATCGCCTCCTCGCCCGTGATCTGTGCGGCGCGCAGGTGGACCGTCGTGCTCGCCGGCTTGATCTCGAGCCTTGCGCCCGGGATGGAGGCCAGGAGTTCAGCGGCCTGGGCATTGAACCGCTCCAGGGCACGCTTCTCGTCGGGATTCGGCATGGGAAGCCCGCTGTCGCCGATGAGTCGCACGCCAGGGACCGGTACCAGCCGCGACAGCTCTGTGCCGGTGCGGCTGCTGAGGACCACGACCTGCTTGAGCACGAGCGAAAGGCGCTGCAGCGCATCGAGCGCGTCGGCCACCGCGACCGTCTGGGCCGGGTCGGGACCGATGTCAGCAAGCGTCCCATCGAAATCCGTGACGAGCAGGATCTCTTGCGGGGAAGCGCCGGAGACCGGCGATTTTCGCCAGACCTCTGCGATCTCTTCTAGCTCCGCCCTCACGAGCCTAAGTTAGATCTGCGGCTGGTGACGCCGCACGATCCCGGCGAGCTCCGAGCCCGGCGGCAGCGTGCCGAACGTTCGGCCTCCACCGGCGTCGAGACGCGATGCGCAGAACGCCTCGGCGACCGCGGGATCGCCGTGGCGGATCAACAGAGACGCCTCCAGGGCGACGGCCATCAGCTCCACGACCCTGCGTGCGCGAGCCTCCACATCGGTTTGGTCTGACAGTTGACGCTTGAGCTCGTCGATCGCGTCGTCGAGCCTTGGATCCGATCCGCGGGCCTCTTCGACCTCGTCCACAAACGCTGTCAGCGCTTGCGGCTCGCGAGCCATCGCGCGCAACACGTCCAACGCGTTGACGTTCCCCGATCCCTCCCAGATGGAGTTGAGCGGCGCTTCGCGATACAGACGCGGCATGATCGACTCCTCGACGTAGCCATTGCCGCCATGGCACTCGAGCGCCTCCGCCACGACCGCGATCGCCCGCTTGCACGTCCAGTACTTCGCGACCGCGAGAGCCAGGCGCTTGAAGGCTGCTTGCTCGGGATCGGAAGCGCGGTCGAACGAGCCGGCCAATCTCATCATCAGCAACGTCGTCGCCTCGGACTCAACGGCGAGATCGGCAAGGACGTTCACCATCAGAGGCTGCTCGCTCAACAATCGCCCGAACGCGGAGCGGTGCGCGGTGTGATGGGTCGCCTGCGCGACGGCCTGGCGCATCAGCGCGGCCGAGCCGATGACGCAGTCGAGACGCGTGTGGTTGACCATTTCGATGATCGTCCGCACCCCTCTTCCCTCTTCGCCGACCATCACCGCCCAGGCGCCATCCAGCTCGATCTCTGCGGATGCGTTGGAGCGATTGCCGAGCTTGTCCTTGAGGCGCTGGATCTGGAAACCGTTGCGAGCGCCGTCGTCGAGAACGCGCGGCAGCAGGAAGCACGAGAGCCCGCCCGGAGCCTGCGCGAGGACGAGGAACGCATCGCACATCGGGGCGGAACAGAACCACTTGTGGCCGGTGAGCAGATGCTCGCCGCCGGCACCGGTGGGAACAGCTCGGGTCGTGTTGGCGCGGACGTCCGAGCCGCCCTGCTTCTCCGTCATCGCCATGCCGACCAGCACGCCGCGCTTGCCGGCTGCGGGCCGCAAGCTTGGGTCGTAGTCGAGCGTCGTGATGAGCGGCTCCCACCGCGCGGCGAGCTCGGGCTGCTTGCGCAGCGCGGGGATCGCGGCATAGGTCATCGAGACCGGGCACCCATGCCCGCCCTCGACCTGCGACCAAACGTAGAAGGCGGCCGCGCGGGCCGCATGCGCGCCCGGGCGAGGCTCGCGCCACGGCAGGGCGTGGAGGCCGTGGCCGATCGCGACCTCCATCAGCCGGTGCCAGGCGGGATGAAACTCGACCTCGTCGATGCGGTTCCCGAAGCGGTCGTGGGTGTGGAGCTGCGGCGGGTTCGAGTTGGCCTGGAACCCCCACGCGATGGCCTCCTCGGTGCCGGCCAGATGGCCGAGCTCGTGAACCATGTGGTGCGCCCACGACGCGCCTTCGCGCTCGAGCGCTTCGCGCAGCGGGAGGTCGGATTCGAAGAGGTTGTAGTTGACGAGCGGAGGCGGCTG
>DASWBA010000153.1:0-10167 GCA_036390825.1 Candidatus Dormiibacterota bacterium
GCGATCGTGAACATGAAACGAAGATCTCTGGCCGTGTGCCACCCAGGGTTGTATTTCCTCGATCCGGGCACGTGGATCCGAGCCGAACGCTGGCGCAGCTCCAGAATTTTGTCGAGGCAGGTCTTCAGTGATTTTTCTTCCCGGGCCAGCCCGGCGCCGTCCTGCATTGCCTGCTGAAGCTGCTGCTGCAGCAGGTAGGTATTTTCCGTGCCCTCGGCGCTGAGCGGCAATAGCAGAATCCGCTGCTCTTCGGTCACCTGTCGCTCATCGACCTTGCCCAGCTGGACCTCGCGTACGTAGGCTCCGGCCGCGGCCCCGGCGCGCCGGCCAAAGACCAGAAGGTCAGAGAGCGAGTTGCCACCCAGTCGATTCGCCCCGTGGAGCCCGGCCGCCGCCTCGCCGGCAGCATAGAGCCCGGGCAGCGTCGTGGCCCCGGTCTCCGCCTCGACGCGCAGCCCGCCCATGGCGTAATGAATGGTGGGCGCGATTTCCATCGGCTGCCTGGTGATGTCGACATCCGCGAGCCGAAGGAACTGCTCGTACATCGACGGCAGCTTCTTCTTGATCTTCTCGGCGCCCAGGTGGCGAACATCCAGGTACGCGCCGCCGTGTTCCGTGCCGCGCCCCGCCTGGACTTCTTTGTAGATAGCCCGCGCCACCACGTCGCGCGAGGAGAGTTCCTTCTTTTTGGGGTCGACCTCCAGCATGAACCGCTTGCCCTCGCGATTGGTCAAATAGCCGCCCTCGCCGCGGACGGCCTCGGTGACCAGGAGGCCGCGGACGCCCGATGGCCAGACCATGCCGGTCGGGTGGAACTGGACCATCTCGGGGTCGAGGACTTCCGCGCCTGCGTCGAAACCCATCCCGACGCCGTCGCCCGTGCCCTCCCAGGAGTTCGACGTCACTTTGTAGAGGCGGCCCCAGCCGCCGGTCGCCATGATGACGGCCTTCGATCGGAAGGCGACGAAGCGGCCGTCGACCCGGTTGTAGCCGAAGGCGCCGACGACCCGGTCACCGTCCTTCAGCAGTCTCGTCAGCGTGACCTCCATGTGCACCTCGACGCCGAGCTGAACGATACGGTCCTGCAGGCTGCGGATCATTTCCAGCCCGGTGCGATCGCCAACGTGGCACAGTCTCCGGTACGTGTGGGCGCCGAAGGGACGCTGCATTACCAGGCCATCGGGTGTCCGATCCAAGATCGCGCCATACGTCTCGAGCTCGTAGACGCGGTCCGGCGATTCGCGGGCATGCAGCTCCGCCATCCGCCAGTTGTTGATCATCTGACCCCCGCGCATCGTGTCCTGGAAATGGACCTGCCAATTGTCTTCCGGGTCGAGGTTGCCCAGCGCCGCGGCGATGCCGCCTTCGGCCATGACCGTATGGGCTTTGCCCAATAGCGACTTGCACACGACGGCCACCTGCGCACCGGCGGCGGCTGACTCGATGGCGGCGCGCATGCCGGCACCGCCGGCCCCGATCACGAGCACGTCGGTCGTCAGGGTTTCGTAGGCCTCGCTCAGAAAATCACCCTTGGCTCATGAATAACTCCGGCCATCAGCAGCCGGATATACATATCGGTGAGCGCGACCGAGAACATGCTGTACCAGGCCCACGCCCCGTGCCGGGGGTTGGCGCGGTTGAGCAGCATCACGATCCGGTGCCAAAGCCGGCCGGCCGGCACTCCCGAGAAGCGATCGATCCGGCCGCCCATCAGATAGCGGAACGAATGGCAGGTCAGGCTATAGAGGCTCAGAAGGATGACGTTGACGAGCATGACTACCGATCCGAGGCCAATAAAGAAATGCCCATGGAACTGGAACGCACGCACCACGTCGACCCAGAGAAACAACAAGACGACCAGGCTCAACAGCAGGAAATACCGGTGAAAGTTGTTCAGTACCCAGGGGAAACGGGTCTCGCCGTGGTAGCGGCCGCGCTTCAACTCCTGGATGGCGCAGGCCGGGGGGTCCCAGAAAAACGACCGAAAGTAGGACTTGCGGTAGTAATAGCAGCTGCCGCGGAGCCCGAGCGGGATGACCGCAAGAATGGGGATGAGGATCGCGAAGATTGGGATGCGGATCAGGCCAAATCCCAGCCAGGTCGAAAAGAAGGGGGAGATGTAAGGGTAAAACGTGACATTGACCTGGTCGAAGACCGACCAGGTCGCGTAGATCACAAAGGCGGAATAAGCGACAACCGTGAGGGCCGGCTCGATCCACCAGGGCCGGCCCGGTGAGGCCTCCTTGGCCGAGGCCGGCCGCGGAGGAACGACAGCTTCAACGGCCACGCAGCAATTTTAGTGTCCGGTTCATTCACGCCCGCGTCGCGTCAGTCGGAGTTGGAGCTGCGCCGTCCGAGCAGCACGCCGACAACCGATGCCACCACGGCCATTCCGAGCGCCGCCCGAGCCGGGATCCCGCGCCGGCCGTTCGGGGTCTGGCCGTTCGTCGCCGAGTGCCGGCGTTCGCCCTCTGGCCCAGATTCGGGGGCGGCGACCGCGTGGCTATCCTTGCCGGGCAACCCGATTGGCACCGGATAAATCACGCTGTTGACCTCGACGCCGACCATCGTCAGCAGCCCGAGGAAGAAGAAGAACGTCATCAAGACGAAGAAGAGTCCGAAGGTCTTGCCGTACTGGTTGATGCCGTTGTTAAGCGAGATATAGAGCGGGAACAGCAGGGTGATCAGCTCAAATAGCACGGCGGCGACAAGGGCACCGGGTACGACTTTGCGAAACTGCTGCTTGCGGTTCGGGATGACGTAGTACATGCTGCCGAACAGGAGGAGGCCTGCGGTGACCCCAACCAGCACCTGGAGGATGAAAGCCGCCACCCCTGAGTTCAAAAAATCCGGAATGTTGGGGATGTGCTTGAGGGCAGGAAGCAGGGCCGAGGTTGCCACCGCTATCCCCACAAGGATGGTGAACAGGAAGACCATGCCGAAGGCAATCAGCCTCTGCCGAATGAAATCCCTGGGCTTGGTATGGTAGATCACCGCAAAAGCCTGCTCGATGACGCCGAACAGGGCCGAGCCACCCCAGAGCAAGCCGACGAGGCCGACGATGAACAGGACGCCGCTCTGCCTTTTCACGCCGGTGACCGCGTCAATCAACGGCTGGGAGTTGCCCGGAATGGCGGTGAAGATAGTCGTATAGACCGTATCGTTGGCTTGGCCGAACATGCGCAGGGCAAAGCCGAGGAGCGACGCCGCGAAGATGACGATGGGGAACATGGCAAAGAGGGCATTCCATGCGATCAGCGCCGCCCAGTTGGGCGCCTGGTCCTCGAGGAACTTCTGGATGACGCGTCCAGGCACGCTTTTCATCAGCCGCCCCATCGCGTCGATTCTACCTGACATCGGTTCTATCAATTAAATGGCAAGCGTGCACGCCGAAGTCGAGTCGCACAAACGAGCCGCGGCCGAGCGCGCCCTCGAGCTGGTGCGGCCGGGGACGATCGTCGGGCTGGGTACCGGGAGTACCGCCCGCTATTTCATCGATGGGCTGGCCCGGCGGGTGCGGGAAGGCCTCCGAGTGCGGGCGGTTGCCACGTCGGTCGAGAGCCGGTCGCAGGCGGAGGCGGGCGGGATCCCGATTACCGATCGCATCGACACCGAGCTCGACCTGGCGGTCGACGGCGCCGACGAGATCGACCCAGCGGTCAATTGCATCAAGGGCCGCGGTGGGGCGCTCCTGCGGGAGAAGATCGTCGCCCACGCCAGCCGCCGCTTTGTCCTGGTCGCCGACGACAGCAAGCTGGTCGGTCGCCTCGGGCGCGGTCCGGTGCCGATCGAGGTCCTGCCCTTTCTTTGGGAGGCGACCAGCCGTTCGATCGAGTCGCTGGGGGGCCGGCCAGAGCTGCGCCTGGCGGGAGGCGAGCCTGCCCGGACCGACAACGGCAACCTGGTCCTGGACACCAGCTTCGGCGTCGTCGATACCGGTCTGGGCCTGGCGCTCCACGCCATCCCTGGGGTGATCGAACACGGGCTCTTCTTTGGCATGGCAAAAGGCGCCATCATCGGTTCCGCGGCCGGAATTCGAGTGATCGGCGAGCTGTGACCCGGTATGCTTAGGCGCTGAATGGCGTTCGAATACAAGGTTGTCAACACCGTCGAGGAAGCCAACCAGCTCTCCGAGGACGGGTTCGAGCTCTTCACCATCCTGCCGCCCGGACCGGCTGGCGGCCCCGATCGCCTTTATTTACGCCGAGAAAAGCGCCGCGGACAGACGCCAGGGTTCTCCCGAGAGTCCAAATCCGGTTAGAAGCGTCCCGCCTAGGGCGAAGACCCGATTGACGTAGTTTTGGCGGGAACTTATACTGTTGGTGTCTGGATTCCCGCAAATGTAGGGCGGAATTTCCGCCCTAATTGTGTTTATTGGGGTCCGGCAAAGGGTAGGAGTGACAGGCCCGACGGCGGGCGTTCACAGGAGTTACCAGTGCTTCCAGGAATGACAATGTCGACCCAGGCGCCGGATTACGCGTCCGCGGTTCGCGCGATGTCGCAGGCCGCCGCCGAGGCGGAGTTGACGCACGCGCCGGTTCGGCTCGCCTACTGGCGGATTACGGCGTTGGACACCCTGCTCGACCGGCTGGAGGAGCTCCGGCTGGCCAACGAGCGCCTGCTCCCCGAGGACATCCGCGAGCAGGTGGTGAGCTATGCGGTCCGGCACGACGACGAACTCGCCGATCGGCTTCGGCGGATCGATGCCGAGGACCTCAACGCGGTCCATGACGCCGTCTTCGAGGCGCAGGGCCGGGTGATGCTCCAGCTGGCCGAGCTCCGGCGCGTGCCCAACTGGCAGGATCTCGACCTGATTCTCGCACCTGGCGACGACGAAGCCGCCTAACGCGAGCCTCGAGCCCAGCGACCCCGCCGATCGCGAGCGGCCGCTCGATATCCTGGCCGATCGCGCTCGCCGGCTGCTGACGATCCAGTGGGCGGACGGCCATCAATCGGCCTACGACTTCGAGCTACTTCGCTGGAAGTGTCCGTGCGCGGAGTGCGCGGGCGAGATGGGAGTACCCGGGAAAATCGCCAGCACCGTCGCGCTTCGGGACGATCAGATCGAGCTCGACCAGGTCGAGGCCGTAGGCCTGTTCGGCATCCGGCCTTACTGGAAAGACGGGCACGATACGGGTATCTACGGCCTCAGCTTTCTACGGGCGATCTGTCCGTGCGAGGAGTGCGCGTCGCCTTAGGCGTGCTGGCCGTTGAGGCCGAGGTCGGCTTCGAGCGCGGCCTTCGGCTTGTAGCCAACGACCTGCTCCGCCAGCTTGCCGTCGCGGAACATCGCCACGTACGGAATCCCGCGAACGCGGTAGCGCTCGGCCAGGGCCGGCTCCTCGTCGACGTTGACCTTGGTGATCTTGACGTCGGCGTGCTCGATCGCGAGCTGTTCCAGGACCGGTGACAACATCTTGCACGGGCCACACCAATCGGCGTAAAAGTCCACGATGACCGGCTGCTCCGACAGGAGGACCTGCTCCTCGAAGGTGGCGGTCGTTACCTTAACTGCTTTACTCATGAATCTCCCTTGACTTATCCGAATCCATCAAGGGTAACCCAAATTCGACCCTGAAAATTCCCGAGTTGTATTCAGGTCGCCGGGTCGAGCCGGCCTAGTTCGAGAAGACCTCCACGACCATGGTCTTGACGCCGTTGCTGGCGACCCCGATCCCGATGAGGTGGTAGGCGCTCTTCAGGATATTGGCCCGGTGCTCGGGCGAGTTCATGAACATGGTGTTGATCCCGGCCATCGACGGATTGGTGGACCAGGCGATGTTCTCCCCGGCCGTGGTGTACGGGATACCCCAGAGGTGCATCAGGGCCGCGAAGGCGAGCTGACCGGTTGCCGGATCGTAGTGGGAGAAGTAGCCACGATTCAGCATGTCCTGGGCCCGGTACTGGGCGACCCGTGCGAGGGCGCCGCTGAAGCGCAGCGCGGCCACGCCATTGGCCGCCCGGTCCTGGTTGACGAGGCTGAACTGAACGCCGGCGGCGCCGCCAACGGCAGACACCGGGGGAGCCGCTGGCTTGGGGGGAGCCGGCCGAACCGCCGTCGCGCGCGCCGCGGGCGCGGCGACGGGCGCGGCAACCGGCGCCGGGGCGGGCGTCGCGTCATCGCCCAACCTGGCCAGATCGTTCGGGCCGACGTGCCGGGGCCGGAGGAAGGCCACGTTGGCGGTCGTGATCCGGCTGGCGACCACCGAGTGGGGTCGCTGGGATCCGACGATGGCAAGAACCGCGAGCGTGAGCATCGGAATGCTGATGATCAGCGTGACGCGAGTGACGGAACGTGACAATTCAAATCCCCCTTGTGATCTGAGTCGACGTCGGAGGATTCTAGGCCGTGGTAAGCCCCCTGGCCAAGCCATCCGGGGCCCAAGAAACGGTCCTCCCTGGCTATCGCGAAGGTGGCAGTCGGGCTATCAGGCGGAAGCCGCCACGAAGAGGAGGAGCTGTCCCAGCAACTGCCCCGGGAGGATGACGATCATCGCCAGGTAGAGCAGGCCGGTCGTCGACATGAATGAACGCAACCGGCAGGTCGCCAGCGCCAGGCCGGCCGCCACCAGTGGCAGGAGCACCGCGCCGAGCGCCCACAGCACCGAGAGCACCGGGCTGAGGCCGAATACGTGGGGCAGCGAACCAGAGCCGCGGCCGACTCCGCTCAGGGTCAACGGCACGACGACGGCCTGGAGCACCAGGCTGATCAGCAGCACCCCGATCGCAAGCAGCAGGGGCCGATTCGTCAGCGCCGGGGTCACCAGGTACCAGTGCCCGAGGAGCATGCCCGTGGTCGCCGCCCCCAGGACCGCCGCCGAGAGGGCGACAATGAGCGTGATGCCGGCGCCGTTTAACGCCGACCCCGCCATCGGCCAGAACGCCGCGGCGATTGCCGCCAGCACCAGGACTGAGGCTACGAGCGTCAACGCCGAGCTCGCGGTCGACGGGCCATTGCCCCGCCAGGTGATGACCGCATTGACCGCCAGGGCCAGTACGAAACATCCCTGAAGGAAGACCAGGGCGTTGGCTGCCGGTTGGTTGATGGCCAACAGCCGGTGGTACGAGCCCGGCGGCGCGCCGAGCACGACGAGAAAGGCGAGGACCCCCAGGATGGCGTAAGTCACGGCGACGAATTTCAAAAAACCTGGGGTCAGACCGCCGGACACACGAAGGTACGCGACGGTGGCGATGCCGCCGGCCGTGGTCCCGGCGAGGATCAGAAAAAGCGCGAGCGGCAGCGTCAGCGTCGCCACACATTCGTGGCAGCTGGTGATCGGAACGGCGTCGAGCAGGAGCATGCGGGCCGATATAGATTAGGCAAGTGGATGCGGCGGATCGGCATGGCTTCGTCCCGGTGAGTTACGAGAACGGGACCTGGAAAACCAACGACGGGCACGAAGTGCCGTGGTACGAGGTGCAGACGGACCTGTTGCGCGAAGCCGAGGTGCAGGGTGCGCTCGAGCGGGTCTTGAGTGTCTACGGCGTGAGCGACGTCGTCGTCGACGCCTTCGACCAGTTTCGTAAAGAGCTCATGCAGCCATCGCCGGATGAAGGTTCCTCCCCCTCAGGGGGAGGGCACGCGGTGGGCTGATGCTCTTCCGGCGCGATCGCGAGCAGGATCCCCGGGTGGTCAAAGAACCGCATCGATTGCCGCCCGGGCAGGTGCTGACGCAGAAGTGGCCGGTGCTTTCGTACGGCAGCACGCCGCACTATGACATGGCGAAGTGGCGGCTGCGTCTCTACGGCGAAGTCGAGGCACCGGCGACGCTGACGTGGGACGAGGTCCGTAAGCTGCCTTCGACAGCGATCACGGCCGACATGCATTGCGTGACGACCTGGAGTCGCCTTGACAATGCCTGGGAGGGCGTCGCCTTCAAGGACCTGGTAGCGCTGGTGAAGCCGCGCCCCACTGCCGCCTACGTCATCGCCCACTGCGATGCCGACTACACGACGAGCCTTTCGATCGACATCCTGGCCGACGACGATGTCTTGATCGCCTACCGGCACGATGGCGCCGAGCTCACGCCTGACCACGGTGGCCCGCTACGCCTGGTCGTCCCCAAACGCTATGCCTGGAAGAGCGCCAAGTGGCTCGAAGGGCTGGAGTGGGTCGAGCACGACCGGCTCGGTTTCTGGGAGCGCAACGGCTACAACAACTCTGCCGACCCCTGGAAAGAAGAGCGGTACTGGTAGATATACTCGGCTGACGGGGTGCGTTTGGAACGCTGAGAGGTGGAACGCTCCGCCAACCCTTAGAACCTGATCTGGGTAATGCCAGCGGAGGGACACATGGTTGAGCAGGCCGCTTCGACCGACGAGTTTCTCAAGGTCGAGACTCGTGGCATCGAGCCGATCCCGTCGAGCGAACGCAGGGGATCACCGCGCGACGTCGCCTGGCTCTGGGTCGCCGCTTTCGCCAACTTCGTATCGCTGATCACGGGCGCCCTGCTGGTCACGTTCGGGCTGGGGGTCTTCGAGGCGATCCTCGCGGTCGCGGTCGGCGCCGCGCTGGCCGCGGGCCTGCACGGCCTGCTGAGCGTGGCCGGGCCGCGCTTCGGGACGACCCAGGTGGTGGCGGCGCGCGAGACCTTCGGCATCCGGGGCGCGTATGGCGGCGCTTTCTTCACCCTGTTCCTCGCGGTCGGGTGGTTCGCCGTCGATTGCGTCATTGCGGCACAGGCGCTGGTGCAGTTGGCTCGCTTGGCCGGCTTGCCGCAGGGCAATGTCATCAACGGTTTCGCCCTGCTGATCGTCGTCGTCTTATCCATCCTCGTTGCCATCTACGGGCACCAGACGATCGCGGTCTTCGAGAAATACGGCGCCATCGTCTTCGTCATCTTCTGCGCCATCCTCGGATTGGCGCTCCTGCCCAAGGTGAACTGGAGCCTGCAGCCCTCGGTCACCGGTGGCGACCGCCTGGCGGCCTGGGTGCTGGGCACCAGCGTGATTTTCGCCCTGGTCGCGTCGTGGTTCAGCTTCGCCTCTGACTACTCGCGCTACTTGCCGGAACGGTTACCCGTTCGTTCCGTCGCCGGCTGGATCGGCGCTGGAACGGCGATCTCGATGTTTGCCTTCGGCGCGCTGGGCGTCCTGCTGGCGAGCATCGATCCCAGGGCGGGCGGCAACCTCCTGGCATTGATCTCGGCCAATGCCCCGATCGCGATTGTCGTGCCCTTCTTGCTGTTCATTGCCGTGGGCGAGATCTGGGCGAATTACCTCGACGTCTACACGGCGGCGCTGTCGGCGCTCGCCCTGAACTTGAGAATGCGCCGGTGGTCGGCCGCGCTCGCTTGCGGCGCGCTCGGCGGTGTCCTCGCCTACGTCGCGATGTTCATCTCGAACTTCAAGGACCAGTACACGAACTTCTTGCTGATCACCTACCTGTGGGTCCCATCCTGGGCCGCGGTCGTGATGGTGGACATGTTTGTCTTTCAGCGGCGTCCCGGCCGGCTCATGACCTTTCGTGGCCGGGCGGTGCTCGCCTGGCTGATCGGGCTGGCGGTCGCCATCCCGTTCGTGAATACGTCGCTGTGGCAGAGCCCGCTGGCCGTCAACGCGCTGCACAACACGGATATCTCAGGCTACGTCGGAGCGCTGGTTGGTGGCGCGGCGTATTTGCTGTTGGGGCGGCGATGAGCCAGCCGGTGGTGCTCACCATCGCGGGCTCGGACTCGGGCGGCGGCGCCGGCATCCAGGCCGATCTCAAGACCTTCGCGGCGCTCGGCGTCTATGGCGTCAGCGTTATCACGGCGATCACGGCCCAGAACACGGTCGGCGTCCGCGCGGTTCAGGAGATCGACCCGGACGTGATCGCCGCCCAGCTCGATGCCGTGGCAGAAGATTTCTCGATCGCGGCAGTCAAAACCGGCATGCTGTCGAGCGCGGCGATCATCGAGACCGTCGTCGCAAGCCTGACGCGTCACGGGCTGCGCCGGCTGGTCGTGGACCCGGTGATGGTCGCCAAGAGCGGCGATCGTCTGCTGCGTGAAGACGCGGTCGAGACGCTGCGACGCGGGCTGCTACCACTGGCCGCCGTCGTGACGCCCAACATTCCCGAAGCCGAAGCCCTGGCGGGGCTCAGGATCCGGACTCATGCCGACCGGGTCGCCGCCGGACGCGCCATCATGGAGCTTGGAGCGCATGCGGTGGTGATCAAAGGCGGTC
>DASWBA010000154.1:0-6121 GCA_036390825.1 Candidatus Dormiibacterota bacterium
ACCGACGCCTGTCAATTTGTCCGGGCGCCGAATGCGCCCGGGCGCTCCAAATTGCTTTCTTAAGCTTTTATCCTTTATCTTCCTGAGCATTGTTGGGGTGCTGGTGGGCCGTCTTCCACTGAGGAGGATTCGTGTGAGAAAGATCAGGTTCGTTTCTCTAGTCATTCCCGCCGTCCTGGTCGGCGCATTCTCGATCACACCGGCGTCCGCGGCGAGCTCTGGGGTCGGGAACGTGCCGCAGGGGCTGCAGTCCGACGCTGCTTATGCGGCGAGCGCTGCGGCGAATGGCGTTACCAACGTCTTTGCGACGTCGCAGCGAACCAGCTGCTACCGGCCCGAGGATCCATATTTCGGAAATCTCGGTCCAGCCAACGGCTACACCGGCATGACGGCATGCACAGGCGCGACGACTGGTGAGGACATCGGCGCCACACCGTACCCAAGCCAGGTGGGCAGCAACCCCGGCTTCCCTGCGGCCACTCCGATGGTGGTGAAGGACCACTCCGAGTCGGACCTCCGGGTCGACCCCACCAACCCCCTGCACCTGATCGGCTCGTCGAAGTGGGCCGTCAGCGCCGAGGGCTACAACCACGAGCTCGGCTTCTACGAGTCGTTTGACGGCGGTGTGACCTGGCCGAACCAGGGTCACATCCCCGGCTACGAAGGCTGGACCGACAACACCGACCCGGTCGGCGCCTTCGATACGTTTGGGAACTACTACTCGCTGATCCTGCCCTACGAGTTTTTCTATACCGCCAGTGGCGGGCACAGCTTCAAGACCAACCAGAACATCGAGCCGAACCCGAGCGTGCCCGCGGAAGCGATCACGGTCGCGATCCGCAAGCACGGCGCGACGGCGGCGGACGACTGGTCCACCAACCGCGGCGCTCCGATGGACATCGTGGCCCCGTATCCCGCCAAGGGCCGCGAGCCGGACAAGCAGTGGATCACCATCGACACCAACCCGAGGAGCCCGCATCTCAACCGCATCTATGCGATGTGGACCGTGTTCGACTCGATCACGGCCAAGCCATTCGTCTCCTACGCCGACGCCAGGGCTGACGGCACGCACACGGCGTGGTCGTCCCCGACCTTGCTGCCGACCGCGGGCAACAACCCGCAGGGCGACACTTACCTGCTGCCGCACGTCGACGGCAACGGCACCGTCTACACGACCTTGACCAACTTCACCAGCAAATCGACGCTCACGGGCATCCTCATGGACCGCTCGACCGACGGCGGGGTGAGCTGGGATTCGCTCCCGAGGGTTGTCGGCCACGTGTCGGCGCCGCCCCTCATCTACGCCAACACCACATTCCGCGACGGGATCGAGGACACGTTCGCCGTGGGCACGCACCGCCTCGCCAACCGCCAGTACCCGCTGTACGTGTCGTGGGAGGACTACAGCCTCGGCTTCGGCAACCTGATCCTCAGCGCTTCTTTCGACGGGGGCCAGACGTGGTCGGCGCCGATCCAGGTCAACGACAACACGAGCCAGGTCGACGCCTTCCAGCCGAACCTCACAACCGCGGCTGACGGCACGGTGGTGCTCGCGTTCTACGACCGCCGGCTCCCATGTCCAGCCGCCACAGATCCTGACGCCGCGGGCGCCGGCCTTTCTATCGATAACAACAAACCGTTCGGAGCGGCCAACTACTGCGTCAACGCCAGCGTCCAGCTCTACGACCCCAACCTCAAGCCGCTCGGCCACAACATCCGGATCAGCCTCCACACCTGGGACCCGGAGCTGAACTCCCTGAAGCCGGCCGGGATCGGCGCGGCTGAGGGATTCATCGGCGACTACTATGGCAACATCACCAGCGGCAGGACCGACTTCACGACCTCGGTCAGCACCTTCAACGACAGCAGCAACAGCAACTCGGGGCATTTCCAGCAGCAGGTCGTCGCGACGCTCAGCATTCCCTAGCATTGCTAAGACCGGAGGGGATCCATCCCCTCCGGTCTTTCGAGTTACCGAGCAACCATCCACTGGGGGAAGACCGATGGCACGCACGCCTCTGCTGAGATTGTTCGAGGGTCTCGTCCAGGACTTCAAGGACGCCGATCAGTCGGGCCGGACCGTGGAACAAGTCCAGGCCGCGCGTCGCCTGATGCCGACTCGTCGCGACTTCCTCAAGGCAACCGGAGCAGTCGTCGGCGCCGCCGCCCTGGGCGGCCGGCTCCCGACCTTTGCCGCGGCCGGGCCGCGTATCGCCATCGTTGGAGGAGGCATAAGCGGGCTGAACGCCGCGCTGACGCTGCAGGATGTGGGCCTCTCGTCAACGGTGTACGAGGCTGCGAACCGCGTTGGCGGACGCATGCACTCCGACACCACCTCATGGCTGAACGGCCAGACCAGCGAACATTGTGGCGAGCTCATCGACACCGCCCACACATCGATCCTCGGGCTGGCGCAGAGGTTCAACCTGGCCACGGTCGACCTCCACGCCGCCGAGCCGCCACACTCGAGTGAGACCTACTTCTTCGACGATGAGTACTACCCGGCCACCAAGACGAACTCGGATTTCGAGCCGGTCTTCAGAGCCCTCAAAGCCGACAACGCAGCGGCGCCGTTCCCCACCGTGTACAACAGCTTCACCCAGGCCGGCTTCGACCTCGACCACATGAGTCTTTTCGATTGGATCGAGAGCCGCGTTCCCGGCGGTCACGGATCGAAGCTGGGGCAGCTCCTGGATGTCGCCTACAACATCGAGTACGGGAACGTCACCACGCAGCAGAGCTCGCTGAACATCGTGTACTTGCTGTTCAACGTCAGGAAATTCAACGCGTTCGGCGCCTCAGACGAGCGCTTTCACATCGTCGGCGGCAACGAGCGCTTGCCGAAGGCGGTGGCGGCGGCGCTGCCTGCCGGCAGCGTCAAGCTGAACCACAGGCTGACCGGCATCGTCCACAACTCGAACAACACCTACACGCTGACATTCCATGCTCCATCAGGAACCATCAACACGACCGTAGACCGGGTCATCATGGCGATCCCGTTCTCGGTGCTGCGGACGATCCTCACCTCCGATGCGGACTTCCGCGCGGCCGGCTTTACAAAGCTCAAGCAGACGGCCATCCAGAAGCTGGGCTACGGCAAGAACTGCAAGCTGCAGCTTCAGTTCGACAGCCGGCTGTGGGACACCTCGGGGCCATGGGGCGTCAGCACAGGCACGAGCTACTCAGACACCGGCTATCAATCCGGTTGGGAAGTGACCCGCGGCCAGAACGGCAACACCGGCATCCTGGTCGACTACACCGGAGGCGGCGTCCCTCTCGCATCCTTCGACGGCAATCCCAACGACCCGGCCGTCGTGCACCATTTCGCGACCACCTACCTCTCACAGATCGAGCCCGTGTTCCCGGGCATCTCGAGCCTTTGGAACGGCCGCGCGACCCTCAGCGTGCCACGCATCGACCCGAACCTGCTCGGCTCCTACTCCTACTGGAAGGTGGGCCAGTACACGCTTTTCAGCGGGTACGAAGGGTCACGTCAGCCGAACGTGACGACGGGCAAGTGCCACTTCGCCGGTGAACATTGCTCGATCAACTTCCAGGGTTTCATGGAGGGAGGGGCGGAGGAAGGGGCCCGAGCGGCCGGCGAGATCATCTCCGACCTGAAGGCCGGCATCTTCCCCTGAGGCGGACGGCGCGCTAGCATCGCATTGAGGGCGTCAGATCGTCATAGGGGAGAGCACCGCCATGCCGACCTACATCTCGTTGATGCGATTCACCGAGCAGGGGATCAAGGCCATCAAGGACCACCCCAAGCGCCGAGCTGCGGCGGCCAAGACCATCGCTTCCCTGGGCGGAAAGCTGCTGCACACGCACCTGACCATGGGGCGCTACGACATCGTCGCGATCATCGAGGCGCCCGATGACGAAGCGGCGGCGAAGTTCGCCCTCATGACCGGGAGCGCCGGCAACGTGTCCACCGAAACGCTGCGCGCCTTCTCGGAGGCCGAGTACGACCGCCTGATCAAGTCCCTGCCGGCGGCTGGACGGCGGGCGGGATCCTGAGGGACAGGGCCAGCCAGCCCATCACAACCGCAGCGATGATGCCGGGCACGAAGGCCAGGACGGCCCGGCCGGTCGCGTCCCACAGGGCGCCCGACACGAAAGGCACCACGAACGCGATCGCGTACTGAAACGTGAACACGCCCGCGCTCATCCGGTGCACGTCGCCGGGCGCCGCGATGCGCGGCGGCATGGTGAGCACGACGATGAACGCGAGCGCGGCGGCGAATCCGAGGACCAGCGCCCAGAGCAGCACGCCGGCTCCGGGCGTGACCACGATTCCGATCTGGGCGAGCACCATCAGGGCCGCCGACCCGATGAACCCGATGCGGCCGGTCAGCAGCCGGTCCCAGACCGCCACCACCGGCGCCGTCAGCAGCTGCGCGCCGTTGAAGATCGCGAGCGTGGGGGAGATGAGCTGGTGGCGGCCGGTCTGGTCGAGGAAGTCGGGGATGTAGGCGTTGGTGCCGAAGTAGACCGCCGAAGCCATCCCCATCACGAGCCCGATCCGCACCGTCTGGCCCTCACGCCAGGACGGCCACCATCGCGTGGGCACCGCGGGCTTCGGTCCACGCTTCGGCGCGGCGACCGCGATCGCAACGGCGGTGATCGCGACCAGCACCGACCACATCGCCAGCGCCCAACGCCAGTCGCCATGGGCAAGGGGGAGGACGCCGACCGGCGTCGTCAGCGCATTGGGGAGCGTTTCGCCGATGAGGATGCCGTTGCTGTAGACGGCGGTGGCGAGGGCGATGCGCCTGGGGAACCAATCGCGGACGATCGAGGGAAAGGCCGGCTGGCTCACCGCGACCCCCAGGCCCATGAGGAAGGTGGAGGTGAACAGCACCGGCGTGCTCGGCCCGAAACCGCGCGTGGCGCCGAAAACGGCCACGAAGCCAAGGCCTGCCAGGAGCGCGCCGCGCACCCCGAGCCTGGCGATCAGGAGCGACCCGGGCACCGCCGCGGTCGCGAAGATGAGGACCGGCAGCGACACCAGCGCGCCGACGGCCTTCTCGTCGAGGTGAAGCTCGCGGTGGATGAGAGGTATGAGCGGAGGCACGGCCAGCAGCGTCAGGCGGAGGTCGATCCCGCCCAGCCAGAGCAGGACCAGCCTCACCCAATCCTTGCGTGTGAGTCTCAACTGAGGAACGCCGCGTGCATCAAGCACGGATAATGGGCGCCGTGCCAGGACTGCTGATCGTCGCGTCGAGCGGGTCGACCGACCCCACCCGCGCCAGCATTCCATTCCATATCGCGGCCAACGGCGCCACGCCCGCAGGCGTCCAGGTGGCGGTTGCGTTTGCCGGCGACGCGGCCGAGCTCCTCAAGCCCGACATCATCGCCAACGTCTACGGCCAGGGCCTGCCGCCTCTGCGCGACCTGCTGGACAAGTGCCTGGAGCAGAACGTCCCCTTCTACGTTTGAAAAGGCTGTGCTGAGGCCCGTGGGGTCTTGCCGTCGATGCTGAGTCCCAATGCGACCTTCATCACCCCGCCCGATCTGGTGCGGCTCACGATGGAAGCGGACAAAGTCCTCAGCTTCTAGGCCTTTTCGTCAGCTGCGCGTAGCGCCGATGGCGGCGAGCGCGCTGGGGTTCTCGAGCGAGGACAGGTCCCCCGGATCCTTGCCGGTGTAAACCGAGCGGACGACGCGGCGCAGGATCTTGGCGTTGCGCGTGCGGGGCAAGTCGGTCACAAAGTGGACGGCCTTCGGCCGGAGCGGCTTGCCCAGCGCCGCCGCCACCAGGTCCTGCAGCTCGAGCGCGAGCTCTGCGGTTCCCACCCGCCCCGGGCGCAGGATGACGAAACAGACCAGTGCCTCGCCTTTGAGCTCGTCGGGAATGCCGATGGCGGCCGACTCCGCCACCGCGGGATGCCCGACCAGCACCGACTCGACCTCCGCCGGCCCCAGGCGCTTGCCCGCGACCTTGATCGTGTCGTCGGAGCGGCCCAGCACGTACCAGAGGCCGTCCTCGGGGTCGACGTAGGCCCAGTCGCCGTGCACCCACACGCCCGGGAATCGGGCCCAGTACGTCTCGAGGTAGCGCTCGCGGTCGCCCCAGAATCCGCGCGTCATCCCCGGCCATGGGTTGCGGATCACGAGC